>CAZTJA010000048.1:0-22373 GCA_964613745.1 uncultured Syntrophaceae bacterium
TTCACCTCTGCGGTTCTCAGCCGGGGATACTTACTCAGGACATCTGAACTATGTACTTAATGTTGCCGTGCCCTTGTCGGTCTTCTTAGGCATTCTCATATGGGGCAATTGGATACCGATCAGCACAATGCTGGATCACCCGAGGGTCGATGTTGCATGGCAAACCGAGTCTCTTTCCATACACTTGGATGAGGGTGAAGAGATAGTCGGCGTGGCGGCTCACAACAACACATTACTGGTAATGGTCCGAAGAAGCGATTCGATGCTCGAAGTCAGGGCATCTGCTGATGAGAATGGAAGTCCGAAGAAATTTCTCATTCCCGAATACGTGAATCCTGCGTTTTCGGGATTGCCTGTAGACGGCAATGTTCTTCTCCTGATAGACAATACGACCCGTCTTCTCATGGGAATTGATATGGACGCCTCGTTCCGTTCCGGAAGAGCGGTACTGGTGATAACCCTGCCTGTTCAGTATCTGAGAATAACGGGGCTGGCGGTAGGAATGCTTAATGGAAAACGGGTGTGGCTTGCAGCCAATTATCTTTACACGAGGAAAACGTATATAATTGATCCTGAAAAAGCATTGAGAAAAGGATATCTATCGGGTGGAGTCATGGCGGCTTATGTCAACTCGGGGTTTCCCTCGGGTTTGGTGCTCATTGGAGAGAACATAGTGGAATACGCTTCATCCCCAATGAACAGACTCATGTATGTAGCGCCCCTTACGCAAATGATTGGTAGAAAAGATATTCTGAGCGCCTCTTTATTCTCGATTGAACCACCCACTAAGGAAGCTTTGGGACCGGTAATGCTCAATGAAACTTTAGTAATGATGTCGCCGAGAGGAGCGCTTTTTCGACTCCCCATAGAAAAATTACGTGCTTCACGACCACTTGCTCTGGATATTAAAGCGGAGAAATGATGGATAATATACGCAATTTCAGCATTATAGCTCATATTGATCACGGCAAGTCCACTCTGGCCGATCGATTGCTGCAGATTACCGGAGTGGTAAAAGATCATGAATTTCGTGAGCAAATGCTGGATACCATGGACATCGAACGAGAACGCGGCATTACGATCAAAAGCCAGAGTGTCGCCTTACCGTATAAAGCAGACAACGGGAAAGAATACATTCTTAATTTGATTGATACTCCAGGACATGCAGATTTTTCGTATGAAGTGTCTAGAGCGCTTGTGGCTTGTGAAGGGGCTCTGCTCGTAATCGATGCAGCTCAAGGGGTTCAGGCCCAAACGTTGGCGAACTTGTATATGGCTATGGAGCAGGAACTGGAAATAATTCCGGTTATTAACAAGATTGATTTGCCTTCCGCAGATGTTGAAAGAGTAAAATTTCAGATTGAAAAAGATTTGGGGCTCGATTCGGATACGGCCGTCGCAATTTCCGCTAAAGAAGGTTTAAACATCAAAGATGTTCTCGAAACGATCGTCAGAAGGGTGCCGCCCCCAACCGGGGATCCGGAAGCTCCGTTAAAGGCGCTGATCTTTGATTCCCATTGGGATCCTTACAGAGGCACAATTGTACACTTGAGGCTCTTTGATGGGGAACTCAAGCCCGGAGATACGATTAAATTCTGGTCGAATCAGGCTGAATACCGGGTAGAGGAAACGGGGATCTTTTTGATCGGCAGAGCGGCTCGACCGAAAATAAAAGCCGGTGAAGTCGGCTATATGATAGCGGGCATAAAAACCGTGAGCGATACTCGAATCGGAGACACGGTTACTCTGGCGGACAGACCCTGTGCCGAAGCTTTAACCGGTTTTCAAATCGTAAAACCCGTCGTATTTTCTTCATTCTATCCCATATCGTCCGATGAATATGAAGAACTAGCCGTGGCATTGGAAAAGCTGAAACTCAATGATGCATCGTTAACTTTTGAAAAAGACCATAGCACCGCTTTGGGCCATGGCTTTCGATGTGGTTTTCTTGGATTGTTGCACCTAGAAATAGTTCAAGAAAGATTAGAACGAGAATTTGATTTATCTCTCATTTTGACTGCTCCGTCCGTGCAGTACCTCATAAGCACGAAAGACGGATCAGAGATCATGATTGACAATCCGGCAAAATATCCGGATCCCATCTACATTGAAAAGGCAAAAGAGCCTTTCATAAGGGCTTCAATAATATTGCCGGACCAATATTTAGGGACGGTGATTACGCTGTGCATTGAACGTCGAGGTATTCAGAAGGACATTAACTATCTTGATGCGTCTAGGGTAGAACTGACTTTCGATCTACCTTTGGCGGAAGTTTTGTTTGATTTTTATGACAAGCTTAAATCCGTTTCTCGCGGCTATGCGTCATTCGATTACGAATTCCTCGAATATCGACAAACGGATCTGGTGAAAGCGGATATTCTCGTTTCCGGGGAAAAGGTCGACGCACTCTCTATGCTCGTGCATAAAGATCGAGCTTACCAGAGGGCACGTAAAGCCTGTGAACGTCTGAAAAATGAGATTCCCCGACAGTTGTTCAAGGTTGCCGTCCAGGGAGCGATCGGAGGAAAAATTATCGCCAGAGAAACCGTTTCCGCCCTGAGGAAGGACGTTACCGCAAAGTGCTATGGCGGAGACATAACCAGAAAGAAAAAGCTTTTGGAAAAGCAAAAGGAAGGTAAAAAGAGAATGAAGCAAGTGGGGAATGTCGTAATTCCCCAGTCGGCATTCTTAGCTGTGCTTAAAACCGATGATGATGAATAGATCTTACAACAACCATTGTATCGCTATGCTGAGGCCGACGATTAGAACGGCTGCAAACAACAAGTAGGGTCCTGCGTTCACTTCTTCTTCGGTTTGGGCCTCACTCTTTCGGTCCGTGCATCCGCCTGAGCATTTGTTACACATTCCAGCATCATGTCCCATGATTTCCTCGTTTACTTCATTTCAGCGGCAGTTTTATTTTGAAGTTTTCTTCTCGCCAACATTATTCCTAGATAACAGATCCCAAAGCCTAGGGCCGGTATGATGATAAAATTGAAAATAAACCAAAATACTCCGTGACCACTGAATCCATAAAGGCCCCACATGAAGAAGATCACACATATGACTATGCCGATCGGCGGCTCATAAACTATTTCCTTCGGAGCCATAGAACCAAGCAGCATCCCGGTAAAAAAATATCCGGTAAAAGTTGTCGGTATCCCGAAGAACAGAGGCATTTTCAAGCCCATGTATCCCAGTATGGCTGCTATAAATAGAGTATCTACGAAACCAAGGAAAAAACCGATTACTACGGCGGTTCCTACCCATTGCAGCCGGGAAAATTTTGTGTAAATGGGTTCCAGGTGTTCTTCTCGCAAACTCATAAGGACCTCTCAACTATTCATGGATTTCAAGTTAGTCACCAACACTGGCCTTCGAATTCAATCAGTATAGCCGTATTTTGCAAAATTGAATCCCCAATTTTGCCTGATTTTCACTTTATCGGAATCGCTCAGCGAGTGCTCATTCTTTTTGTAATTTTTTATCGTTTCCAGATATTGCAATACCCTTGGTTGAAATTTGTCGAAATCCGGCATCTGCAATACATCGTACATCCGATGAAGCACTTCGACCGGCTCCATTTCCAAATCTTCGTACCGTAATTCATATAACGCATTTTCCGGAATCAAACCTTTATCACGCTCATACAATTCGAAGAGTTCAATGTACCAGGATAAAATTATTTCCTCAACCAATTGTTGATCCGGATACTGGAGACAGGCATGCTGTAACGAAGCATTCCATAATCGTTGCGTAGATCTATAAACCATGTACGGGTTGCGGACAATGTGCACGAACTTAGCTTTAGGGAATAGCTCCAATAGCAGCTTGATTTTGCCCATATGCGGGGGCGATTTTAGAACCGGCCGTTTTCCCTCGGAAAATTGAAATTTTTTCAGAAAGAGCAAAAACGAGGACTTCCAAATCTGGAGATCTCCAGGGGAAAGTTGACCTGGATCCAAAATGCTGTGCTTGAGGTCACCCGTCCTGGGAAACCAGACCCGCATGTACGGCGAAATGGTAGCATCCGCCGCGAGGCCGAATTCCTCTTCATGAGGGGTTTGAGCCGAAAACGCCACATTGTCCATGGGTCTCGTCGGGGGGGCTATCCAGTTGAAGATAAATCCACCCGCCTGGCTGAAAATAAAGTGCCCCGGAAAGCAGGCTTGATACGCGGTGGGTGCCCGCAAATTCAGGTCCAAACTAAGTAGGTTGTGAAGGTGGGTTGTTCCGCTTCTCCAATGGCCCAAAACAAACACCGGTTCAGGATGAGGTTCGACCTGGTCAATTTCTTTCATGTTGAAAAATTCTTCACAACCGCTGAGAAAACTATTTACCAAACCCATAGCCAGTACATGAGCCAGTCGTCCAAAATACGGAGTGTCGACTTGAAAGTTATTCCGAGCCAATACTTTCATGACATTACGAAAAGTCATCCCGGGAATGACTTGCGGTTTCGTCCGGAGGGACATTTTGGTAATCCTCAACCTCCTCGCCTACTCTGGATTCGAGTATAGCAATCGTGTGAGAACAATCAAAGTCATTGGCCGGCCTGGGATTTATTGACCCCTGTTAAATTGCTTGTTTTTTATCCCGGTAATTGAGTTCCTTTTTTCGACAATTCGACTTTCAGAGCCCAGCAAATAAATCACAACGCTCAAAAGAGAAACTTACATTTCATATTTTTTCGGTTACTTACTACCGCTATTACATAATTCAAATAAGTATACGAACTAAATTAGTCTGGTTTATTCCATCATTTCAAATGTGTGAAGTGATATAGCTATACGAATACATGCTTTAAGATTGAAAAAAAGCTTCGTTTAAAGCTATACACTTTTAATATATTGATATTTTTTCAAAGGTAGCTTCCAGGTAGTCTAAGCAGTGCTTTATTTAAAATTTGCAAATTATTTACTTGACACGGTTTTAGCTGCATGATACCTCGGGCGACCAGAGACTGATACGGGCTCCCGCCTAGAATTCTTTGTCATACGTTCGGTACATTCTAAAGAGTTGCCGTAGAAAAAGGAGGGTATAATGGTAAGAAGGGTTATTTCCGTAATTCTTTGTTTTCTGTTTCTTTCTTCAACCTTAGTGGTGGCCGGAGGAGCACCTATGGGGCCTGCTCCGATGCCTATGCCGCCACAAGCCTGTGCTCCCGGAGCAGTTGCCGGACCTAATCCCGCTTATTGGGGAGATGCGCCTTTCCCTGGTTTGTGCGGTGGTGTGGTTGCTCTGCCGTTTTTGGTAGTTGGAAGCCTGCTTGGAGGCAATTCAATGGGTGCGTATGGCATGCCACCTAGGCCTGTATCGTATGTTCCCCCTGCCGGCTCTTTTCGCCCTGTAGCTCCCGCTTACAAGACGATCCCTCAAGCATGCGCTCCCGTTCCCGCACCCGCTCCCTGTGGACCTGGATACGGTGCTGCAGGCGGTGGTTTCCTCACGGGACTTCCCTGTTTTGAACTATGTTCGGGTATTCTTTCGAGTCTCGGCGGCGGAATGGGCATTCTGTATTAAAAGCTGGATTCATTTGTCAATAAAGGGGACATGCGTCCCCTTTTTAGTTTCTAGACATTTCTGGTAAAAATCTATAGTAGGTTCGTAGGAATCCCTGATCCAATTGGAACTGTTTAGAAATGTCCGTGAACACAGAAGCGATTGAAGGAACATTGGAAAAGCTTGTCTTTTCCTCACCTGCCGGAGATTTCGTCGTAGCGAGACTCAATGTTAAAGGCCGAAGAGATCCGATCACCATAGTTGGACCTCTCCCAAAGCCCTACCCGGGTGAGATTCTTGTTTTATCCGGCAATTGGGTGATGGACAAGAAATTTGGTGAACAGTTTCGTTTCGTTAGCGCCCACACAAAAGCCCCTTCCACTATCGATGCCATTCAAAAATATCTCTCATCGAATCTTATCAAGGGAATCGGACCCGATACCGCTCGAAGGATCACTGCCGTTTTCGGCACGGAAACTTTGAATGTTATAGAGAATGAGCCTGAAAAGCTTCTTTCAGTTCCTAATATCGGTAAAGTGAGAGCCGCTAGTATAAGTGACGCTTTTCGCGAACAGAAAAACATTCGTGAGGTGATGCTCTTCCTGCAATCACACGGTGTTTCCACAACGTACGCAGTGAAAATCTTCAAACGTTTCGGAAAAAACTCCATTGACGTCGTCTCTTCCAATCCCTACATACTCGCTTCGGAAATTCGAGGTATAGGATTTAAGTCTGCGGATAAAATTGCCGGAACCCTTGGCATTGATCTGCGCTCTCCCGTCAGAATTAAAGCCGGAATGATGCATATTCTCGACGAGATTGAAACGGAGGGGCATGTATATTGCCGGATGACGCAGTTGATCGACAGATCGAGCGGATTACTTGGTCTGGATGCAAAGCTGATTGCTCCTTCCCTAGACAGCTTGGCTTCTTCAAGGGACGTTATAATTGATGAAGACCGAGTTTATAAATCAATAATGTACTTTCACGAAAAGTCCGTCGCAGAGAAAATAAATCTCTTACGGACATCTCCGCACTTTATTCCAATTATAAAAATCGATGCCGCTTTTGAGTGGTTGAAAAAAAGACTTGGCGTGGATTTGTCCCATGCGCAGAAGGAGGCCGTAACAGCGGCTCTTGAGAGCAAGGTGTTGGTGATTACCGGAGGGCCGGGCACCGGTAAAACTACGCTATTAAAGGCACTGATCTTAATCCTTGAAGCCAAAAAAATATCGTACGTTCTGGCTGCACCTACCGGGCGAGCAGCAAAAAGATTATCGGAAGCAACGGGCCGGGAAGCCAAAACAATTCATAGATTACTTGAATACTCACCTGGGAGCGGAGGTTTTCAACGTGGACCGGACCGGCCGCTCGAAACCGACTTCATCATTATAGACGAAGTTTCTATGGTGGACATCGCTCTTATGAACAATCTTTTGCGGGCGATCAATATCCATGCAACGGTTATTCTGGTGGGAGATTCGGATCAACTCCCTTCAGTTGGGCCGGGAAAGGTGTTGGAAGATCTAATCGAGTCGGAAAAGCTTCCCGTTGTCCGATTGGGAACAATTTTTAGACAGGCACAGAGCAGTTTAATCATCACCAATGCGCATTTGGTCAATACGGGAATAATACCCATCAAATCGGGTGAAGACCCCGGAATGAAACAGGACTGCTTTTTGATTGAGAAAGAGGATCCTGAGGAATGTCTGCAGCTTATAAAGGAGATGGTGGGCAGTCGAATACCTCGACGGTTCGGATACGATCCACTGAACGATGTTCAGATTTTGTGTCCCATGCACAGGGGCATTTTGGGAACCGAAAATCTGAATCGTGAGATCCGTGAAATTCTCAATTCTCGGGGACTTCAAATCAGAGGTGATAGGTTTCGAGTCGGAGATCGCGTAATGCAGGTGAAAAACGATTACGATAAGGAAGTCTTCAACGGCGACATTGGAATGATTTCATCCTATGATGAAGAATCCGAAGAAGTAGAGATTCGATATGAAGACCGGCTGGTTACATACCATATTTCAGAGTTGGACGAAATAACCCCCGCTTATGCGGTAACCATTCATAAGTCCCAGGGCAGTGAGTATAAAGCGGTTATAATACCTCTTGCTACTCAACACTTTGTAATGCTGCGACGAAATCTCTTGTACACGGCAATGACGAGAGGTCGTGAACTCGTGATTGTTATAGGTAGCTCAAAGGCACTGCAAATTGCAGTGGAAAACAAGTACACCGAACCCCGATTTTCATGGTTGGCCCAGCGAATCTAAATACTCTTTCCTATCGGAAACCGCTTTTACATACAATTCCATGTATTTTTCGGCAGATCGTGTCCAGGAGAAATCTTCCTCCATGGCCCTCTTCATTAGAAGATTCCAAGATTCTTTCTTTCCTGAATACAAATCTACGGCTCTTCGGGTCGCATCCAGCAGCTGATCAGGCTCCGCATCGATAAATTTAAATCCGGTTCCTTGATCCGTATCCGCATCATAGTTTTTTACCGTGTCGACAAGTCCGCCGGTGTTCCTGACGATGGGAATCGTTCCATATTTCAGAGCGTACAACTGAGTAAGGCCGCAGGGTTCGTAACGGGAGGGAACCATCAGCATGTCGGATCCGGCAAATATCTTGTGCGCAAGTTGATCATCATAGGTAATAAATGCTCTTATATTGGATGGATATTGTTGGGAAAACCTCAAGAATTCTTCATGATATCGAGAATCACCTGTTCCGAGGACGACCAGCTGTACTCCGTTTTCCACTATCCAAGGTACGACAGCTGAAACAAGATCGATCCCTTTTTGACTTGAAAGGCGACTAACCATTGAAACCAGGGGAATATCCGGTTTGATGGGCAACTCTGCAATTTTCTGCAAATCCGCTTTGCAATGCGCTTTCCCTGTAAGATCGTTTGGGCCGAAACGGCCGGCAATATAGCCGTCGGATTCAGGATTCCAAATAGTGTAGTCAACGCCGTTTATGATGCCTGTTAATCTGGACCCTTTTTCCTGGAGAACTCCTTCAAGTCCAAAACCATATTCCGAGGTGATTATTTCATCTCTGTAGCCGGGCGAAACTGTATTAATTTCATCGGCAAAAATGATTCCGCTCTTGAGAAAATTGAGCTTCCCGTAAAATTCCATATGCCGAGGAGTAAAGAATTCCCATCCAACGCCGACCAGAGGCATATCAAAGTGCCAGAAAATTCCCTGGTAACCTAAATTGTGAATGGTCATTACTGCGGCACTTGTCTGAAGGAGAGATTCGCCGGCATAGAGAGTACGCAGATATACCGGAGTGAGTGATGCCTGCCAATCGTGGCTGTGATAAACGTCGTAATGAATATTTAGAGCGACGCTCAATTCAATTGCCGCTCTGCAGAGAAAAACGAAACGTTCGGCATTATCTTCATAGTCAGCGTCCGGAGTGCCGTACAAATATTCTCGATCGAAGTATTTATCATTCTGGAGAAATAGGATTCTTAGGCCGGGTTTCGGCTCACTCACCCATATTTGTGCCGACATTGGTTTATCATTCAGAATTAATTCTAGGGTGATATCGGTCTTACGGATAGGATAGGCATCTTCAGTTATACCTTTGTATTTCGGCATAACTACGTCCACCTGCGCACCAAGACTTACTAATTCGGGGGGTAGGGCTGCCATCACTTCGCCAAGTCCGCCCGTCCGGGCATAAGGACTTGCTTCTGAAGTGATCATTAGAATTCGCACAGTAAACCTCCATCCAATGACTGGAAGCAAAAGCGACCTTGGTCGCAGCAGGTCAATTCAAATATGTTGACACCGAAGGAGAATATTTTACCTAACAAGTTGTTCCTAAAAACAAAGGATTGATTGAGAGCTTATAATGATCTCTTTTCGGGTTCCTGTATTATGTCGGATTGCCTCTTCTTGAGATGAGGTATCAGACCGCCGTCTTCTATGAGTTTCTGCATGAACTCAGGAATAGGAACTACTTTAAATTGTTTATTGTTCGTTTTATTAATGACGAGTCCTCTCTCTGCATCCACTTCAATTTGTTCGCCTTCACTAATTCCTTCTGCTGCTTCAGGAGATTCAAAAATCATCAAACCCATATTAAAAGAATTGCGAAAAAAAATTCTCGCGAAGCTTCTTGCAATGACACATGAAATCCCTGCTGCTTTGATTGCCACCGGCGCATGCTCCCTGGAAGAACCGCAGCCGAAATTCTTGCCTGCAACTATTATGTCGCCGGGTGCGACTTTGTTCGGAAACTCCGGGTCAGCATCCTCCATGACATGTTTGGCCAGTTCCTGCGGATCCGAAACATTCAAATACCTGGCCGGAATGATTTCATCCGTATTGACATCATCCCCGAATTTCCAAGCTTTACCCGAAAAAGACATTGAATTCTCCAAATATCGAGGTCTAAAAGATTAAATGTCTCACTTAAATGTTATTTTTGCAAGAAATAGTAGGAGAAACTCAGAAGGACTGGGAGTACAAGTTTAGCCCGAGACTGTCGTTTTTCCATTTCAAATGTTGGTGATTGGACGGTTTTGTGATATGAGGGACCCTTATTAAAATACTACATCTAGTGGGTCATCTGGAATGGGACGCGTAATCTGCGTATGCAATCAAAAAGGGGGCGTCGGCAAGACGACTACATCGGTCAATTTAGCTTCATGTCTTGCCTTGTCCGAAAAGAAAACGCTTCTCATCGACATGGATCCTCAGGCCAATGCATCCAGCGGGTTGGGTGTGAGGCTTCTTGGCAACGAAAAATCCATCTACGAACTAATCCTCGGAAACATCCGTTTCGATGAATCGGTCAGAGCGACTGAACTCAACTACCTGGAGATAGTGCCGTCTTCTCAGGATCTAATCGGAGCCGAAATAGAGTTCGTTGGGTTAGCGGATCGAGAAGGTATGCTTCTCAAAGCTCTGGAAGGTGTTCGGTTGGGTTATGATTTCATTATTATTGACTGTCCACCATCCCTCGGTTTCTTGACTTTGAACAGTCTTGTTGCCGCTGATTCGGTTTTAATCCCGATCCAATGCGAATACTATGCGCTGGAAGGGGTAGGCCGTCTGCTCCATACAATTCAGAGAATCAAGGCAAATTACAATTCAAGATTGGAAATAGAGGGATTCCTGCTGACTATGTTTGATCCTCGAAACAATCTCAGCCGCCAAGTTGTTGAAAACGTTCGGCAGAATCTCACTCGGGTTTTTGATACGATAATTCCTCGGAATGTTCGGTTATCCGAGTCCCCGAGTTTTGGAAAACCGGTTGTCCTCTATGACATCACATCTCGCGGCGCTGCTGGATATTTGGCTTTGACTAAGGAGATACTTAATGGAACGAACGACGGAGACATCGAAAAAGCGTACAGCGTTAGGGCTGGGTCTTGATGCGCTAATTCCATTAAATCAACCTCAGAGCAAGAGTTTATCCGACCGAGACGTCACGAAGGTGCCGGTCGATTCTCTCGTCCCCGGCCCCTTTCAGCCGCGTACAAGTTTTCAGGTAGAGGCTTTGGATGAGCTTACCAAATCCATTCAAAGCATGGGGATTATCCAACCCATCATAGTGAGAGAAACCGGTTCAAATACCTTTGAAATAGTGGCCGGGGAACGTCGTTGGCGAGCAGCTCAGAAAGCGGGACTAAAGACTGTTCCTGTGATTGTGAGAAAACTTTCTGATTTGGAATCCCTCGAGATAGCGATTATCGAGAATATTCAAAGGGAAGATTTGAACCCTCTCGAGACTGCAGAAGCCTACGACCTGTTGATAAAAAAGTTTTCCTACACCCATGACAATTTAGCCCAACGTTTGGGTAAGGACCGAACGAGTATAACCAATTATTTGAGATTATTACGATTACCTGATCCGCTCAAAGAGGATTTGCGGCGAGATCGTTTATCTATGGGGCATGCGAAAACTCTTCTGGGTATAGAGGACATATCGACGCAATTAAGTTTAGGGAAACGGGCAGTAACGAAAAAGCTGTCCGTCAGGGATCTTGAACGAATAGTGCAGAATTATAAGAACAAGGTTTCTAAGCCCTGTGTAGTTGGTAATAGGAATCTTGCACCTGATCTGGTGGAAGTCGAAAAGTATTTTTGCAGTCAACTATCCGCCAGAGTCTTTGTGAAACCAAATGGAAAGGGCGGCGGGAAAATAGAAATAAATTTTCATTCCAAGGATGAACTACTTAGAATCGTTGATATATTATGCTCTAATGAAGTTTCCTCTTGAAATAAAATTATTGTCGTGTTATCTTAATTAATTGTAAGTATTTAAAAATATTAGTGTTTAGTTGTACTCGGGGTATGGGGCACCGAGACGCTTCTCGTCTCTATTCTCTATTTATTTCAACATCTTGGCTTTTAATTAAATGCAGCAAATCTGGACTCGATGTAAAGAAGTGCTCCGCACCAAGGTGAATGAGCACGTGATGAATGTCTGGTTTGAACCGATACGTTGTGAAGACGTTTCTGAAAACCGGATGAAGTTGTCCGTCCCTAATACGTTTTTTCTGTCCTGGTTCAAGGAAAACAACTACTTAGATCTTATTCGAGAAACTCTTGCCCAAGTTTGCGGAACGCGGCTGGATATAGATATACTGTCGAGAAACGAGACTTTCGATTCCTCCGCCCTCCCTGAAGAGAATGAGGAAACGAAAATAGTTCCTGCCTGTGTCACCAAAGAATATGTCCTGAAATGCAACTTGAGCCCGCGCTTCACATTCGACAATTTTGTGGTAGGCGGGTGCAATCAGTTTGCTCATGCCGCTGCACGTGCGGTAGCCGATAATCTCGGCACGGGATATAACCCGCTTTTCATTTACGGCGGAGTGGGATTAGGAAAAACTCATCTCATGAGTGCCGTCGGATATGCGGTACTCCATAGAAATCCCAATCTCAAAGTAGCTTTTTGCACTGCTGAAGAGTTCACCAATGAGGTCGTCAACTGTTTGCGTTTTAAACGCATAGACGAATTTAAAGAAAAATATAGAAATCTCGATCTTTTGATGATGGACGACATACAATTTCTTGCAAAGAAGGATCGCACCCAGGAAGAATTTTTTCACACGTTTTCCACACTGTATGCTGCAGGAAAGCAAATAGTGATTACATCCGATCGATTCCCCAATGAGATACCGGATATTGAACAGCGTCTCAAATCCAGATTTTCATGGGGTCTCATTGCCGATATGGGTGTTCCGGATCTCGAAACTCGTGTTGCCATTCTCAAACGCAAGGCGCTGGAAAGCGGAACGGATCTTTCAGACGAGGTTTCCTTTTTTTTGGCGGAACATGTCACATCCAATGTTCGGGAACTTGAAGGGTATCTCATCAGAATAGTCGCCATGAGCAGCATTCATTCGTTGCCTATCAACATGGATTTGGCTCAAACGGCCTTGAAGGAAATTCTCCACAAGAATTTCAAAGCCGTGACCATAGAAGACGTGATTCAGCATGTTTCCAAGGCCTTTAACGTGAAAGCACAGGATGTGAAATCCAAAAAGAAGCACAAGATGTATTCTCTGCCGAGGCAGGTGGGAATGTATTTGGCAAGACAGTTGACGGAATTGTCATACCCGGATATAGGAGCCGCATTTGGAGGCAAAAATCACGCTACGGTAATCTATGCCGCAAAGAAAATCGAAAACAAGATGGAGACGGATCCTTCAATGCGAAACCTGGTGGAAGGTATTCGGAAAAACATCCGGGAATGAACCTAATAAACCTGTTGATAACTTGTCGGAAAACTATGAATAAGTAAATTCGGCTTGGTTATGAACAATCCATTGAGATTTAAGGAAACGACATATCAACATGACCAAACGGCTCAGGTTGCCGGTTGGTCGGTTCATTTCACAAATTCACAGCCACTAGATACTACTACTGTATTTTATTTTTAATATATTTAAAGTCAAAGGAAACCGCCATGAAGTTCGAAATGGATCGTGAATCGTTGTTGGAAGGTCTGTCAAAAACGGTACCCATAGCTGAAAAAAAATCACCGCTTCCGATATTATCTCACGTCCATTTATCCGTGAACGAAGCCAATCTTATCTTCACGGCAACGGATTTAGAGGTAGGACTCAGAATAAAGTATAATTGCAATATGTTCTCTGACGGATCAACGGCTTTACCCGCACGCAAATTTTTCGAGATCGTAAGGGAGTTGAGTCCAGGGACGGTAAGCTTTGAACTTGATGAAAACAACAGAGCCAAAATCATCTCAGGTCCCAGCGAATTCTCTCTTGCTGCAATGGACGCTTCGGATTTTCCCGTGTGGACGGATCCGGATGACACAATAATGTGCAGTACCGCCGTTCCGTCGGAACGCCTAGTATATTTGATTGAAAAGACGATCTTCGCGGCATCGAACGATGAATCGAGATTTAACCTAAATGGCGTCCTATTTGAACAAATAGAGGGAAAACTTCGGTTGGTCGCTACTGATGGACACCGCTTAGCATTGATAGATGAAGATCTCAATTTTGATTTGAAATCGAGACAGATTGTCCCGAAAAAAGGGCTTCTCGAGATGAAGAGAATTCTCGAAAATCACAAAGGCGAAATCAAAATAGGGTTTGAGCCTAAAAACATGTTCGTTCAAACGGAACAGTTCACGATGAATGTTCGGCTCATCGAAGGTGATTTTCCGGATTACGTCAAAGTAATTCCCAAGCAGGGGGGGTCAGTCATAAAATTCGGTAAGGTCAAGCTTCTTCAATCACTCCGTCGCATGTCGGTGTTTACGTCGGATAGGAATAGAGGAGTAGACGTCAATTTGTCTAAAGGCGAAACGGAATTGACGGTCAAACATCCGGATCTCGGTCGCGCCCGGGACGTAATACCCGTCGATTACGACGGAGAAGATTTCGCTCTTATAATCAATGTTGATTACTTGAGAGATTCTCTCGGGGCAATGGATTCCGAGGACATCACAGTCGAAGTCAATCAGCCTGGAGCCCCCATTTTCATACGACCTGAACCTGTTCAAGATTATTTTAACATCGTTATGCCCATGAAAAGATAACGTGGAGGATTCTATTGACCAACGTGTCTGAAAATATAGATATTTCGCAAAATTATGGAGCTGAAAACATCCGGGTTCTTGAAGGACTGGAAGCGGTCCGCAATACGCCGGGGATGTACATCGGTAACACGGGAAACGAAGGGCTTCACCAACTTGTCTGGGAAGTCGTCGACAACGCAGTCGATGAGGCTTTGGCGGGATATTGCCATAATATCAGTGTTGTAATTCACTTGGATTCTTCGGTTACCATTGAAGATGACGGTCGTGGAATTCCGACGGAAATGCACCCTACGGAGAACATACCCGCTGCTGAAGTAGTAATGACAATGCTTCATGCCGGCGGCAAATTCGACAGCAATACGTACAAGGTTTCGGGAGGACTTCACGGAGTCGGCGTATCAGTAGTCAATGCCTTATCCGAATTACTGAAACTTGAGATCAGGCGGGGAGGTTTGGTTTATCGTCAAACATATCGCAGAGGCAAGAAGGACAGCGAACTTGAAGTGGTAGGAACGACCAAGAGAAACGGAACCAAAATCACATTTAAAGCCGATAGAGAGCTGTTCGGTGATCTTGAACTCAACCATGAAATCGTTGCCGCACGTCTTCGGGAATTGGCTTTCCTCAATAAGGGGTTACGAATATCGTTTGATGATGAACGTTTTGAGAATCCCCAGGCAATCTTCGCCTACGAAGGTGGAATAGTATCCTTTGTGGAACATCTGAATAGAGCGAAGAAAACAATGGATTCCAATCCGATTTTCATAACCGGCGAGAAAGACGGAAACCAGGTCGAATGCGCCATTCAGTACAATGACGGTTATTCGGAGACCGTTTTTTCCTACTGCAACAACATCAACACATTTGAGGGCGGTACCCATTTATCCGGATTTAGGGCGGCTCTTACAAGAACACTCAATCAATACGCCAACACGAAAGGTTTATTGAAAAACGGTAAAAACCAATTCAGCATAACGGGTGAAGACCTTAGAGAAGGTTTGACAGCGGTTCTGAGCGTTCGCATGTTAAATCCGCAGTTTGACAGCCAGACTAAATCGAAATTGGGGAACCTTGATATTAAGGGCATAGTTGAGCAGCTCATAAATGAAAAATTGAGCGAAAATTTGGAAGAGAATCCGCAGACCGCAAAGTGGATCATAAACAAAGCTCTTGAGGCAAGCAGAGCAAGAGAAGCTGCAAGGAAGGCCCGAGAACTTACTCGAAGAAAGAGCGCACTCGAATCTTCTGCGCTTCCGGGAAAATTGGCGGATTGTCAGGAAAAGGATCCGGCTCAGGTTGAACTCTTTATTGTTGAAGGTGAATCAGCCGGAGGGTCTGCAAAACAGGGAAGAGACCGCCGCACACAAGCCGTTCTGCCTTTAAAGGGAAAAATCCTCAATGTGGAAAAGGCTCGATTTGATAAAATTGTGCAAAGTCAGGAAATCAGAACGCTTATTACTGCATTAGGAACCGGAATAGGTGAAGAAGACTTTGATATATCAAAAATCAGATATCACAAAGTAGTGATTATGACGGATGCGGATGTGGATGGTTCCCATATCAGAACATTGCTTCTCACGTTCTTTTTCAGATGGATGGTCGACATCATCAACCGAGGTTACCTTTATTTCGCTCAGCCTCCCTTGTTTAAGATAAAAAAAGGAAAAGAACAGATTTACGTAAAGGATGAATCGTCCCTGGACGACATCATTTTGAAGAACGGTTTAGATTCAATAAACATCAAACTTGCTGACGGGACTGTTTTGGAGGGAACCATCCTGATAAACCTCATAAAAAGCGTTCTCAGGATGGAAAAGATTCTGGATCTTTATGAACGCAAGAACATGGAAAGGCGAATTCTTAAAGCTTTTATCAATGAAGGTTTGAGTACGGATAGTCTTGAAAGCGCCGTGAGTGCGGAATTAATAGTCAACAATGTGCTAAAGAGAATCGAGCAAAAAAACCCTGATCTCATGCCGGTCGTGATGAACATAGAAAAGGATGAAGAAGAATCCAAGTATTACGTTGATGTGACATCGCGGAAAAATGGATTGTTCAAAAAGACTAAAATTGATTTTGACTTAACGGAATCCCCTTCTTTCGAAGAGATAGTAAGCATAAATAAAAAGGTAAGAGCGGTGGGAGAACCTCCTTTCGTAGTAGAGAAGGACTCGGACGTGGTTGAAATTCCGTCCTTTGCAGGTCTCGTGGAATTTGTAATGGAGAACGGCCGAAAGAATCTTTCGGTTCAACGTTACAAAGGACTCGGTGAAATGAATGCGGACCAATTGTGGGATACAACTATGAATCCGGAAAACCGAAAAATGCTCCAGGTGACGGTAGCTGATGCAGTAAAGGCCAACGAAATTTTTTCTACTCTTATGGGAGACCAAGTCGAACCGAGGAGAGATTTTATCGAGAGAAATGCTCTCAATGTAGTTAATCTGGATTATTAATCCTTTCTAAGGGGCAATTCGAAATAAAAAAAGGCGGACCGGAATCCGCCTTTTTTTGACTTCAAAAAGCAAGTTTACAGGACAGGTCGAGGTAGTAGGCCCGCCATTTCCGCAATCTCTCCTACTTTTTCTTCCCATTCGATGGCCATAATGTGCACGCCTGCAACGCCTTTGATATTTTTCAACTGCTGAATCGTTTCGACGGCAATCTTGATGCCTTCTTCAGCCTGTTTCTCCTTGGGAGTGTCTTTCATTCTCTTTAAAAGGTCTTCGGGAACGTCCATACCGGGAACTTTGCTCGCCATATACTTGGCCATTCCGAAGGACTTGAAAGGTGTTACGCCACCAAGAATGTAGACTCTCTCATGTAGGCCACGTTCGACAACGCCCTTCATCCAATCCGAGAAACGCTTCATGTTAAAGATGCACTGAGTTTGAATGAATTCAACACCGGCGTTGGCTTTCTTTGCAAGTCTCGGAACACGTATTTCGAATGGATCCGCGAATGGATTCTCAGCGGCTCCTATAAAGAGCTTAGGAGCGCCTTTAATATCGTCGCCTCCCTGAAACTTGGCTTCGTCACGCATATTCTTGACGGTATTTATCAGTTGCACTGAGTCCAAATCAAAGACGTTCTTGGCTTGGGGATGATCTCCGAAGCGTTGATGGTCACCGGAAAGACACAGCATGTTCTTGATGCCGAGTGCTGCGCCACCCAAAATGTCGCTCTGCATAGCTATTCTGTTGCGGTCTCTACAGACCATCTGCATGACGGGTTCAAGACCCTCTTGCATCATAATAACTGCAGAAGCGATTGAAGACATGCGTACCACGGAAGTCTGATTGTCCGTGATGTTGAAAGCATCGGCTTTATTCTTGAGAAGAGCACATTTCTTCTTGATTACTTCGGGATCAGCACCCCTGGGAGGACCGCATTCTCCGGTAACTGCAAAATGACCGGATTTGAGTATTTTTTCTAGTTTGCTGTCGGTTTTCAGTTCGTTACTCATCTCTGGAAATCCTCCCTGATCATCTTGCGAGGCCCGCCGTCTCTACTCGGTCGCCAATCATTCACCGGCATGTTATTTTCGTAACGGTCCATAAGATTTAGTGCCTTAAGCCTATCGATAATCAACTGCCATGCGCAATCGACTTCCGGATCTATTTCGCACTTGCCCTGGGTGGAACCACCACAAGGACCATTGAGAAGACTTTTCGAACATCGAGCAATCGGGCAAATTCCACCGGTATAATACAGTTTACATTCCCCACAGGTCTGACACTTTTCTACGTAGGAACCTTCTTTTTTGGATCCGCCGACAAAAGTTGTATTCAAAGCGGGGTAAACCGGGGTTGTCTGATATTTTTCGGCCATGTACTGAACGCCTACACCACAAGCCATGGACAGAACTCCGTCGACTTCAGGAATCAGGCTTTGTACTTGGTCGATGTATTCAGGATCGCATTGGCGTTCGATAGTTTTTTCAATAATCTCTATCGGATTGCCTTCTTTGTCTCTGGCTATACGCAACTGGCTGGATAAAACACGGACTTCATCATGTCCGCCGGTTAGGCAGACCGTTACGCAACCGCCGCAGCCGAGAACCATTACTTTTTTGTGCCCTTCCAACATTTTTACCAGTTCATCGAAGGGTTTTCTTTCGCCTACAACCATCTTGTTCCTCCAAGGTCGTATCGGCTCTTAAGCCGCTTCGCTCCGTGTCTGTCCATCCTTTTTATTGAGGGGGCTTGGGCCGAGTGCTCGAATTCTTTCCGTAAACTCTCTCGCTACCTCAGCGAATCGAGGCCCCATGGCAGCACTCATATTAAACATTTCGAGGCGTTCCGGTTCCAAACCGGCTTCTTGTATAAGTTTCTTCGTGTAATTGACTCTGGGTTTTGCCACTAGATTTCCATGAATAAAATGGCAATCGCCTTCTAAACAGCCGGCGACATAAACCCCATCGGCACCTTTTTCGAATGCTCTGAGCAAGAAAACGGGAGTAATCTTGCCTGTACAGGGGAGACGAATAACCCTTATGTTTGTAGGATATTCAAGCCTCATACTACCTGCGAGGTCAGCCGCGCCGTAAGCACAATAATGACAACAAAAGGCGACTATTGTCGGCTCAAAATCTGCCATTTCAGTCTCCTGGATCTATTCGGGAAATTCGATGGGTGGAAACTAAATGTAAACTATGAGGACAAAAAAAGCAAGCTATCCACCGCCATTAGCAAACGATTATTCAAAAAAATCCGAATAAACACAACTTTGTTCCGAAGTTATTTCACCTTAGCCCATAAAACATCTTTATCATTTGAGATCTTGGATTTCGTAATCATAAAATCATCTTTAATGCCGTACACATAGTAAATGATTTCCGATGAATTTTTCAGCTTGATTTGAATTTCATGATCTTCCAAAACCCAGAGTCCATCAGATCCCATGGGCATGCTCTTGCTGAAATATCTGCACGTACCGTCTTTTCTCAATGTTATAAGCGTTCTCGCAACGGAGGTATGAATGGAACCGGTATCCTGCAATGGGCTGGTATCCGGCAGTTCTTCCCAGGTACCTATTAAATGATTGATGTCGATGGTCGTTTGAAAAATCTGTTCGGGCGTAATTCCCACTGAAGCGACGGTCATATTGGGAGCGACTAGAAAGAGCAAATACAAAGACAAATACAGAGCTATGCCTACTAGGGTTCGTAAATACCAATTCATATGAGATTAAGCCTTATGAAAGTTTTTGCCACAACGACACGGTTCTTGCCGCCCCTGTGAATGGAAGTATGCCGTCCCACCGGTCGACTTCGCGCATATAAGGAGAAATCACGGCGGGTTGCCGAGAGGGACCGGTCATTAATACCAGAAATCCATTTCTCGTGACACATGGAATAAGATAGTCGATGAACCGAGGTTCACAACTTAAAGCTCTGGATACAACAAGATCGAAGAGTTCGGACCGTCCCTTGAGAAGGTCAGTAAAATCTCGGGCATGAAACGTCAAGCCGGCGAGCTTCAATTCATGGGCGACGTGTTTAAGAAAGACGATTTTCTTGACGTTTTTGTCCAGCAAATGTGCTTGCAGTCCGGGGCGCATGATGGCCAATACCATACCGGGAAATCCGGCTCCGGTACCAACGTCCAAAAAAGTTTCGATTCCGGAGGGCAAGACTTTCAGAATGGTAAGTGAATCGAGGAAGTGTGTTACGGCTATTTCATCAAGAGATTTGATCGAGGTTAAGTTGGTCTTTTTACCCCATTCAGTCAACAGGGTTGCATAACGGCGAAACAGCTCAACGTGATTTGAGTCGATTTGAATACCGAGTTCAAGAGCACCGTGTATGAGGACATGATCGAAATTATGGTTAGGATCCGGTCGATTCATCAATCCAGCGGAGATAGGCAGGAAGTCCGTCTTTGAGTTCAATCGAAATAATTTCAGGTACTTCGTAATGGTGCAAATCTTTAATGGTTGTTACGAGATCATCGAAAAGGTTTGCTTTAGATTTTATGACTAGCATCCTTTCGGTCTCTTCACGAATTTCATTTTTCCATGAGTAAATAGATTGTATTTCCGGAACTATATTAACACATGCGGCCAATTTTTTCTCAACTAATACACGCGCGATATTAAAGGCTTTTTCTGAATCATCAATGGTAACAAGGCATAAGATATAGGGATTCATAATTGCTCCATTATCACGTTTTTAGTTGACAAAATACCTGGGGTCTTATATTCTCCCCCCGGTTTGAGGGATCCGGAAGATCCGGGATCTTGCGGACGGGGATTTTTATACTCTCACAAATACTGCCTTATTGTCCAGCAATCACCCGGATTACAATTTTGTTCAAACCTGCAACGGATTCTGACTCGGGGGGTCTATTATTATTTTTTTGCCCGCCGCAAGAATCTGAACGGCGGATTAGAAGGGAGCTGGGAGATGTTCAAAGTCGGAGATGTAGTCGTTTACCCGATTCACGGCGTGGCACGAATCACCGATATCAAGAAGGAAAAAATAGGGGAGGCCGACCAGCTCTGTTATATTCTCGAAACTGAAATTAAGACCGCCAACGATAAACCGGTAATAAAACTTCCTATAGACAAGGTTGAATCAAATCGTGTTAGGCCCATAGTGGGGGCTGATGAAGCGGATTTGGTTATAGATATTTTAAAAAAAAGGGGAATGAAGGCTGATTCTCAAACCTGGAATCGGAGGCACCGAGAATACCAGGATAAGATGAGAAGCGGCAGCATTTTCCAAGCAGCCGAGGTCTACAGAGATCTTTGCTTACTTAAGGAAACCAAAGATTTGTCGCATGGAGAACGCAGATTATTCGACCAGGCACGCAATTTGTTAATTAAAGAACTGTCAATTGCTAAGAAACTTGATGAATCCGAAATCGAACTTACGATTGGTAAAATATTCAGAACCGTTAACTCCACATCTTCAATTTAACCGACTGCCTTTTCGGCTCTTTTACTCTTCGATGGAACCCTTGAAAGGGTAGCCCCAATATGCCCTCTAAATTTATTTCCCTGCTCATATTGACGGCGAATTTCATTTTTTCCCTCTGGATTGGTCTTCAGATAACTACTGAAATTCACTTCGTCCTATTTTTCGGAGCCGGCGGATTACTCGTCGGAGCCGTGTTTCTCCGATTCCTCAGGTCGCTTATATCCATCGATTTGTACACCATTGTCGGTGCTGTGCTCGGATTCGTATTAGCATTAACGAGTGCTTTTATAGCGACTATGACGCTTTTTTATGCCGGATTAAGGCCTGAATGGCTGCTGCCCACCAGTTTCTTGCTTATGCTGGTGTTTTCCGGGATTTGTATTCAACTGGGAATGGCGAAGTCAAAGGAGCTGAGGAGAAAGCTTGAAACAGGAGCAGTACCGGGTCCGAGGACGGTTGGAATTCTCGATACGTCGGTCATCATTGACGGTAGAATAGCGGACGTGTGCGAAACAGGATTTATTGACGGTGATTTGATAATCCCACAATTTGTCCTCAAAGAACTTCAGTCGATTGCGGACTCTTCGGAAACTACAAAAAGAACGAGGGGACGCAGGGGACTCGACATTCTCAACAAAATCAAAAAACAGTCTTTTGTAAAAATAATCATAGAAGATGTGGATTTCCCTTCCATTAAGGAAGTGGATCAGAAATTGATTCAGATGGCCAAAGAGACGGGATATTCGATTATTACAAACGATTTCAACCTTAACAAAGTTGCGGAAGTTCAGTCGATACAGGTTCTCAATATCAACCAGCTTGCCAATTCACTCAAACCAATTGTTTTGCCCGGGGAACTCATGCGAGTTCAAATATTGAAAGAAGGCAAAGAACACGG
>CAZTJA010000049.1:0-21967 GCA_964613745.1 uncultured Syntrophaceae bacterium
TGCCTGGAATCACGATCAAAATTAAACGAATAATGCAGGAGAGAAATAATGATGAGCCATGAAACGGCAAAAAGCGCGATTTTCCACCGATCGTAAACTTTCCATAGACTTTCATAGGGCATAATGTACACCCAACTCATTGTACACGCTTCTGCGTAGGTCTTCTAAGTCCGAAGCTTTATGAAAGTCCCTGGGGTGAGGAGCGTCAATTACGGTATTCATCAGTATATGGGCGGGTCTATCGCTAAATACCACTATTCTGTCCGCCATAACCAAAGCTTCATCAATATCGTGCGTTATGAATATTATAGTTTTGTGAATAAGCTCGTGCATATTTATGATCTCTTC
Organism: uncultured Syntrophaceae bacterium; assembly: GCA_964613745.1. Lineage (GTDB taxonomy): Bacteria > Desulfobacterota > Desulfomonilia > Desulfomonilales > Desulfomonilaceae > CAZTJA01. The sequence continues at coordinate 349 of CAZTJA010000049.1, forward strand.
ACGCATTTTCAGCCGTGTAAGAAAATCAAGTCCAGCAAACGGCTCATCCATGAATAGAACTTCGGGATTAACCACCAGAGCCCTGGCAAGCTCCGCTCGTCTCTGCATGCCTCCCGACAACTGATGGGGATAGTGACGTTCGAATCCCGTGAGGTTCACGATATCGATGTACTCCTGTGTTCTCTCGCTGATTTGGGCCTCATCTCCTAAGTTTCTCAATCCAAGTCTTACGTTCTCCCGCACCGTCATCCATGGCAGCAATCCATTGTGTTGAAAGACGAAGATGTTGTCTGAACTTGGTCCCAAAACCGGCTTCGAATCGATCAGGATTTCCCCCGCAGATTGCTTTTCAAAACCTGCAATTATCCTGATCAAAGTTGTTTTTCCGCACCCCGAAGGTCCCAGAATGCAAACAAGTTCCCCATCTGAAAATTCCAGATCAATATCTCTGAAAACCTGAACTATTTCACCACGCCTGCTCTGTTGTCCATTCACAGTACGCTTCACGGACCTTCTTTCCAGGTAATGCTTGCTCAGCTTGCGAATGACAACATGTCCCATTATGAAACAGTTCCCCAGGAAACGGACCTTATCTTGTTCAGCTGTACAATTATTCTATCGAGTAATATTCCGATTACTCCTATGGCAATCATGGCGTTCAAAACGTAATCCATACGGAGTGCATTTCGAGAATCCAGGATCAAATAACCCAGTCCGGATTTCACGGCTATCATTTCAGCCGCTACAACCACCAACCAGGCTATACCGAGACTAATACGGAGAGCAGGCAAGATGGATGGTAATATTGCGGGAAAGATGATCATCTTGATGGTCTCCATTCGGCTGAAGTTGAAATTTGCGGCAACCTGAAAATATAAGTTATTGACATGATTTACTGCAGTTATAGTGGAAACGAGAAGCGGAAAAAAACTGGATAAAAAAATTAGAAAGATTGCAGGCTTGTCTCCAATCCCAAACCACAGCATTGCCAACGGAATCCATGCCAAGGGAGAAATTGGTCGCAAGAACTGGATAAGGGAATTGAATATTATTTGTCCTTTCTTCCACCATCCCAACAGAATGCCCAGCGGAACCCCTATTAAGACCGCCAGGTAAAATCCGACCGTTACACGAAAAAGACTTGCTATGGAATGTTTCACCAGAGTGCCGTTCTTCATCAGTTCCCACATCGACAAAGCAGTAGTCCATGGGCGTGGAAATACCGCTTCGTTCCAACCGGATGTCATCGCTGCAAATTCCCAAACAACCACGAGTATAACAAATGAATAGGCTGGGAGAAGGGTTCTTGACCATAATGAAAACTTCATAAGCGGATTCTTTGCCCCGGACGCGCTTTGGATGTCTCTGCTCGAAAATACTCACTGGAAACATGTAATCTGTAATAGATTATGACTTCAGCTCCGATGCATTCCCGGCTGCAGCTATGCGACGGCACCTCATCCTTCGCATAGCGTCGTGGACTGGATGAGTTCCTTAAGCTTGATCAAGTCGTCGTCTGAAATAATTTTAATTTCAAAGCCGGCTTTGATGAACGGGTCTTTCTCAGTCCAGCGACATCCTGCATCAAACTGAAGGGTATCTGAGCTGTTGATTTGTTCACCCTTTATAATGAAAGACTTGGTATCGCCCGGCTCGCATTCAATTCCCATCACGAGAATGCCCTGCGTCGAAATGTCCCCTACAAAGTACTCGCCTTCGAGGTCATTAACATCGTATATCCGCAACGTCATTGCTGGATAGCAGCGTGCCGTGGTGCGCAATTGGCTGAGATCTACCGTATCCAATGCCCCGGGGATCCTATCTTGAAGTTCATGTGATTTGATAATGCCGGCGTCTATCAGCTTTGTAAAAATACTTAATAGACCTTTGGATGACAATTCATATTTTTCCATCAGACTGGCATTGTTCATACCGGCCCGAATGTCCGGAACAATGTCCTTGGCTCTAATTTTTACCTTCGTCGATGTCTTGTCGCCCGCATGACCCATTAGCGATCTCCTGAATTCGCGGAAAAACTAAACTTCGCCTGCCGTGACGAATCCTGATTCGAGAAGAGTAGATGCTACTCCATGACCACTCTGTTCCGCCCTAATTTTTTTGCTGCGTACATGAGAGCGTCCGCTCGCGATACGAGAGATTCGGGGGTATCATCCGATTTCACGGTTGCACAGCCAATGGAGACCGTCACCTCCACCAGTCCATTCTCTGTGCTGAGATGGGATCGGGCAACAAGAACACGAGTCCGCTCGGCAATTATTCTGAGTTCCTTATCATGTACGTCTTGCACCAGAATTATGAATTCTTCTCCACCCCAACGAGCCGTCACATCTGAAGTTCTGACGCAATTCGCCAGAGTCTTTGCCACCATGCGAATCGTTCGATCTCCGACCTCGTGTCCGAAAACATCATTTACGCGTTTGAAATGATCTATGTCCACGAAGAACACGGAAAAAGCGTGTCCAAACTGCTGAAACTCAGAAAATAAACGAGCCAAATTTAATTCCGCAAAACGTCTGTTGCCGGCCTGAGAAACCGCATCAATCATCGAGAGTTTCTCTAATTCGGCAATACGCCTCTGTGACTCAAGGACGTCTCGCTTGTCGGAAAAGAGCTCAGCAGCCCCAATTATTTGTCCTGACGAATTTCTTACGGGAATTATTTTCGTTCGAACCGGAATGCGATGACCATCCTTGTGATGAAGATAGACGTGATTTTCCGATTCCGTGCCGTTCTCAAGGCTCTGAGCGGCAGGACACGATTTGGCATCACATAACAGTGTTCCATCTTGATCTACGTGAACAAGGATGTTGTTTCTGCAATGAGAACCAACCACCTCATGGGCGGTGAATCCAGTAATCTTTTCCGCCGCTTTGTTCCAATATAGAATTTTCCTGTCGAGATCCATGAAGTATACGCCTTCATATAAGCGATCCGGCAGAGTGATGAAAAAATTTACGTCAAAGTCCATGTCCGCGGTTTCCTTTTGCGGATGAGTGTGATCGATTTTAATCAAAATAATGATGCGGTCCGGTCAGTTCAGCTACGAAGCAATAGAAGCGAGATTACAAAAATGTATTTTTCGTGTTCAAAAAACTTACACTTTGGAATGGAATTCGAGGAAAAAACAACCATGAGAGTATTCCTTGAAAATACAAGGTGCCTCGAAGAGAGGGTAACCTATTGATTTATTTGCCTGCACTCAATATGACGCCCGGTCGATTTATTTGGCACACAATGTGCTTAATGGAAAGCAACTCGAAAATAGGAAGCCCCTGCGTATCCAAATTCCCACCTTCAGACTAAAGACCAGGGGCTTTAATTTCAGCCATTCTCGCCAAATGCATCCTCAGATTCAAGATTAAAATGGTCAAAAAAGTAATCTCGTGCTCGATTTATTCCCAGCGGGTTTTTCGAGTACCGTCTTGCCGCTCTACACATATGCTGCAAATCACAAAGATTGGCTATGATCAAGACACTATCTTCAAAAATGTACTTCCGACCCTATGACGAGAGCAACCGTTAAACTCTCAATTATGGACCGATTCGTTGACCTAAGAACTCGATTCTGTTAGCTTTCACTGAAATTTTTTGTAGGGGAATGCTATGAGGACCGAGAAGGTCGTCATCGATGATCGTCTATACAACTGTGAAGTCCATCAGAGAATAACTTCATCACCTGAAGTCCCCAGATTGGTCATAGTTTCTCGTCAACAGAACGACAATGCACGTAGAATTGTTCATAGCTGCATAAAGGCAATCAAAAAATATACGCCGGAAGCTCACGAATTGTGGGTCGTGGACAACAACTCTCCTGACGAATTTGCTGGAGATTTGCTCAATTATTCCAACGTGAATGTCGTATTCAACAGAACCGATCCCCTGCCACCGGAGGGCAGACACCGGGAGCAAGCTGAAAAGGACATAGATCAGCTCAAATATGACAGTTACTCCAACGGAGTGGCATTGGAAATTGCCGCACAATTGATAGACCCCGCTACACGGCATCTCATGTCTCTTCACATGGACACCATGCCGTGCAAGGACGGTTGGTTGGCCTATCTCGTATCCAAAATTCAGGGCAAAATCGGGGCTTCCGGAGTGCGTATGGACAAAACGAGAACACCCGAAGGAGTGCTGCATGTACTTGGATACATTGTAGATTTTCAATTATTTAAGAGACTTCAATTGACTTATCTTCCAAGTTTGCCCCAGTACGATGTCGGCGATCTCGTTACCATTGGACTGCGAAGAGCAGGATTCAATGTTTTTGCTTGTCATAACACGTTGTGGGAAACTGAATTGGTGGACAAAATTCCAGATCAGTCTCCTTTAAAGCAATTGTCGGTCGATCGTTCATTCAATGATGATTGGGAAGTGATATTTCTTCACTTGGGGAGAGGTGTACGAAAATCTTTAGGGGTACACGTGAAAGGCACGGGACCTGAAGAATGGCTTGCTTTTGCAAACAGCACTCTTGAAAATTAAATCCTTGCGGAAACGACACGAAGTTTGTGACAAATTGTTCAATTGATGCGGAAAAGCTTGTTATTTCGGGTTGATGTTATCAATGCCTGCAGGGAATTGCTATGTCAACGCATTCTCGCCGTATTCTCCGGTCCGTATTCTAATTGTGGCATCAACCGGAGACACGGTAATTTTTCCGTCCTCGGTTTTTCCTGCTGATCCGTGAATGCACAATGCTTCAATAATGCGTTCGGTTAAATGAGCGGGAGCGACTATGTCCACTCGAATCTTGGGTACTAATTCAAGCTTGTCCGATAGAGCTCCAAATGACCTGCCCTTATGTCTCGGCGGAGCGGTATGAAGGATTTCGGAGACAGTTAATCCGCCTATCCCAATCTCCTCCAAGGCATCTTTGACGTCGTCAAGTTTAAATGGCTTGATGATGGCTTGGATCAGCACCATGGCAATTCCCGTGCTCTATCTCTCAAAAAATATTGACTTGGATCGCTCATCAATCTATTTTAAACGGATATTTTTGTCCAGCCGAATTGCCCCCGTAGCTCAGTGGATAGAGCGACGGATTCCTAATCCGCAGGTCGTAGGTTCGATTCCTACTGGGGGCACCAATAAAAACAAATAATTAGAACATTACAAGAGCTTCGCGACTTTTATGGTTATTCAGAATCAACATTGCTGAATATATGAATGCTCGCTTCAATTGAATACCATCACAGATCTGCGTCAAGGTATATCGCAAAACGGTCGTCAGTTTGACGGATTAGCCGCTGGAAAAGATACGGGACCGGCCCACGGTATGCGGGCTGGTTCCGGGAAAATCAAATTCTTCTAGTCTGATTCTTTAACCAGCGAAGAGCTTGCAAACTGCTTCTATTATTAAGGAGATTCTGGAATTGTGGAAATTGAGATGCCAAGTCTTCGTGTAATTTCTGGACTGATTCAGTGTCTCTCTCCGCTTCATCGCTCTCATGAATTACACCTGAAAACCTGCTGCTTAGCAAATCAGTAAATTTCTTTATTCGGGAATTCATGGCCTTAAACCTTCCCTTGAATTCGTTCCTAAAGGATTGATCAAATTCTCTTGAAAACGAAACACCGACTCAGTCAAAACAGATGCAAATTGACTTCCTTCACAGCAATCTTCCTGCCTGAATTTGGCTTCTTCCTTGGCCGGCTTACAGAAACCGAGCATTTCGATCAGTTCCTCTCTATTTCTGAACTCCGCAAGGCTTCTATTTCCATTCGCTTGCGCTTGCCTGATCGGTTTCATGTTCCTCTCCTTGGATGGCATCAGATGGTTTTCAATACTACCGAGTCAGTTGGGCTCGATATATATGAAAAAGCTTGGGAGTATCTGAAGAGTTTGCACGAGGTAATGCCGTTAGCCTAAAAACTCCATTCGATCCCGCCCAAACTGAAACGTGCTCATGCAAAATTGCTTCAAGCTATTCTTGATAAAGGGGACGTTCAAGATTGCTGCTGTAGTTTTCGAATCAATGGTCGTGGAAATTCCAACTTCAAGACCGATCGAGAATTGGTCACTTGTCACCAACAGTAAGCAGATCTCGTACCAATTTCGATTCGTTAGCTTGGAATGCCAATAGATGATTATCCGGAATGCAGTTAATTTTGTTTGAACCTGATTCTTGGGGCTCGATGAGTGAAAAACGCAGATTTAATAAGAATTTAAAAAGCAGATACGGAAATCTCCCACAATTGTTGCTTGGGGAAGGTCGTTCAAGGTTTTAAGGTCATGCAAAAATCACCTACGGATCTTTAATGATCGCATAAGGTGAACAAAAGAATCTCTTGTTATGCCGAGAATTCGAGCTGCATTTTTTATGCTGTTCCCTGATTTCTTTAGTCCTTCAGTTACAAAGAATCTTTTGGCCTCGGTTAATGCGTCGTATATGGATTCATCCTTCGTGATTCTCAAAGTAAAACTCAATTCATCATTGTTGGGAGACGACCGTGATTGCCTACAATTCGGAATGTTCAAATCTTGTGGTGCTATGCGTTGCTTGTCGGACAAGATTAGGGCTCTTTCCAAAACATTTCGCAATTCTCTGACGTTCCCCGGCCAATCATAAGCCATCAACAAGTCTTGGGCTGCCGGGTCAATCGTCGGAGCTTTGGTCATTCCCATTTTGGCGCACAATCCGAGGAGTAGTTCCGAAATCAGGAGCGGGAGATCTTCCATCCGCTCGCGGAGTGGAGGAACGTAAATAGAAAACACGTTCAGTCGATGATACAAATCTTCTCTAAAGTCCCCGCTTTTCACGCCGGCCTCTAAATTGCGGTTGGTTGCGGCAATTATTCTCGCGTTAACTTTTACGACCTTTTCTCCTCCTACTCGCAAGAAGGATTCGGTATCAAGGAAAGTCAGCAGCTTAGATTGCACTCGCGGGTGTAGTTCACCGACTTCATTAAGTAAGAGTGTTCCACCTTCGGCAAGCTCAAGCAAACCTCGCTTCCTTCCATGAGAACCGGTGAAGGCGCCCTGTTCATGTCCGAATAACTCGGATTCAACAAGTTCTGGTGTCAACGCGGCACAGTTGATGGCGAAAAAAGGACCACTCGATCTAGTCGAATGCTCGTGAAGATAGCGGGCCAGAAAATCTTTTCCGGAACCGCTTTCGCCCATCAACAATGTAATGCTGTTACTTCCGGCAACCAATTCAGCTTGCAGAAGTGTACGTTGCATGATGGTCGAAGGATACCGTGGTTTTTGAGATGATGTATCCGCAAATCTTAGTTTTCGCTCAGTGATGTCTCTTGCTATTCCGCAAATCCCAATAATCTGATTTTGCGGATCTTTCATCGGAAAGCGTACTATACTGAGAAGGATTGATCGCCCTTTGCAAGTGAGCGCATGTTCAGTTTCTATCGTTTGTCCCTGAAGTACACGGGATTCAAGTTCCGAAACGGCCCTCGAGTATTCGGTTCCAAAAATTACCGCATCCGTCTTTCCGATAATTTGTGAAAGAGGCAAACCCACCATTGAAGCCATGGCAGGATTCACTTGAGAGTAACGGAGACTACGATCCTTCAAAAAAATGTAGTCCTGAGCCGCTTCAAAGACTGTTCGAAAACGGGCCTCACTTTCTCGAAGAGCTTCCGTGCGTTTCTCAATAGTGCTCTCCAATTTAGCCTGGTACCGCTTAAGTTCATCCTGAACCGCTTTGGTTTTTAAGAGAGATTCCAGTCTAATACGCAGCTCGACTTGATCTATCGGCTTTGAGATGTCTGAAATTCGCTTCAATACTACTCTGGTGACGAACTCACGGATCGTCGGATAGAGAATGCACAGCTCATCGAAATCTTGCCGAGTCATCCTCCACAGCTTCATATCGGTTTCCGCTTGAACGTGTGCGGTTCTTTGTTCGCCCGTTAAAATGCTCAATTCTCCTACTAGTTCCCCTGATTCACGCCCGGCTACACGGTACGAAAGGTCGTCTCTTTCTACGATCACGCCGCAGGAACCGGTTTGTATGAGAAACAAACAGTTAGGATCATCACCTTGACGGATAAACTTTTCTCCGGATTTGACGGTGAGAGGGGTTAAGCAATTCAAGAGGCGAGCCTTGCCGTCATCCGGGGTAGCCTCTAATAGCTGATTGCCGAGAAGAAAACTCAAATCGTCGGGAGCTATGTTGGTGAAATAATTCGAAAGCTTAGACATTCGAATTCCTTAACCGCAGGTTAGGCGTACACTTTCCAACTCGGCCAAGTCGCTCCGTAAACCCAGTTCTTCGAAAAGAGTCTCAGCCCTCTCAAAGTACCCTGCCGAATCTATGTCGTTGAGTTTCTTGAACTTACTTTCTGGATCCCGAAGCCGGGTTCCCACGACAAAATACGTTCGGGAAAGATCCGGTCTTGCTCCTAATCGTTGACCAGTTTCGATGGACTTAGCGTACCATTTAAAAGCTCTCTTTTGATTATCCGCTGTCCAATGACAATCGCCAACCAACCGAAGAATCCACGTCCTATAAGGAGCATACTTTCTCGAATTTGCTTCAGACCAGCGGGCGAGACGAAAAGTAGTCCGACGGATTTCCCGGGCGTCCGACAAGCTCGTGTTCAGAATGGCGCTCTTAAGTAAGCGAATAGAGGTAATCAGTTTGCCGACTACGAATGGAGTAAGGAAGAAATTCAGGACTGTGCCGTGACCGGAAAGCAACAATTCTCCTTTTCTCACCGTACTTTGCGCCGCCTTTATGTCACCGAGTAGTGCTTCGGCTATTGCCTTGTATCCTAGAAATCTCAGCCGATGGGGTTCCATCCCGACTTCGTCCATTAGTGAAAAGATTTCATCAACGTGTTTCAAAGCATCTTGCAATCGTCCGGTCCTAATGGCTATTGATGTGGTTATGTTTTGGCCGAATAATCTGGCGAGAGCGTGATCGTAGGTTTCACCTATTTCAAAGAGCCGTTCAGCAATTTCTCCGGCCGCGGCGAATTCCCCCTGATCAATGTTCAAGGTTCCAAGATTGTTCAAATAGATTACCGCCATGAACATCTCAGAGGATTTTAAACCTTTCTCGAGGACGGCCTTGTCTAATTTCGGCAAAGTATCCCAGGAACCTTTATAGAGATGATAGAGAAGCGCATTCAGTCCATACGTAACCTCACCTGAGCCTTTCCAGTTTTTGCGAATCTCGTCTGCCCGGTCCAGAAAACGTTTTGTCATGGAAAAGGACAGGCCGGTGGTGGAGAAGGGGAGGGTGGACGTGGAAGACCATTCTAGTCCTTGTTCAATAAGACGTAAGTCCCATTGCAGCAATATTCGCACAACGGAAAGACCCTCAAGAAACATTCTCCTGTTGTCCACCATAGTTAGGGATTGCTGTTTCCGGTACATCAGATCTAAAAGTTCGATTTCTTCCCTAGTTGGGTGCTTCTTTTTCAGTTTGATAGGGCAATAAAGGAGAAAAACGATAACCGTTAGATCGTAAATTGCTCTTAGCAACAATCTCATTTTGCTTTTGGGAGGTCGATAACCGAATCGACTTAGCACACGATCAAAATAAAGAACCGCATCGGATGCTCTACCCCGATTAAAATGGGCCAGAGCGAGATTTTTTTCAAAATACACCAGCTTGTTCTGGTCTAAGGCTGCTCCGCACCGATTTTCATAGAGTGTTAACGCATCTCGAAAGTAATTAAGTGCTTCCCTGGATGCGGAAGACCTCAAAGCCTCTTCTCCGGCCATGCTCATGTAGTGTTCAGATTTTTCCAGGTCTTCAGCTTTGCTGTAGTGGAAAGCCAGCATGCCGTAAAAATCATGAAGTCTCTGTTGAAATATCTCTTCGATTGCACGGGCTACTTTCAAATGGAGCAATTTACGCTGTTCCAGCAAAGTCGATTCGTATGCCGCTTGTTGGGCAAGAGCATGCTTAAAAAGGTACTCCAATTCCTGCATACGAATGCGGTCTCGGATCAATTGGATCTCTTTGAGATATGCCAGCCTGCAATCAACATCATTTATAGAATCGGCTACATTCTTGATGATTCGATCAAAAAAGGTTCTGCCGATCACTGATGCAACCTTTACCAGTTCCCTCGTCCGTTCTTCGAGCCGATCAATGCGAGCAGTTAAAACGCCGTTAATTGTGGGTGGAATGACTACTTCGTCAATTCTGTCCGTTACAATAAAGCCACCATTTTTCCTTATGATGAAACCATCGTCGATGAAGGAGCGGACTACCTCTTCGATGAAAAAAGGATTGCCGCCGGCACGATCGATAATCTTGTGAGTTACTGAAACCGGAAGTCCGCTTTCCGAAAGCATATTTTCGATCAGAGCTTCACTGTGAATATTGTCCAGAGGACGAAGTTCTATTTCTACGGTCGGGATAAGCCCCCGCAGTCCTTTCGGAGATGCCTCCGGACTCCTTTCATCGAAATATCCCGGGCGGAAGACATTGATAAATGTTATGCGGTGCTTTTCGGTCAACCGATAGAGGGCTTCCAGGAATTCAAGCGAGCTGCTGTCCGCCCAATGTAGATCCTCCATAACAACTATTGTGGGCCTTAATTCGGCCCCTCTCACCAACAGTCCCCTGACGTTCTTGAAAATAAGCTTTTCAAGAGCCTCACCTTCAATACCTTTGATTGCATCGGCATGCTTTCCCGTTAATTTCATGCCCATGAGCGTCGCTATAAACGGGAGTATTTCCGAGGCCTCTTGAGGGTGAATGCGCTTTATTGCAGACTCAAGTTTGACAAAAGCTTCAGGTTCATCATCGCCTTCCGCTATTCCGGCCCAAAGTTTGATGAGATCCACAATGGGATGAAAACTCAAGTTGCGGCCTATTGAGATTGCTCGTCCTTCCAGTAGAGTCACGGAACTGATAATGTCGCGGTTTTTTAACTCTGCTATGAGGCGTGATTTGCCGATTCCCGCTTCGCCGATAACATTTACCACCGATCCCATTCCATCGATTGTTTTTCTGATCTGCAGCTCCAGGCGCTCCAGCTCGGCCTCTCTGCCCACCATTGCGGAAGAAACCTGTCTATCGACGGTTAGTTTGTTCTCGAAAGACTTTGCCGCAACTATTTTGAACACATTTATCTGATCAGACTTCCCTTTTAGTTCTCTCCGGCCTAGATCGATAAATGTGAACTTGCTTTTAGCCCTTCGAACGGTTTCAGCTCCGATCAATATTTCACCCGGGCCGGCCATTTCGCTCAAACGGCATGCCACATTGACGGCATCACCCGCGACGCCGTAAGTTCCCTTTTCGGGTTCGACATCAGCAGTCACCACCAGCCCGGTGTTAATTCCCGAGTGCATAGTAAGGTGCGTACCAACCAAGTTTCGGTAATGAGAACTCAGAGCTTCAGCCATTTCATGAATTTCCAGGGCGGCGTAAATCCCGCGAATTGGATCGTCTTCATGAACGCGTGGAATGCCGAAAAACACGAGGCAACCGTCCCCGATAATTCTTTCGATATAGCCTTCGTACTTGGAAACGATTTTCTTCACATTGCTGAAAACGTCGCCGGAAAGTGCTTTGACCTGCTCAGGTTCCAGCCTTTCAGCCATTTTTGAGTAGCCGGAAATATCGGAAAAGAGAGCGGTAATGTGTTTGCGTTCCGGTTCAGGAAATTGATGTACGTTACCTTGGAAGTCTGACTGCGCAGTGCGGAGTGACAGGCCGCAAACCTCACAAAAATTAGCGAACGTGCGAGTTGGATGACCGCATTTTGGGCATGGCATTGTATGCCGCCTATTTCAATCGGCTGGAAACCGGATTTTTCCTGGAGCCGACGAGAGTTTGTATCAAATTATTTGAAAGAGCTAAGTCTCCGTTGCTTTGTCTCGTTCGTTGGGAGTGTTTGACCGTAACGAAAAGTGGAAATATGCGCTGTTCTTGAACAATCAGTTTTTCGATGTAGATATACTGAGGAATGTGGACCGATAACTAAGTTGATTGGTGAATTGAACTGCTCAAGCCTGGAAAACATACACAATACCCGCAATCCAATCACTAATCAGCCCCCCAAGAGTTAATCATAATGCCTAATTCAAAAATAGTTTTTCACCAATGTTATCATATGGGTCAATTAATCGTGAGTCAAACTATTTCTGGTGCGTAGATTATAGCCTTTCTCAAAGCCAAAATTTCATATGCATATCCGAAAGTGATGCTCTCAATCTTACTTTCAATTCAAGCATTACAAAAATAAAAAGTTTTCAACTGCTTGGGAAGGTGTCCTCTATTTTCATTGCTCATTTTCCATTATACAACCAACTCAGATTGACACGAATGCCGCGGGATGGATAATTTGAACTCATGCGCAATTCAATATTAATAATTGTGTTTCAGAAACATACAGAACAGGCGATACTTTGGCCAAGGGAGGTCCTGTGTCAAAACACCAAAGAGGCCTAAAACCCGGCCTTCCGATCTTGGTCATCATGATGCTCCTTCTCGCAGCATCGGGCGGTTCAGAAAATAGAATAACAGGCACTCGACTATCACCTTGTCCGAATTCCCCGAACTGCATCTCAAGTTTCAGCCCCCAAGCTGGAATGCAGCCCCTGCAGATTAAGGGATCTATTATTCACGCGAAAAACAAATTACTCAGCATTATTGAGTCTATGCCGGCAGCAAAAATAGCTGAACATGAAGGAAATTACCTTCGGGTGGAATTCACGTCTGCAGTATTCTCATTCATCGATGACGTCGAGTTCGAGTTCAACGAACGAGAGAAGCTCATACACTTTCGATCAGCCTCACGCTCGGGGTATTACGACTTTGGAGTCAACAAGAGGCGTATGGAGAGAATCACTAAAGAATTTAACGCTTCAGAAACACGGTAATTACACTGAATCTCACTTGAGCACATGAGCATCTTTGTCGATAGCCTCCGCCGAATCAACCCTTCTCCCGAAAATCGAAGCTGGATCTTTGTACCCTACGATCAACTCACTGATGAAATTGGACCATTGAGCAGAGAAAACCCTCGTGACATGGGAATTATTCTGATTGAAAATCCATGGAAAGCGGGCAGAAGACCATATCACAAGCAGAAACTTGGTCTCATTTTGTCGAACATGAGGCATTTCGCGCTGGAGCAGGCATCACGAGGAGTTTCCATAAAATACATCTCTACAAACGGGCCTTATAGACTTGCTCTGGAAGCTGCTGCAAAGGAACTAGGCTCTGTCCGGGTAATGGTCCCGGCGGAAATGGAGTTGCGGAAAGACATTGAACCACTTGTGAAAAGCGGCCTCATAACCTATCTCCCCAATGAAGGTTGGATGACGAATCAGGACCTCCTGACCAAGATAGAAAAACCCGGGCCTCAATGGCGCATGGACGCATTCTACAGGGAGGCACGGCGAAGCTCCGGCATTCTCATGAATGGCGGCAAACCGATTGGAGGTAAATTCAGTCATGATACTGAGAATCGTCTGCCCTGGAAGGGTTTTCCAACTCCGAACATCTTTAGCGGATTTCCATCTGATCCGATTAAAAATGAAGTAGCGGATCTAATTCAAAACAAATTTCGGCATCATCCGGGAAGGCTCGATATGGGAAGTCTGCCCGCAACAAAATCGGATGCACGGACTTTATGGTCGTGGGCGCGTGAAAATTGCCTTGAGTGGTTCGGACCTTACGAAGACGCAATGTCTTACTCATCGAACACTCTTTTTCACACGAAAATTTCTTCCGTGCTCAATATCTCTCGGATTTTGCCGGCTCAAGTCGTTGCGGATGTGGAGCATCTGGACATTTCTCTGCCCAGTAAAGAGGGTTTTATCCGCCAGGTCCTCGGGTGGCGAGAATTTGTTCATCATATCCACAGCCGTACAAACGGCTTTCGATCCGTGCAACAGGATGGAGAAATTAATTTCTCAGCATCGGGCGATGGTGGATACAGTCGGTGGACCGGAAAAGAGTGGTCTTACAGTCTAATTCCATCCGACTTGGGTGCACCTTCTTCACCAAACTGGTTCCAATGCGATACGCCTTTGCCGCCGGCGTTTTGGGGAGCACCCTCCGGACTGTATTGCCTTGACCATGTTGTTTCAAGCGTTTGGGACCAAGCCTACGGCCATCACATCACTAGACTCATGGTAATTGCAAACATTGCCGCTCTCTTGGACGTCATACCAAGAGATCTTACGGATTGGTTTTGGGTGGCCTACAGTGATGCATTCGATTGGGTTGTAGAACCTAACGTGCTCGGAATGGGCACCTATGCACTTGGTCCCATGATGACTACAAAACCGTACATTGCGGGAGCCAATTACATCAATCGTATGAGCGATTTTTGTCCCAATTGTCGGTTCGATCCAAAGACTAATTGTCCTTTGACGCCCATGTACTGGGCTTTTCTCGCCAGGCATGAATCAGCTTTAATCAACAATCCCCGAATGAACATTGTCTTAAACGCAATAAGAAAACGTCATTCTGAAACTCGCATCAAAGATCAGCGGATTTACGAGTATGTGAGGACAAATCTATCCGAGCGAGTTCCCCTCGATTCGAATCAAATAACTGAAATCCTGAATTAGTAAATACCTATATCCGGATAGCCTTTAGGAATCATGTCAAGTTGTGTTCTCTTTGAAGATTTTTTGATTCCATAAGTTTACGTTTTGAGCTTTTACATTGATCTTTGTTTATCCTAGGCGATATTTTTAATCACATAAAAACAAATTTGATAATAAATTTGAATCCGTATTTTGGTACATGCATCTACTCTAGGCAAATGGAAATAAAACCTCTCAGGAGGAAACAATAATGAGCTTTAAGGATGAATTTAACGGTGCAGTCAGGGAAGGCTTTGAAGGTAGAGTCGAAGCCGCTGAAACAAACCCCAATATCGAAGTATGGCCGGAAGAAGATGATTTCGGAAGGTGGGTGGCGTCACACTCAGATAGATTGAGAACAGTTGTTTGTGAAACCCCCGAATTCAAGGACGCTCCATTTTGCGGAAGAGGTTATCACTGATCGGAATGATAATAGTGATTGATCACCCCAAATAGAAAATCAAGGTTAAAACCTACCGTCGCCTCAGGCTGAGCAGAAAGGAGTTATAAGTGGTTGATTACTCATCGTTGAAGATTAGCTTTAAGAATCTGCTCAAGCAAAAACCGGACACATCAAGTCGTCTTCTCTTTCAATACTAAATGCGCATAAACAGGTGATGATGCGCCATGTGAAAACAAAATTTAAATTCCAACTATCTTCAAATAACTACTTCACAAGTATTGGTCAAGAGAGGACAAGAACATGACACAAGCAACACGACCGTCGGAATATCTGGTATGGGTTAAAGATAGAGAAGGCAACGAATTCATATGTAACATCGGCGACCTCAAAGATCCCAAAAAGGTTAGCACCGAAGAACTGGCAAACTGCGTAGACTCCGGATCAGCCGCATACGATCCAAGTAACTAATAAACCAGAAAATAATAATTAAAGCTGATTATGGGGAGGTTTCCGAATGGAACCTCCCCTGATTGTGTACACGCTTGCGATTAATTGACCGGATACATCTATCTTTTTAGATTGAACAACTTTGCTGCGGGGTCCATAACGATTTAACTATGAACAGATGGATTCTCTGTTAAACCCCGCCGGAATGGTGTAATCATCTTCATACCTGAATGAGGCACTTAAAACTTCACTCGCAGATCGGTCCTTGAAACATACAAGGAGGTTCATGGCTCGTGAATTTGCAATCAAAACCGCTCGAAGAAAAAGTCAGACTGCTCTTGGCCTCGCAAAAATTTGCCGTGCTTTCAACTCAAGAAAAAGATCACCCGTATATGAACCTTGTAGCTTTTGCGGAAACCGATGACCTCCGAACCATTTTGTTCGCGACAACGAGAGCGACGAGAAAATACGGAAATATATCCTCACATTCCGGGGTTGCACTACTATTTGATAATAGATCGAACGAAGCGGCGGACATACAGGAAGCAACGGCAATCACCGCTATTGGAAGCGCATCTGAGGTCATAGCCTCTGAGAGAGGAAAAATGGAAAAAACTTATCTCCACAAGCAACCACATATGAATGATTTTCTCTCTTCGCCTACAACTGCCCTGATTAGCGTAGACGTTGAATATTATATTTTCGTAAACCGATTTCAGAACGTCACATTCCTCAATCTGAAATGATTAGTCCAGTCATATCCATAGATCGGTTTACGGATTCCCAGGTCTCGCTTATCGGAGGAAAAGCTTCTGCTCTCGCTCGCATGTATGAGGCCGGTATCAAGATACCTCATACTGTTTGCGTCAGTACGCAATATTATTCGGATTTCATCATACAAACGGGCATTCGTGACAAAATTCTGTTCGAACTCGAGAAAAAAGCTTTTGCCGATATGCGATGGGAGGAGCTTTGGGACAGTTCCCTTCGCATTCGTAATTTGTTCATCAAGACTCCTCTTCCGAAATCGATTCGAGCAACTCTTACCGAAGCTATTCAGCCGGTTTTTAAAGATAACCCTACGGCGGTGAGGTCGTCTGCTCCAGGTGAAGATTCTGCAAAACTTTCTTTCGCCGGTCTGCATGAATCATTCGTAAACATTGAGGGAATAGAAAGTATTCTTGACCACATTCGTCTCGTCTGGGCATCGCTCTTCTCGGATAGAGCCCTCCTATATCGTCAGGAACTTGGATTGGATCCTCGCAATAGTGCAATGGCGGTAATCGTTCAGGAAATGATCATCGGAGAAATTTCCGGTGTTGCATTCGGTATAAGCCCGGTTAATCCAAATGAGACAATAATCGAAGCCGTTTCCGGCCTAAATCAAGATTTGGTGGACGGATCAGTAGAACCGAATCGCTGGATTTTAGACAGTAACACCGGCGATGTTCTGGCGCAGCATTGCTCCGAAACCTCTCCCAAAGACCAAAACAGTCATAGCGAAACGGGTTGCTTCTCTACAGTCCCATTACATATGTGGATCAAGGATGTGTTTGATCTCTTATGTAGCTTGGAGCATCTCTTTGGATCCCCCCAGGATCTGGAATGGACGCACACCGGCACCAGTCTTATTGCTCTTCAATCACGCCCCATAACGACCTTGAGTTCAGTCGATGATGATGAAAGGCAGTACTATCTTACCCTGAGAAGAACTCTCAAAAATCTGTTGGAATTGAGAGACGAGATTGAAAACGTCGTAATCCCAAATATGCTGCAGGAAGCGGCGGACTTGGCCGGAACGGATTTGCGGAAGTTGTCCGATGAGGAGTTAAGCCGAGAGTTGGATAGAAGGCTGAGAATCCTCCAAAACTGGGAAAATGTATACAAGGATAAATGTATACCTTTTGCGCATAGTATGCGCCTGTTTGCCGAAGTGTATAACCAACAAGTTCGTCCGGAAGATCCCTTCGAATTTATGAAAGTCCTCGGCCGGCAACAATTGCTGAGTCTCAAAAGAAATACTCTGATCCAACGTATCGCCGATCTCTTGGAAAACGATCCTGAATCTCTGGAATGCTTATATAGGCAAGACGTACTCCAGTGTCGGAGTGATGTAATTCAATTAGTAACTGAATTTCAAACCACCTTTGCTGATTCTGCATGGGAATCCGAGTCTTTATTCGGGAATTCTGCCCGGATTGCAAAACTCATTAGCAGCTACTTAGAAAAACACTCCCAAAAGTCCTCCTCTGGTGATGATACATCACAAATTCTAGCTAACCGTTACTTGGATGCGTTTCCTGATCGGAAGAAAGAATACGCCGCAACTTTGTTGGATGTCGCTCGAGCGGGATACCGTCTGAGAGATGATGATAACATTTATCTGGGCAAGATCCGTCGCCAAGTTTTTGATGCTCAACGGGAAGCCTGTTCACGCGGATTAGTTGACAGCGAGATTGAATGTCGAAACAGCAATGAAGTGGCGGATTCATCCACCGCAAAAGATTTGAAGCCCTCGCATCCACTTGCAGGTGACGAAATTTTCGAAGTGCACACACGCCAAGTCGTCGGCCAGCCGGCCGGTCCAGGACTAGGTACAGGTAAAGCCCGCATTATCGAAAGCCCTGACGATCTATTTGAATTTCGCGCAGACGAAATACTTGTATGTGACGCGATTGACCCCAATATGACCTTCATCGTGCCGCTTGCCGCAGGAATTGTGGAACGTCGGGGCGGCATGCTTATCCATGGTGCCATCATAGCGCGAGAATATGGAATACCATGCGTAACCGGTGTCCCTGAAGCTACCCGGATTATTCGAACGGGTGAGACGGTAACCGTAGACGGCTTTCTGGGCATAGTGATCATTGGATGAGAAATGTTCTTGGATCACCTGGAAACCTGCATTCATCTGGAATGCGGGTTCCCAAGTGATTACGGCTGCTGATCAGTGTGTGTTCGCTTCGTTAATTGTTCGCTCCACCCAACATTTGACAGAATTCCACAAATTTCTGTGCAGAAACTTCTTTGGACTGGGCATTCCAAACAAAGCTGAAGGGTAATATTATCGGATAGGACTGATTCTTGATGTTTTCCTCCGTAGGAAAAACCGCTGGACTACCATCATCTCGCCTTATCTTGAGCAGCTTGACTCCAGTGTTTTCGCGCGTTGATGGGACAATCCCTAGAGACAGCTCCTGAGAAGAGCTGCATACTTTGCTGATGGTTTCCCATGTTTCAGTCATCACTGTTTTGTTCCCGAAAGGTTCGCCACCGAGAACCTTCTCCCAGAAGAACACGGCTCCACCCGATTCCGGAATTCTACGGCTCAAACACTTTACCGGTTCATCAGGTCCGCCGACCATTTTCCAATTGTCGTACTCACCGGTATAGAGACGTCTTAACTGATCCAAGCTCAGTTCGTTAACAGGGTTTCTCTGGTTGGTTATGAGGGCTATTGCTGCATAACCTATAGGTTTTTCGGCAAGTTGAATTCCTTTGTCATTGGCCTTTCTTCGTTCATCGGATCTGATTTCCCGAGACATCATGGCAATATCGGTGTTTCCTTCAAGAAATGACTGGAAACCTTTACCTGCACTGGAGCCCACTACGGTGACGGACACGTCCGGAGTCTTTGTCATGAATTGCTTGGCCCATTTGTCGACCTGATTTGAAGCCATTCCTGCGCCGTTCACCTTCAATATTTTCTTTGAACTATCCTGCCCGATAGTGACTGAAATTGAGCAGAACGTCAGACAAAAGAAGGCCAACAACAACATGCGAGTAAAGTTCTTATTCATGGACGTGTTCCTTTCTCTTCAGATTACATCGTTAGACCACCGGCAAAACGTCGAATGATGAATTCGTTTGCTCAAACTGAAAATGCACGGCAATATCAGGTACAAAGTACCGAACGGCAAAGTTCACACGAGCCACTGTCTACCCGTTTGCCTCGATACCCTGGATTCGTTCTTGTCAACTATCTCGTTTACCGCTTCAAGCAAAGTGAATATCGAGATCGGCTTGCAAAGCACTCGGTCAACGGTTGGTTTGGGGGCATTTGGATCTTGAATCTGGCGTCCCCATCCGGTAAGTAAGATGAAGGGTGGTTTCGGAATGCCTCTCAACGAACAGAGATCATCTAAGGCGCGACTCACTTCCCAACCGTTCATTCCTTCCATTCCCAAGTCGCATATCACGACGTCAAAGGTGAATTTATCGAAGAGTTCGAGCGCTTCTTTACCCGACAGTGCTGCAGTAACCGTGTGGCCGTACAATGAAAGCCCTTCTCCAATGGTTTCCAATAGGCTGGGTAGATCATCGATTACAAGGATGCGATGACTCACATCTGGAGCTACTAAATTGGGCTTGATTTTGGTATCGCTTTTGTGATGTGCTCTGGGCAACACGACGCAGAATATCGCGCCTTGACCGGAAGAGCTTTGCACGGAAATTTCTCCACCATGCCTGGAAACGATCCCATAGGAACTCGACAGCCCCATTCCTGTTCCTTGGAAACCCTTGGTGGTCCAGAATGGTTGGAATATTTTCCCAATGTCGCACTCATCGATTCCGACGCCATTATCCTGAACCAAAAAAGTCACTTTTTCATCATCAGCAAATAGTCTGACTGTGATTGAGCCTCCATCCGAACATGCCTCGGTGGCATTTTTCATTAGATTTACGGCCACCTCGAACAATTCGCTTTCTTTGCCGTTCACAAAGCATCCATCCGAAAGATCCGTGTGTAAGGAAATTGTGATCCCATCTTTCTCGGGATTGATCTTCCACCAGGGACGCGTCATCTCAATCATTTGTCTCAATGTATGAGACAGATCAAAGACCGCATAATCAGAAACAACAGGCTCGTTCCTAACTCTGGAAAAATCCTGTAGACGCTTGATAGTGTTCGCTCCCAAATCACAGCCCTGTACTATTTTGTTTATTTCCGCCTTCAATCCCGCAGTATTGCCGGCTTCCAGATGCTTCAATGTGACTTGACAGGCAGACAGAACAATTTGAAGAAGATTATTGAAGTTGTGTGCTACAGCTCCGGCCATATCCCCAAGTGCCTTAATGCGCTCGGTTCGCAAAAGGATCTCATTGGCTTTCTTCTGATCAGTGATGTCTTCTCCGACACATGCCAGACCAATTCCCCTGTGCGATCCATCTTTTAGCAGTATAGAACTGTTCCATCGTATGCAGCGCAGCTCACGATTGCTTGTCAGTATATATCGCTCGGAACTATGCTGAACCTCTTGCCATGCGGGCGGTTCATACCACTGCCTGTGTGATTCTACTTCATGCTGCGGAGCGAATATTTCGGACCACTTACGACCGACAACCTCTCCTCTATCACGTCCCGTGATTGTGAGAAGAAAATCATTACAGAAAGTGATCGTGCCGTCCTTGTCCAGGCACACCGCTACGAATCGGACACTCTGCAGAATTTCTCGAAACCGCCTTTCGGATTCCATGAGTGAGGCTTCGGCTTGTTTGATGGGGGTGCGATCGGTGATTGCCACGATTGATCTATTCAAGATGCCTGAACTGTCGGTCGGACCGATTCGTATGTAGCCGTGAAATAAAGACCCATCACCACGGATAAATTCCACATCTTGTTCTATTTCACTTGTCCCTGAGAAAGTCCGAAGAGCTTCATTAATCTTTTCGTATTCATCTTGAGATGCATACAGAATGCGAGTGGGCTTGCCAATGATCGCCTGTTCGTCGGCGAAGCCAAACATGCGAACCATTGCTGGATTAATCCACCTAAACCTTCTTTTCTCGATTTGGCCGAGCCCCACCGGACATGCAGACAGCATTCTGCAAAGCATCTGCTTATCGAGAGAATTCGTCTGCAACTTGAATGGGGACAACGTTCCCCCCTAACCGTCGGAATGGTGGGCATAGGACTCTCAGGTCCGCTTAAACCACGAAGCTTGAAAATCAAGTGTCTGCTCAGTGTTAAGAAGCAATTTAGATGCCAACAACAAATGCTCATACAAAGGATCAATATAGGCATGCATGTTCGATTCGTAATGTCAGTCAGTTTTACAGTATGTAAAAATAACGTATACGTTATAAAATCATCGACTATCTGCTCGCGAATATACTTTTAAAATGCTTATTCCGAGCCGGATAACATTGACATTCAGCCCCTAATTCGGCTATCCTTCAGTCGGGGAAAAGTCCACATATTATTCTTTTCGGGGTAG
>CAZTJA010000050.1:0-2693 GCA_964613745.1 uncultured Syntrophaceae bacterium
CGGGAAAATCGCGCAAATGAGGCCATGTCCAGCTTGCGGAAGTCCGCAGTTCCCCACCGCTGATGAGTGTAGTGACTGTGGGGTCATATTCGCCAAGTATGTCGACAAACAAAAAGGGCTGGAGACGGTTCAAGGAGGACAGGAGGCATTCGACGAAGGATTCCAGACGGATTATGTTTCTCGGCCGAATACCTATGTTGCAAGTTCCTCAGCGGCGAACATGAGCAACGTTCAAACATGGCCCGAGAACGACTTCTCAGATGAAGACGAAGTGGAAGAACGCCCTGAAGTCAGAGAGTTTGATTCGATCCAATGGAAAATGTTGGCCATAGGCGCAGGCGTAGGTTTTATCTGCGTAATGTTCACTTTGCCCAATTTCTTTTTGAGCGTTTTTAAGACTCTGGTCCATGAACTGGGGCATGCAGTCTTTGGGTGGCTCTATGGTTATCCATCATTTCCGGCTTTCGATTTCATGTACGGCGGCGGCATGACCATTAATTTTCAGCAAAACAAGCTCGTCGTTTTGCTGATTATGCTCTGTTTAGCGGGACTGCTCTTTTTATTGCGGAAGAACGCTACTGCGTTGATAGTGTTCGGGATAATTTCAGTTTTACATCTATTCCTCACATTCACGAACATTCATTCACTCATAATTATCTTCATGGGACACGGCATGGAACTCCTGATTGCGGGATTGTTCATATATCGAGCACTTAGCGGGAGGTCTATTGTACATGGAGTAGAAAGGCCTCTGTATGCAATTCTCGGCTTCTTTCTCGTGTTCTCTGATGTTGGGTTTGCTTATCGCTTGCTAACGAGCCACGACGAGCGGGAAGAGTATTTTTCGGCAAAGGGCGGCGATGTTGACATGGATTTTCTGCGAATAGCGAGGGACCATTTTCATACGGATAACATCGGTGGCCCGGTGTTTTTCTTCCTGGTCCTTTCTCTCGTCGTTCCGGTAGTGGCCTTACTGGCCTACAGATATGAGCAGTATATACATTTCTTCCTCGCTAGACTGCTCACCCGCGACCCGGAAACGAAATCCGCATAATTTTTTTTGAAATCTCTCACATGCAACCCTCATAATGGATAAGTGTCAGACTGAATTTGATAGGATTGTCACAACTTTTGAGGTATATAAAATGACACATGCTGGAACCGCTGCCGTATTGAGTTTAGTGGTGCCGGGAGTAGGTCAAATCTACAATGGTGATTTCTTGCGTGGAATATTCTGGCTCATCATCACACCCGGATTTTGGATTGGGACCGGAGGCCTCCTTGGCTGGGTTTGCCACGTAATTGCTTCATACACGGCTTACAACAGAGGCTTGGCGTATCAAAGGGCCCAGTAGCACGTCCGAGTATGTTGGGCTTATGAGTTGCGATCACAATGCGCAATGGGTTTTTGGATGTATCAACCGCCGTCTGAATAGCAATGTTTGTTTGTTCTTGGGGGTTGTATGTATCAACTCATGGTTAGTCCGGCAGGTTTTCGATGCTGGATTAACTGGTCATCCGTAACGGCATGCTCGTCGGAAGAAAATAGGGCCGTCTGGGAGTGTCTGTGCTATCAGTTCATCCCGTCTCCCAGTGTAACGGTGTCTCAGGACATACCTTTAGACGAATCTCCAATTTATGACTGGTGCCCATCAATGAAGGTATGGATTCCTACTTTCAAGGAGTCCATGGATTATCTTGAATACCCACGTTGCGAATATGACAGCATGGGACCGTTCGCGGTGAAGATTGCAAGAACTGGAGTCCGGGTATATGCAATTGGGCCTTTGTCGGCGGGAGAGCGTGATACCGCTCTCAATGAGATAGGAGAGAATTGTCTAATCCTTTCGGAATTACCTCGCTTATTCGGAAGGCCGCGCTTTGAACAATACATCTGGGATGCTGCATCTTCCCAATGGATAAGAGATTAATGCACGAAAATTGACATTGGTACTCTCATTCCCCATTCGCTCCGTCCAAAAACATCCTGTAAACATCTTTTGCAATTTTGGCTGCCAACAGGGGGGGGACTGCATTCCCTATCTGCTTTGCTATTTCGGCTTTTGAACCGTGAAAAACAAAATCATCGGGGAATGATTGAATCCTGGCCGCTTCTCTATGAGTAATAGGCCGATGCTGTTCGGGGTGAAGGTACCTCCCTTTTTCCGGTTTGAAAAACTCTGTTCGTATCGTCACTGAAGGTTTGTCCCACCACAAGCGTCCAAAAAGATCCGAGCCGCCGTGCTTTTTCTTTTTCCAGCAGAGCGGAACAAGTTCCGGTGCGTTGCGTGCAAGATCAAACCTGTTCATGCCCTCGGAAGGGATCGCTCTATAACGAGCCATGCTCTTTTCCGTGGGACACCGACCGAAATGAATATCCAACGGGGCAGGCCGGCTTCTTAATTCCGTTCCCTCCGGTGGAGGTAAATCGGCAATCGCATCCCGCAGGGTTGACCAATTTTCACACGAACGGCTACCTTTTTGGTTATTGCCGCCGTGAAGATTTGCGTCGGGCTTCCAATGCGTTTGTTGGGGAGGAAAATACGAATTTGGATCCGCGAATTTTGAGCCCAATACAAACGCCCGAACTCGTGTCTGCGGAACTCCGTAATCCGCGGCACAGATTTTGGCTGCAGCAACCCTGAATCCCAGCTCATCACATTTTTCGATCATTGACCCATATTCAATCGAAT
>CAZTJA010000050.1:2793-21688 GCA_964613745.1 uncultured Syntrophaceae bacterium
GCTGGGTTTATATCGTTTGCCCACACCGGCCGAAAAGGAAATCCCGAGAGTCTATCGAATCCCAAACTCATGCCGCCGCACCCAGAGAAAGCGTCTATGAACGTCACCTCGCGTTCGTGACGACACTCATCCTTTGTCATGACCGACCCCGTTGTGAGCATCGCTCAATAAGACTTCTTCATCCTGTGTTCCTCGCCATGCCAAAGCGAGAGCACACACACTTTCAGCTCCTGCTGAAATGAGAGTTCGTGATGCCTCTGAAATCGTAGTACCGGTCGTTGCCACATCGTCTACCAGCAACACTCGTTTGCCTCGGAAAGACTCTTTATCGCATCCGAAAGTTCCTCTTACGTTTTGAATCCGTTCTGATCTGGTGAGCCCAACCTGAGGTCGAGAATTGATCTTCTTCACAAAATGAGTTCGATCCACTGGGATACTGGTTGCAAAAGACAACTCATGGGCCAATAAAACCGTTTGGTTAAATCCTCTTTTGATGAGCCGTCTCCAATGCACGGGTAGTGGGACAATGATATCGAATGACGTTCCTGAATAAGCTTTGTTAAAAGCGTGTGACAGTAGCCTCCCCAAGGCTTTGCCGATTTCCAACTTGCCGGAAAACTTAAAACCGATAATTGCATCACGAATAATGCCTTCATACGAAAAAGCGAACACAGCCCTGGAGAAAACCGGTCGCTCAGCCACACAATCGTAACAAACGCTGATAGATTGCCTTTGAAACAAGGGTTTACCGCAGAATCTGCACGTCGGTTCGGGTATGAAAGACAATTGTGAGTGACATTGCTTACAAATGCCGAACTCCAGGATTGGACCGGGGGTTCTGCAAAAGGCACATGCAGTGGGAAGAATGAATTCGATTAAGGAATCTCTTAGGGCACTAACATTACTTAGCGCGATGTTTCGAAAGGTTTGGTTCAAGGCCGCTCCTCATGCAATCGGAACCGGAGTTCAGGGCGTTTCCGCAAAGTGAATTATCGAGGCACTCTCGCCCAAAACATTTCCTCACAAATTTGCAGCAAAAAACATATGACAAACGCGAGATGCTCAATATAATACGAGCTATGTATCATTCAGCAAATCAAAAAGAACGAATCACATCCGGGATACCGGAATTAGATCGAGCTTTAGGCGGCCTTTTCATAGGCGACAACGTAGTGTGGCACGATGATGCCGGCAGCTTGGCGGCGATATTTTGTCTCAATTTTATCCGAGCGGGTCGCGAACACAACAAGCACATTATATACGTCAGTTTTGATCGATCCCCGAGAAACCTGCTCGAAAAACTAGGACCATTGGCGGAGTATCCGTATCTCACGATACTTGATTGCTTCACATGGGGCAAGGGAGCAGGTTCGGACGTCTTTTTGCGCTTCTATTATGACGCCCGAGAGTGGCCGTGCAGAATCATCAGAGTAGACGATCCCAAAAACGTAGATCAAGTCATGGATGCTCTTTACGGCGTGCACGCAGGTATGACGGACGACGTTCGTTTCGTGTTTGAGAGCATAACCGGAATGCAGGAGCTTTGGGGGGGCGAAGACGACATTCTCAAATTCTATGCTCACTCATGTCCCCGATTATACGAGCTGAACACAATCGCTTACTGGGTGCTTGAGAAGAATGCACATTCCCATCGGCTCAGAGCGCAAATCAATCAGATCGCCCAAGTTGCAATAGATCTTTCAGTTAAAAGAGGAACAACATCGTTAACCATACTTAAGGCTGAACAACGCCAGATGGCCACTCTTCACAAGGCGGTTACATACTGGACCAACGATTTGGGAGTATCGTTCCAGGATGACCGCAGAGCATCAGGGCCTCTGGAACTTGGGCTGCGCATCAAAGAAGCGAGAACAAAAAGAGGATTGTCGCAGACGGAATTGGCTAAGCTGATTGGAGTAACTCCCAGCACAATTTCTCAAATAGAAAGTAACTCAATTTACCCATCTCTTCCGGCCCTTTTCAAAATGGCGGAAGTTTTGTCGTGTGAAGTGGGTTATTTTTTTCATGGTCGCGGGGGAAAGACTAATCACGTATTTCCGTCCAGTAAAGCCATTGAAGTAAAGATCGGCAATATTCCCGACGGTTTGTTATCTGCAAGAATGCTTGTGCCGATGGATTTTGATCACAAGAGCGAGCCGTACCTTATTGAAGTTGCGCCGGATTCGATTATAAATTCCCATTTCTTCCTGCATAAAGGAGAGGAAATGGGGTATTTACTGAGCGGAAAGCTCCACATGACGGTAGGCGATGTCGTCCAGAAATTACGGCCGGGAGATTTAGTGTACATAACAACGGATATCCCCACTCGATGGTTCAATCCTGGACCAAATTCCGCAAAACTTTTGTGGATGAAAATGAAATAAAAAAACCGGCAGCAAAAACTACCGGTTTTCATAATCAGCGGAGAAATTAAGCCTGGTTGGACTTTATATAAACTGAATAGTTGTTTCCGTTGAGAATTTTGTCGACTGTCTCTTTGTCGCTGTCCATGACAAAGGGGATTCCGGAAACTTCTGAGGCTTCCCGTGTCAATGAGACCAGATCGTCCCTCTCAATATGGTTCAGCGAGAACTTGCGAGCACCTGCCATGAGCTGCTGAAGTCCCTGTTTCAGTCTGTCCACATATGAGTAAACGCCTATGGCTCCTGCGGGGATATTCTTGAAATCATCGCCAAAGCGTTCTTTCAACTGAGCGCCCGTTGCGAACAGGTTCAAATAGCCGTCTTCTACACTCTTGCCTTCGGCAACAAGCTTGTCGGCCGTCAGTTTACCGTTCGTCTTGCCGACCATGCCTGCGGTGAGGAGTGCTCTACCCAGACAAATAGCTTTGACGTAGGGTGCTCCAAGCGCAACTGCTTTGAAAATGTGATCTTCAAGAGAGAGACCGCCGGCAATGGCGATAGGAGGAACATATGCACCTTGGGCTCTCAATTTTTCACACATCTCGTATGCAAGGCACTCTAGATAAACAGTAGGAATGCCCCACTCATTCATCATTCTCCAGGGGCTCATACCTGTGCCGCCGCCTGCACCATCGATGGTGAGCATGTCGATTTTGGAATTTGAGGCGAACTTTATGGCTCTTGCGAGGTCGGCAGGTCGATAAGCGCCCGTTTTCAGGGTAACATATTTTGCGCCAATGCTTCTCAGTCGCTCAACTTCTTTGTAAAAACCATCTTCGGTAACCATGCCGAGTCTGGAATGTCGTTCGAATTCGGTGATTCCGCCTGAATCAAAGGCTTTTTTTGCGGCTGAAGTCGTAGGATCCGGAAGCACGATATATCCGCGTTCCTTCAATTGCATGGCCCTGTCGTAAGTCGGCAGCTGGACTTCACCGCCGATGTCCTTTGCGCCTTGTCCCCATTTCAGCTCAAAAATTTCAATTCCGAGCTTCTCGATTACGTATTCAGGAACTCCAAGCTTGGTGTCCTCGACGTTTGCCTGAATGATGATTCCACCCTTACCGGAATACCAACGTCTGAACGCATTAATACGCCTCTCCATTTCAGGAGATTTGACGATTCGTCCGTTCTTGAGTTCGGCGTCCGGGTCCATGCCGCAGATATTTTCGCCGGCCACGACGATGATTCCGGAAATGGCGGCTCCGACCGCTACTTCTTCCCAGTTCACCTGTGCCACTTTGGTGGATCCTACTGCACCGGTGAAAACAGGAAAATCCATTTCCAGGCTGGAATCGGCACCAACCTTGGTGGTGCAATCAACCGCGGGGAAAACCGCTACATCGGAGTCTGCGGCTACGCCGACCGCTCCTACACAGGTTCCCTGAATGTTGAAGTGAGAATAATCGATGGGGTAGTCTTTGTCCGCGCCGGCAGTGATTTTGCCGAAGGGCTGCGGATAAATTACTTCTCGACCTCTCATTGCTGATCGGCCAATTTCACAAGGGCCAGGGCAACCGTCCAAACAGGTGACACAAATACCCGAAATAGGGGCAGGTTCTACTCTGTTCTTGGTTTTGGTCGCGGCACTCCTGTTCGGCTTACTGAACGACATTTTGTTCCTCCGATGATTGTGATTACCCAGAGAAGAATGAGGGCTATAAAGTCCCCAATGACTGAAAGATCGGGCAATGAGGACTGATAGGCAAACCTGTTAATTATTAGTTGAACTGAATGGGTATGTCAAGAAATAAGTTAAAGAATAAAGAAAATAACGGTGTGGTTGGTCTCGGCAGCTGAAAGACCCCTAAACATCTTATCGGGACGATTACGGGTGTGAATTCGTAAGTCATGCTAAAAAGTTTATCAACCTGATCGTATGAATTCCAATGCAACCTGGAACCTAATAGTTAAAACAGTTTACATGTCGGCCTCATGCATTCAGGCGAATCAAAAGATGTTTTGTTCACCATATCGCCCACAGGAAATCCCTGCATCAGTTCTGCCGGATAAGCTTTCATGATTTCGCCCAAAGTATCCAATGGGGTTTTTACATTTAACCAGAGATCATAGTCTGAAGCTTCAATAATAACAGGCATTCGGTCGTGGATTTCCGAGACGAGTTCATTCGCCTTGGTGGTAAGTATTGTACAAGATGATAATCTATTGCCGAGGGAATCATTTCGTTCTTCCCATAAACCTGGAATCGCAAATAAGCCTTTGTTCTTCATCATAAAAACGTGAGGATATGTGTTCTTCCCGATCTTCTTCCACTCATAAAAAGCATTGGCTGGAATGAGACATCTACGTGTCTTGAAAGGCTCACGGAAAGCGGGTTTTTCCCTCAGGGTTTCAGACCGGGCATTAATAAAGAAAGTTTTTTCGTCTTTCGCCCAGAAGGGAACCAAGCCCCACCTCAACAGGCACATTTCTTTTCTCTCCGGGGTAGGAGCCCTAATTGCAACGATTAGTTGGGTCGGCGCAATATTGTATTTCGGTTCTAAGGTAAAAGGGTCCGAACATCCGAAATGCTCGGCAACATGTTTACCAGGCGTGTACAATACGAAACGACCACACATCAGCAGCTCCAATAGCAATAAGATTTACAATAATTCAGCTCTTCTTCTTGTTTGTTGACATTACCACGTTAACTCTTTAACTTGATCATGACGATCTCTCTCGCTTTTTCTTCTTAATAATAGCAATTCGTGAAATGTCATCAAGCTGCGGTTGAAGGTTTCAGGTTGTCTACTGGATGATAGCGAAAACCACTCTGAAGAAGTTAGTGACCATGGGGCTGGGAATTGCTTCTCTGTATGTCGCCTACAGAATCATATTAATTGTCCAGGAATTTTTTTCCAAAGGAACCAGCTCACAATCTCCCCTAGATCTACTGATCATTTTGATATGGATAGCAGTTGGAGCACGGCTTGTGAAGATATTGGAATAATGTGCCGAGATTACGGAAAAAGCGGCCGCATTGTACAGGTCCTTTATGTACGATTCTTGTGCATTGTGCTTGCCTCTTGACAAGCTCGCATGACTGGTTTAAATATGCCTACTCCAGGGATGGGACGATTCCGGACATCCCGCTTTATGGTTTGTTGTTCCCGCTTCTATATTTATTTTTGGTTTAATTAGTTGCTGCCGACATTTTTGTATTGAATGTTCGGCGAGCCGTGTAGGGTTGGATCCGAGTTTTTGCGGTCCATATGCAAAAAACTAAGGAAAAGGAGTCTCCAAAAGCGGATGGGAATATGCGCAAAGAAGATTGAACCGTGTCCCGTGTTGGTTAAGGGGAATAGGGAGACTGATAGGCCCTATCGTAAGGTCGATTGCGATCATTACGGCGATTGCCTGGATACTGCGCTGAAAAGCCGGTGGTCCGATTTTTCTTGCGGTGAATGCTTCGCTTATACAAGAACCCGCTTCATTGAGCAGGCTACCGGATCCGACGATTACTGGTAGGCCGGGGATTTAGTTATTACCTGAATTTTGTTCGCTTCCTCGGTGGCATCAGGAAATATTGCTCATTAAGAATTATGTGGCCTTTAGAGGCATGTTTCGGATTTTGTCTATATCTTTAAATTGAGCGGCGAGCTTAAACATATTCGGCCGGGGAAGCTCAAACTACTCGATAGTCGAATCTATTTGACCATGAGTTTCTCATTGAATCCTCCTAAGTTTCGTTTCAGTAACTTGACTCAAGCCCTCAGCTTTGTTAATTATGTCAAGTTGGACTTTGACTTCTCCAACAACCAAATCACACATAGACTTAGGCCCCGGACAGGCCGCAGCATCTAAGCCTAAAGGGAGGCTCCATGGGATTCGTACCTCGTAACAGAGCGGGATCAGAGCAGTATGACGAGGACAAGCTAGGCTTCGGCAATATTTTCACCGAACATATGCTCGAAATTCGCTACAACGCCGATAAGGGCGGCTGGCAAAAACCCGAAATCTTGCCCGTTCGAGATCTTTGCTTGCATCCTGCAACGATGATGCTTCATTACGGTCAGCAAGTATTTGAAGGTTTGAAGGCTTTCGCTGGTAGTGACGAGAATGACATTTTCTTGTTCAGACCGGATATGAATATAGCCAGGTTCAATAAATCATGCGATCGACTATGTATTCCCCGGATTGATCCGAAGTTGTTTATGGACGAAATGTCCAAACTGATCAGGTTGGATCGCGATTGGATACCTAGAAGACCGGGAACATCTCTCTACGTTAGGCCGACCATCATTGCTACGGATGTCCATTTGGGAGTACGGCCCTCAAGGGAATACTTGTTTTTCATCATTCTCTCGCCCGTGGGAGCTTACTACCCCGAAGGATTTGCGCCCGTTAAAATTCTGGTGACGCACGAGTATGTGCGTGCATGTAGGGGCGGAGTAGGTGAAGCAAAGACTGCAGCCAATTATGCCGCTTCTCTTCTCGCAGCCGAAAGAGCGCATTCAGAAGGTTTTACTCAGGTTCTTTGGCTAAATGCCGTGGACCAAGTGTCCATAGAAGAAGTCGGCACAATGAACATCTTTTTCAGAATTAATGATGAGATCGTTACCCCTGAACTCGAGGGAACAGTGTTGCCCGGAGTAACTCGTGATTCAGTAATTCGTTTCGCCGGTGAAAAACTTGGTCTCAAAGTCGTCGAAAAACATGTATCAATAGAAGAGATCGTGTCGGCATGTGACAGTGGAGCCCTTCAGGAGATGTTCGGTTCAGGAACCGCAGCGGTCATTTCACCAGTTAGCCATTTCCGTTACAAAAATAAAGATTACCAAGTTGCGGACGGAAAGACGGGGAAAATAGCGGGGATATTGTTCGATGAGATCACCGGCATGCAGGTAGCCGCTAAACCGGACCCATTCGGCTGGGTAACAAACATCGGAAAATAGCAATCGCTTACGCTTCGTTTCACATATTCGTAAAAAAAATACCGCATCACGGATGCGGTATTTTTTTTACCTATTGAAAAGCGAATATCTTTTCTTCGCCTCCAGGCGGTGTAATGAACAGTTGCAAAGCATTTGGCCCGGTAGTCTGAAGATAATCCAAAAACATTTCATGACTGCCTGCCGTGAGGGCAACAACCCCTGTTTGGTCAACCACCGCTTTGTTTCCGGATCCTTCAGCGTTCACCACCAGCTTCTTGCCTATTATGAGCTTAGCGGAATCATTGCAAACTATCCTGAATTTGTAATTTCCCGATTCTTGCTCTGAAAGACTGAATTTGACATAAAACCTCAACCCCAACCAGTCCTCTCGTTTCGGCACTCCTGGGAATTCCTGACTTCCCCTGTCTATGGGATAATCGATTGACTTCGAGAAAAACATTCCAGAGGGAGACAATTTGTTATAGCTCGGCATTTTCTTGGTTCCCGGTTTGAGAAAATAAACGAATGCCGGTATGAGACTCAGTTTGCCGCTATCGGAGGCAAAGCCTTCAATTGTGCGGGATGGATTGAAAATTTCCTCGTCTTTGATTGGTGAAGTCACCAGTAGTTCCAGTCTTGGTTGGCCTGTAGCATGAAAATAATCGACCGTTATCGGGTAACTTCCTTGCTGTAGGAAAGCCCAACCTAATTTACCGTTCGGATCCGGCTTTCCTCCTGATGTGATTTCAGCAACGGCCTGCTTTCCTATTGTAAGTCTCGCAAAATGATCGGATATCAACCTAAATGCAAAAATTCCGGCCCCTTCCACATTGAAAAAACCTTGATAACGTATGCCGATCATGTCTTTTCGGCCCGGGAGCCCCGGAATCGTATCCCGACCGGAGAGGTTAAGTTCCGCAGCAATTAACCTGCCTATAGGACTCAACTGACTAAAGTCCGGGCCTTCCGGGAAATTACCCTTGGGTACGAAGTATACCTGTCCCCAAAGAACGTCGTACGGTTTTTCCGGTTCTTTCCATCCAATAAGACCGGTTGAAGCGGAAAAGAGCTGTTCTCCACCGAGAGGAGGCTCAACGAAAAGCCTCAGGCTCGGGGATCCCTTGGAATTGAAATAGTCGAGAATTATCGTGTGTACGCCTTCAGCCAAATGGATAAAACCGGTTTTGGATGATGCTTCATGAATTCCATCATTTTCCAGAATTGTCTTGTCATCTATATGGAGCCGAACACCGTCTTTCGATTGAACACGAAACTTGAATATCCCTTCACCGGAGACCATGAAGAGCCCCACTACCCTTAAACCCAAGCCGTCAAAATCAGTAATGCCGGCGGGTTCATTATCGCCTTTGGCAGGTTCAAAATTGATTCTATCGGTAGTTAGTGAGCTTACCGGCCTGAAAGCCGTGAAATCGGGCAGGGCTTTGAGGTTATCCGGCAGTCTGTAAACATTTGCGGTGAGCAGGCCTTTTGACGCGACGGGACCCGAAGCAATCGGTCCAGAAATCTTGGGTGCCGGCTGAGGAGCAGCTTCGACGGCGGATCTTGGCGGTGCTGGAGCGGTTTTGGGCTTTTCAGCAGGCGTCGAATCGTCCATTATAGGTGGGTAGGAGGGCTCCATCTTTGGGCCTGATGGTAACGCAGGGCTCCCAGGACCCTTTTTCAGAATCATTGGAGTGCCTGAGCTGTCCGGAACTGCTGTTTTCTCTTGTGTGCGTCCGACCGGAGGGGGTGCGGTGGGCGTTTCTGCTTGATCACTCTTCTCTGTACCAGGTTCAACTTGGAAGGACTCAATTTGCTCAGGAGCAAAATCGAGAGGTACCTTCTGGGTTCCTCCATCCCTTTTCTTAATAACCAGATAATCTTCAGCAGAAGATATAAATGCTGCATTTAATATGAATAACCCGATTGCAATAACGAATAATCTCAGGCGAAAGGACTTCATGGGTTCACCTCAGCAATGACCGGATAAGGATAAGCGAGTCCATCTTTTTTTTGAAGAAAGT
Source organism: uncultured Syntrophaceae bacterium (assembly GCA_964613745.1). Lineage (GTDB taxonomy): Bacteria > Desulfobacterota > Desulfomonilia > Desulfomonilales > Desulfomonilaceae > CAZTJA01. The sequence continues at coordinate 12,112 of CAZTJA010000050.1, forward strand.
GCAAACTGACGAATTCCGAGTTCATATTACCTCAAAGACTGATTTCGAGGAATTACGGACTCCGACGGAGAGTGTTAAGCCGATCCGGCATTTTCGAGTTGCCGAAATCAATACTGGCCCTGAAATCCAATTTCTTGTGGGCGTCTATTTGACGTTTGAATTTGCGAACATATATCGGATCACAGGAGTGGTAATTATATACCCGTAAAACTTTCCGAACAAATCTCTCTGCCGCTTCCGATTCCTGCAGTTTTTGGATACTTCCGGGACCTATGTTGTAAGCCGCCAATGCATAATACGTCGCATCCTTGTACTGTTCGTAACGCTCGAAACAATGCTTCAAGTAAGCCGCTCCCGCCATGATGTTTTGGTATGGATCATACGGCTCCGTAACACCAAAAACTTCCAGAACCAAGGGCCTAACCTGCATGACTCCCCTAGCTCCTTTGTTGCTTTCAACTCCGGTGCGGAAACTTGACTCTACAAAGGCCAATGATGCCAAAAACATTGGATTGATTTTGAACTCATGACCTGCAATCTGGATAATTTCGGCTTGATAAGGCTTGCCGCCTAAAGATATTACCATTCGTTTGAGCTTTTCCAACTCGAAACGTTTCAGTTCACTTTTGACAAGAGCATCTGATTCAGGCGACCCTTTAATTGGACGAGGCATAGACATGGCCGGCTTTCCAGGCTGAAAGTCGGTGGCCGACATTATGGCGAGCCCGGATAGATAAACAGTAAGAAGCTCGTTGATCATTAAGGCGTGTTCCCGGAAACCGCTATTCCTGGAGTGACTTCCTCCGACTCATGAGCATCGGAATCGATCACCACTTCCTGATCTGCATCAGCAACCATGTATTGATCGGGTTCGTTCCATTTTGAAGGGTAGCGTTCCTCAAAATGAATTTGAAACGGCAAGTATTTGAGACGTCCAATATCCTTTGCCAGCTTGCCTGAAGTCTCGAGAGCCACAAGTTCTCTCGGACCTTCCGGGGTTATGGATTGCGAGACGGATTCGGCTGAAAAATAACGCACATTGTATGCGCATTGAGCTAAAGGATCGAACAGACGCTCTGGAGCCACAATTCCACCCAGTTCCGGAGCCTTGTTGCGATCGAAATCACCCTTTGCTTCCACATAGACAATGCTGGATCGGAAGCGGTAAATGGCCATTATCGAACGAGCTTGGTCCAGAAAGCTCTTGCCGAAGAGGATGATTGTCACGTTAAGCATTATGTCCATTATGAGATTCAGTGAATACAACCGAAAGAAATCTTCATAACTTACGGAAAAACTGGGATATTGCATCAGAATGATCTGAAGAAATCCTACAAGAATCATTACCGAACCGAGTAGGCTGCACAAGATTGCCGCTAATTTTGGCGACGTCTTGACATATTCCGGAAAACTTTCGACTACTGTGCCGATTGTGGTTTCTCCATCCTTGGACGTCACCGGCGTCGACCGGGAGATGTTGTTTGAGAAACCTTTGTGAGCGAATATCCTCGATCCTTCTTCCAGCACGGAAAAGAAAATGGTCGGATGTCCTCTGCCTTCAACTATCATTGAATCCATCTCACGAGATGCGGAAGGTCTCTTGAGGGGAATCAGACTAAAGGCGACCAACAGCTTGAGCACGCATACAACAGCCAGTAAATTAAAAAACGGCATCGGCGAAGGTATAACATAGCCTGTTCCCAGTCCCCAACTGGAGAGATATGGAGGTAGAAGCTTGAGGGCTTTGAACATGAAATGAATCACAATACCCATCGCCAAAGCCTTCCAAATGAACCGAATATTCCAACGAACAATACGTCCGGGAATTTCGGATATATAACGTGCATTTGACCAGAGCTTACTTAGGAAGAGGAACAGCAGGGACGGACATCGATCATATGATTTGAGCTTACCCTCCTGGAGACCGTAATGCACATCTTCAGGACGATAAAATTCTCCCGGCCGGACGAAAGGTAACTTGAGCTTTGAGACCTGTCGAAAACCGTTAAATATCCAATTTATTCCAACTATAATTCCTGCTGCGGCAGCGATGGTACTTATGAACGTGCCTAATATAAAGGGCACGTAGGATAATATGAACTCATTGACTTGATCAGGCAGTCTCAAGGGGAAAAACTCCCGGAGTTCGTAGATTCGGATGACCGATCCGGAAGCAATCAAAAACCCGAGAACCGTAAGAATCAATCCATACAGTAAAGTGTGGTTAGGTAGTCTAACTGTTTTCTCGGAGCGACTTTTTAGTTTGAATAGCATAAAAAAACCCCGGACTGCATTCTCCAGGGCCGTTTATCAGAAACGATATTGATAGTCAAATGAAAAGGTTAGAAATATTTATTTATACAGACGTTTTACAATTCCGGTAAATATATCGGGCGGAATTTTGATCATTCCCATTCTATTGTACTAGGAGGCTTGGAAGAAATGTCATAGACCACCCGGTTTATTCCCCTTACTTCATTTATGATACGATTTGAAATAACAGCCAATGTGTCATGAGGCATACGAAACCAATCTGCAGTCATTCCGTCGGTTGCTTCAACGGCTCTAAAAGCCGCAACATGTTCATAAGTCCGCTCGTCACCCATTACACCCACTGATTTGACCGGAAGCAAGACCACAAACGCTTGCCAAATCTTACGATATAAATCGGCTTTTCTGATTTCGTCGATGGCTATGGCATCGGCTTCTTGGAGTAACGCTACTCTTTCCGGGGTAATAGCACCTAATATCCTGACTGCTAATCCGGGACCTGGGAATGGATGCCTCCACACAATATTTTCGGGTAGCCCCAGTTCTTCTCCTAATGTCCTAACCTCGTCTTTAAAGAGCTCCCGGAGTGGTTCAATAAGTGCCAAATGCATTCGTTCGGGTAAACCGCCCACATTGTGATGGCTTTTAATGGTTACCGACGGTCCTCCCTTGAAAGATACGCTTTCAATCACATCAGGGTATAGTGTTCCTTGAGCTAGGAATTTTACGTTGGGAAACCGCCTGGATTCTTCTTCAAATACCCTGATGAATTCTTCTCCAATAATTTTTCGTTTTCTTTCGGGGTCCGTTACGGAATCGAGCTTGGATAAGAAACGATCGGACGCATCGACATAATCCAACGATATGCCGAGTCGTTCAAATGATGTAAGTATCTCTTGAGCCTCATTCTTGCGCAATAAGCCGTTATTGACGAAGATCGGATGTAAGCGGTTTCCTATCGCCCTATGCAACAGGGCGGTCATTACAGATGAATCCACACCGCCCGAAAGTGCGGCAACAACGTGGGAATCCCCTATTCTGTCTTGTACATCGGAAATGGTAGATTCGATGAAAGATGACATTGTCCATTGGGATGTGATACCGGCTACTTTCCTCACAAAATTCTGAAGAATAAGAGTTCCCTTTGGAGTGTGGACTACTTCCGGATGGAACTGCACGCCGTGGATTTTAATTCCGGTATTCTCGAAACCTGCACACAAACTTTCCTGCGTGGACGCGCAAATCGAAAAACCATCGGGAACCCGAACCACTTTATCGCCATGACTCATCCAAACCTGACAACCCGGTTCGATTCCCGACATAAGCAATGAATCAGGTTGTATAAAACTCAGATTGGCCCGTCCATACTCGCGATCTTCTGCGCGTTCAACCTGACCACCCAATGCGTGTGCAATGGCTTGCAGGCCGTAACATATTCCTAATACCGGTATACCCTGGCTCAAAATGCGAGGATCCAACTGCGGGGCTTCGGGATCGTAGACGCTCGCTGGACCGCCGGAAAGTATAACTGCTGAAGGCCGGTGAGATCCGATGACGTCCATGCCTTTGTCATAGGGATGGATTTCACTGTAAACCCCTAATTCACGAACCCGCCTTGCAATAAGCTGGGTATATTGGGAGCCGAAATCCAATATGAGAACGTAATCCTTGTGAATCAATCTGTGTCTCCATCAGAGATTTAGAGTATTAAACCGATACCTGTCCCGCTGAGTATAACGATTACGATGAAGAGGAACAACACTTGGACAAAGTGGGCAATGGAGGTGTTACCCGGACGGCGGCACTTCCCGACGGAACTGAATTGTCGAAATAAAAAAAGAGACCATTTCTGGTCTCTTTTTTTCAACATCAATGTCGAAGTTTATTACTTAACAGCCTGTTTCTTGACCATTTCGTACTTCAGACCGCCGGTCACGCAAGGATCACAACCGGGAGAAGAAACAGTGTATTTTTCAACGTTGCTGACAAGTTTTCCACCGGGTGTAAGAGCAGGGGGGGCGCCCCAAGCAACGGGTCCGGCGCAAGCAGGAGCAACACACTTAGGCGGAATTACCTGGACCTTCATTGCACACTTGGTGCCTTTCCATACTCCCCAAGGACGAAAGCCGCCGGTGTACTGGTCACATCCATCAAGCAGCAGGGTGCTGTCGCCGCCGGCTGTTCCCGCGGTGTCTTTCGTGTAAGAGGTCTTAATTTTCATGGGGATCATTATCATGTCCCCTGTGGTCGCTGGTCCGGGCATCAAAGGCATAAACGCGCTGGCAGCGCCAACCGCGGTTATGATCAGAGCAACGGCACTGAACACAACGATCATCTTTTTAACCATACCCAAATCCTCCTTTTATTAGGCCCCACCGGCCGCCTTCACCGTGGAACCGCATTTGGAATTATAGACAATTAGACCTGTTTGCCATTTTGATTATCAGACAAATCGCAGGAAGTCAAGGTTTTTTTCCCGGAAAGCCTGATTTCACGGGGCAACGCCAGTGTTTAACGCTGCCAAAAAAAATACACAAAATACCAAAAAACTTTTAAACATCCGGTCAGAAAAAACTTAGCAAATCAAAATAATCCCAGTCAACCATTTTTTCATTACGCATTGCCCTAATTCGCTCCGATCTGCGAAGGATGCGTAATGTGACCGGTTAAAGCACTTGCAGCTGCAACAGCAGGAGAGGAAAGTACCACCTCACTTTCAGGGTGGCCCATTCTGCCCACAAAATTCCGGTTTGTGGTAGCTATCGCGCGTTCCCCTTTGGCCAAAATCCCCATGTAACCACCCAAACATGGACCACATGTCGGGGTCGATACCGCTCCGCCTGCTTGTATTATGTCTTGGATGAGTCCTTCAGCAATTGCGTCCAACATAATCTTTTGCGTTGCGGGTATTACGATCAACCGCACGGTTTTAGCCACCCGTCTGCCTCTTAGAATGGATGCCGCAACTCGGAGGTCCTCAATCCTGCCGTTAGTACAAGATCCAATGACTACTTGGTCAACCCTCAGATCTTGCACTTCCGTTACCGGTCTGACATTGGACGGCAAAAACGGCAATGCCACAACCGGCTGTAATGTATCCAAATCTATCTCAAAAGTTGCCGCATATTCGGCATCTTTGTCGGATTCATATATGGCGTATTCACGCCCGGCATGCGCGTCCGCAAATACACGCGTCTTGGCATCAAAGGGAAAAATTCCATTCTTTGCACCGGCTTCTATGGCCATATTGGTGATTGTAAAGCGATCCGACATCTCCAAAGAGGAAACACCGTCACCGGAAAACTCCATCGCCTGATAGAGAGCGCCGTCCACTCCGATCATGCCTATAATATGAAGGATAAGATCTTTGCCGGAAACCCATTTTCCACATTCCCCTCTGAGGACGAAGCGAATGCTTTCAGGAACCTTGAACCAATTCTTTCCCGTAAGCATGGCTGCAGCAAAATCGGTGCTGCCCACGCCGGTAGAAAATGCAGCTAGAGCTCCATACGTGCACGTATGGCTGTCGGCTCCTACAACCAAGTCTCCAGGGACCACCAGACCCTTTTCCGGTAACAGAGCATGCTCTATGCCCATATCGCCTACGTCAAAGAGGTGCTTAATACCGGTCTGTTGGGCGAATTCACGGCTCAGTGCCATTTGTTCTGCAGACTTAATATCCTTTGCTGGATTAAAGTGATCAAAAACTACGACAATCTTTTCGGCGTCGAAAACACGAGTGCCTCCCGCATCTCTGAAAGGCTTTACTGCGAGAGGTAGGGTTATGTCGTTTGCCAATGCAATGTCGATACTTGCCTCAATGAGATCCCCCGGTTTCACGAAGTCTTTCCCGGAATGTGCAGCCAATATTTTCTCGGTTATCGTCATTCCCATTAAACTCTCCTTGGATACAAAGCCAATATGTTCACTAATTTTATTTGGAACAATGAATCATATTTGAGGATTCTTGCTCTTTCTCTCTTCTAGATAGGCATCGAGGGCTTCGTGCCAACTCCTGAGGGGTGCTCCGGTCAATCCTATGAATCTTGAATTATCCAAAACAGAATAAAGTGGTCTAGGTGCTGGCCTGTTGAACTCACGGGTCGTGGTAGGTTCAACCTTGCAACCCTGAATTCCGGATTTACGCACGATCTCTAGGGCGAAATCGTACCAGGAGGCAATTCCTGAATTTGTTACATGGATCGTGCCTCTATAATTAAGGTCCAAAATGAGGCTTATCGCCGCCGCGAGATCAACCGAATACGTTGGACTCCCTATTTGATCATTTACGACCTTAATAGTGGGATTTGACCGAGCCAAATTGAGAATCGTTTCGACGAAATTCTTGCCATGAACCCCGTAAAGCCATTGAGTCCGCACAATGGTGTGATTGTCGGGTAAAAAAGCCCGTATTGCAGCATCCCCACCTGCTTTGCTCTTTCCGTAGACTCCAAGTGGGTTCACTGCATCATCTTCGACATAGGGCGTCGCAGCCGTGCCGTCAAAAACGTAATCAGTTCCGATGTGTATCAAGTGAGCGCCGGTCTTAATCGCTATACGCGCTATGTTTGCAGGCCCGACTTCATTCACCTGAAAGGCTAAATCGACGTTCGCTTCACAGCCGTCTACATCAGTGTATGCTGCACAATTAATGATTGTTTTAGGACTGAGAGCAAGAATTGTTTCCTCTAATGCTGAAGAATTCGTAATATCGATTTCATCGACATCCACTCCGCAGAAAGACTTGCCTGAATCGGTAAAGCTCCGGACAAGGTCCGTTCCGAGCATTCCCTTCGATCCGATAATCAAGTATTGCGTTCTCTCTCCCATCATCTCTCCCGAGAAAATTAAGAGCAAAATTGCCAATTTTTGCCAAATATGCTAAATGCAGGTTTTATTCGATTCACTCCGAATGAGCCGGCTTGTGTGCGGTGTTAGGCGCGTGTGGATGATCATGACGTCTTCAATGTGCCGTACCGGGCAAACTGTGTCCGAGCCGACATGTATCGCACATCACCGTCGTGAACCACGCATTATGCATTTTCTTTATAACTGAATGCAAGGAACACCATGAAAATGATGCTGAGACAAGCCCATAAAAAGGATCTACCTGCGATCGGGGCTATTCTCAAACCTTGGACTGACGCTGACCCATCTATACGAGAATATATTGAAAGTCTGCCTGCAGCGGGTGACCAAAGCGATGTTCAGTGCAGAATTCTCGAATCGGACAAAGTTATACGCTGCGCCGCGCTTTGGGTTCAAGAAAAGTCTGACGAAGCAAAACTCTTGGCTCTGGGCTTTGGTCCGGGAGCTAGTGAAGTCGGAGCCGACACCAGATTCCTCAAAGAGACTGTTTCGGAATGGAGTGACTTGGGGCTGTCCAGAGTGACTTCTGCAGTACCCGGTAACATTGCGGCGGATTATGTGGAGTTACTCAAGAGCTGCGGTTTTATGTTCGAAGGGATAACGTCCTGTTTCGATTCGAAAAGACCTCCGGAAGTTAGGCTCAGCAAACATTTCCTCTATAAAACCGTTCCCGGATCGCAAGCCATTTCTTTTCTCAAAGAACTCTTGACATGCCTGGGTTACGAAATTCGCCCCGAAGATTCCGCTTTCGGCTATCGAGTCAAGGCCGAGTATCGATTTCCATTCATTTTTAGTTCCTGGCACAGAATAGCACTTAGCGGCTCTGATATTGTCGTGCATCCTCCCGCTCGAATTCTTGAATTGCATGAGCTGGAAACACTGTTTCATCCGTTACGGCTGCAAGTGAGAAATGAAAAAGCCATCGTTCTCTTTATGGAGAAGAAACGGGCCGCTTCTCTCATAGACATGCCCGAACAGCCTGCCGAACAAGACTCGCTATTCGACACGGGTCCTCTGAAACCGAAAATGATACATTTAAACGACCTTACATACACCTATCCAACCGGTATTCAACACATCAGAAAGGGCATTCCCATTCTCTTTTTTGTAAACAGAGTAGGTGCGGTCGGTGTTGCGCGAGTTCAAGAATGGTTTCTTGATGAACCGAGAAATCTCTACAAAGAAATAGAGGCAATGGGTTGGTTTGATCCTGAAGATGTGAAAGAACATACCGCAAAATCGGGAGCAAAGGCGGGCAAAGTTCTGGCGATTAAATTTCAGTGGTACAAAGCCTTTCGCCGCATCGTTACCCTCGACGAGATTAAACAACTTGAGTCCAATTTCAATCCGCAAAGGACGAGATCAATATCCTGGGAATTGCTGAACAAAATACAATTGGCCGGAACCCCCAAAAAAGTGTCAAATCATTCCAAAGGCCTAACTAAATGATTTATGAGTTCAAAGGTGTTCGTCCTAAACTCGGTTCGGAGGTTTTTCTCGCACCGGGAACAGTGGTGCTCGGTGACGTTACCATTGGTGCCCGAACGAACATTTGGTTTCACACCGTTATTCGTGGCGATGTTAATTATGTGCGCATTGGAACAGAAACCAATATCCAGGATCTTTGCATGCTCCATGTCACCGGTGACGGATTCCCATTGACAATAGGAAACAACGTCATTGTTGGGCACAGGGCTGTGTTGCACGGTTGCGAAATAGGAGACGATGTCTTAATCGGCATAGGAGCCTTGGTCCTCGATGGTGCAAAGGTAGAACGTGGAGCAATAATTGGTGCGGGCTCCGTTGTAACACCCGGAACTGTGATTCCAGCGGACACTCTGGCTCTCGGAACTCCGGCCAGACCTACTCGCGTGCCTTCTGAAGCTGAGCGGGAGTTTCATCAAAAGAATGTGGCCAAGTACGGTCTATATGCGAAAAATTTTAGTCATGTCGTCACTGAGGTCAAATTCGACGATTGCCTCCTTACATCCCCATCATAACGTCCATACGATTTACTTTCTGTACATCCATGCATACTGAATCGCATCCCTAGATTACCCTTCATGCGCCCTGGCTATTTTGTCTAGTGAATAAAGTTGTTTATGTTGAAAACATAAACTAATCGTCATTTCAGGTTTTGTGTTAGAACTCAGAAATCCCCGAAGTAACTCCCACGAGAAGCGGCTTTTCTGCTGCTCAACTTCCCTGACGCCGGTTTGATCCAAGAAGCTCACTAAAACGTCCGCGCAAAAAATATCATGCATTACTTTAATTATTGACAACATATAATTGGTATGTTTTAGTTATTTCGTTGCCTGGCAACGGCCATAAAAAAGGCGGGAGGAAACAGCATGCCTCATCCACACAACTTAGACTATTACATCGGACATATGGACGATGAATCATTAGCAGATGCCCTCGCGGACTTTGAAGATCC
>CAZTJA010000051.1:0-21446 GCA_964613745.1 uncultured Syntrophaceae bacterium
CATTTGTTTGAACGGATTGGTCAATTGCTTGTGAACGGTTTCCTCACTCACAGGTCTTCCGCTTACGGGCAGTTGGTCTCTTTTGAACAGACCTTTCAAACCCGGTCCCGTTTTTGTTTCCGTGCTGTCGGCGTTGTGGCATCGAGCACAATTCTGTTGAAAAATTGTTTTTCCGTCCGAAACGGCATTATCCGGAGTCGACTGCGATTGGGCCATTGCAATACTGACGAACAGTAAACATACGAGCATTGGAAAAAGAGCAATTCTTGTTTTCATTTTTCTCCCGCAAAAATTCGTTTTAATCAATTAGCACTGAAGTCGCTATTAACAAATAAAAGCCAATACCAATTGGATTCAGAATACAACTATAAGAAGAGCCGTTCAATAATCTGAATTGTTATGAATCTCTGAAGCAATAATAAATGCGTCATGTCGCGCACCATGACTCCCGGCCAGTCTTTGAGGACTCCATGACGTCCAATTCAAGAACGGGTGCGGAACTTTTCAACAGCCGCTTACTCAGCGGTTCAAGTTTGAGCCTAGCGCTTTATGCGATGAACTTGCCTACAATTCGGGTGCGTGAGATGGAACGAGGCACAATACAATGAGCGGATCCTTGCCCGTGTTGCGCATCTGATGTTCTTCGTTGCTTGGTATAAAGACGGCAGTGCCCGACGCAATGGAGTTCCATTTGCCGTTGCCGTATAGTTCGCCGGAACCCGAGTGAATGAACATTTCGTGCTCCCAGTTGTGTGAATGCCTCGGGGTATTCCCTCCGGATGCGATTTCGAATATCCGCATACAAAAATTCACAGCTCCGTCCTGCTTACCGATAAGGACCCGTGCAGCTATACCTTTAACCTGATCAGTCTCGAAGATCGTAGGCGGAATATCGCTGTACTGAAAAGACTTCATGATGCCTCCTGAATCCACAGTGCTATAAATCCTGATTGGTTTCCACATATTACCACAACACGGGAGAATCTCACGAACATTATGTCCGGATATATTGAGTCCCAATATCTACACCGAATAGCGCTCCAATGATTTTACCCAGCCTCGGAAAATTTATTGTCAGGTTTTTTTGTCGTCTTCGATTACTTCTCCAGACGTTGAAAATCGATCAGAAAGCTGGACGGCTTAATGATTGATTCAATTCAGGACGATAGTAATCGTCCAATATCAAGGAGAAGAAAATGAAGAAAGCTGTTAGGTTGATAGTAGTCATGGTGGCGTTGGTAGCTTTTGCTACAGCAGGCGTCGCAAGTGCCGCGAATGAATTCTATGTTGCGAAAGATGCCCAAGGCAAGGTGTCGATTGTGGACAAGAAACCCACTGACACCGCTTCAGTTGTAAAGGGTCCGTTTGCTACAAAAGCAGAAGCCGAGAAGGCCATGAAGGATGCGGAAACCGCAAAGCCAGGCGTACTTCCTTCCGGCAAGTAATTGCACCGGCTGAACTGTTGATTCCCGCCAATAAATGAGTGGAGTGTCGGGTCTGATTTGAGTTGGCCCGACACTCCCAGCCAATGCACTTCGATTGGAACATACCGAATATCCCAGAGAGTTAAAAGAAATAAAAGTACCCAGCCGAAGCAGACAATTAGAGACACGGTATTTAGATAACCTTGATGATCGTGTCTGGTCCGAGCGTCATTATGACGTTCTGATTGAACATTGTTACGTTTAGAGCCAGTCGTTTCTCGTCTTTGCCGCGGACGACGATTCCCAGCATCCCTTGCAGCGGTCCGGATTCGATGATCACCTTGGATCCAATTGCCAGCCCTGACTTAACATCCAGCTCGAGACCGGAAGCAAGTGCTCTATCAATGGAGGTCAGCTCATCTACAAATTGAGTTTGATTTCGAACGTGGAGAATTCTGACAAGCTTTTTCGTGTCATAGAGCATTCGGTGTTCGTCACGATCAAGCACAAAACAGACATATCCCGGAAAGAGCGGAATTGTTTTAGCCCTTATCCTGCCCAAGTTTCCATATTTGACGTTTTTCGTATAATGGGGGGAGAAATACGGAATATTTTTACTGAACAGGAATGATATTATCTGGATTTCACAATTGGGTTTGACGTGCATGACCCACCAGCTATCCAGAAAATCGGAAAAGGACTTGTCAATTGGATAACGACAGGGCAGATCGTCTCCGATTACCATGCGGCCCCCCTAATCCTCAAAAAATTGTCATAACATTCAAGACTTCGTTGCATGTTGCCGGGGCATCTAGAATTATTGCTTCTTTGCCGGGTCTGGGCTTTTAATTTGCTTTTCTTCCTTCAAAGGCTTTAATGGTTCCAGTAGAAAACACGACCGATCCTCCCCGGAAGCGTATACATGCTGCTCAAGTTTGTTCTTGGGGATCCGTGTGAGCACCAGAAACGGCCTGAGACGCTGATTATCACGGTCCCAAATAAAGCTGCGGAGGTCCACCTGAGGACCCATATCGTCGTAGAGGGAAACCCACCACTCGTCATCCGCAATGATATAGCAGATTTTTATGTGAATTAGTGATTCACAAGTCTGAGCTAATTTGAGTGCGGCAGAGCGAACTTCTTGCTCTTCTTCGTCATTAATGAGCTTGGTATTGGCAGCTTTAGCGCCCGGTTTCTTGGATGAAGAAGTCATCTCTTTGCCGGGTTTAATCTCAATTTTTCTTGCTTCGAGTTTTTCCGTGGCGTGGACCGATTCAGGCGTAGTGTTTTTTTTGTCCGCTGATTCCTTCTTAGCCGAAGAGATCGTTTCGGGAGGTGATTGCTTCACTTCGTCTTTGGCAGAAGGTTCGGCGGGCTTGTTATCAGATGTCTTAGCGATTGCTGGATTGTTCTTACCAGCGATTTCCTTGGTGATAAGGCATGCCGGTATCGTAAGAACTCCCTGCAGTAGAGTCACAAAGCAGACAGTCCGAAGAAACTTTGTCAAAGCGTTTGTTGAACCGAATTTTATCCACAAGTTACAGAGTTGCTCCGAAAAGCTCATATAATCTTGCCAAATCGGCCACCATTTGGTATAGGCATGATATTAGACCAATGTGTACAACATGTCCATATTTTGCCGAAGAAAGATATCCGGAACTTAGTAGGAACTCTTCAAAACACCCGATTCGGTTCGTACGCGAATACGACATGATTAGGCAGCGTGCTCAGATGAGGTCAGAAATCACAAAAGTTGTGTGCATAGTTTTTAGTTTGTTTCTGATCACCATGCCTGCAGATTGCTTCAGTGCCGATGTTCCCTATCAGGCCGTGATCAAGCAGACCACGGATGCAATTGCCAAAAAGAATTGGGATGCTGCAATAAAAGTCGTTTCAGCATTGTTAGCAAAAGAGCCTCAAGATATTCCAGCTCTCATGCTACGTGCGAGAGCCTATCAGAATTCTCATCAATCGGTGGCGGCAATAGCAGATTTACGAAAGGTGCTTGCGCTCAAACCCGAAAACGCCGATGCCTGGGCAATGATGGCGGATGCGTATTCACGTTTGGGGCAGCGTCAGGAAGAAGCTTTGTGCCTTCGAGTGAATCTGAGTCTCACACCGGATGTTCAGCGCCGGACTGAAATTGAAGAGCGGCTGAAGACCATAGAGAAATCCACCCGAACGGTCGGGCAAGACGGAGTTTTGGATCGGCCGCTTCTGAGAAACTGGGTTAACGGCACTGAGTTTCTTGAAAAACAAAAAAACTTATGTCTAACGACGGCAATGGGCAAACAGCAAAAAGGTGAGACGGCTGTTTATGATGAAACGCAAAAGGCTATAAAGAACGCTCAGGTCTTGCAGGACCATGAACTTGCAGCTCAATTGTATGCCGAACTAATTCAAAGAGAACCGGATAACGCACAACTGTATTGTGATCTTGCTATGACCTATGCAATTTTGGGGAAAATACCCGAAGCCGTCAAGCAATATGAGAAAGCTATTGAAGTTAAACCAGACCACGTCGAAGCCATGCTTGCGCTTGCGGACCTTAACGTCATTAATCTGAATGACTCGAAAAAAGCTCTTTACTGGTACACTCTGGCCGTAAAAAACGAGAAGGACCCATCCAAGAAAAAAGATATCGCCGGTAGAATGCGGAAATTCCTTACTCGTCAGTAATTCACTCTAACGGCACATCACACCTAAGCAGCTCGGCATGTCGCCATTCAACCGGTTTTCTTCTATTGATTCCGGCATGTTTCTTCGATTTAGTTGTTCATCTGATCCATCTCAAGGGGCCAATCCCGAAACATTTTGATTGACGCGATCGCTAAGGCTAAGATAGGTTTGAATGTCTATCTTCGTTATATTTTGAACGGGTCCGCTAATTTTTCTAAAATTTCCCCGGTGTTCCCTTAGCAACTCACTTTCAAATATCTCAGTGTGCGTAACGAATGGAGTATGGAAATGGATATGGTAATCAGCAGCATAGCGGATCGCATCTGCACTATTACGCTTAACAACCCAAAGAAACTTAACAGCCTGGGTAAGGAACTTATTGACGACCTAGCTGATGCTCTCACAAATGCCCGGCAGAATGATGTCAGGGTTGTGATCATAAAAGCTCCTTCGGGCTCGAAAGTCTTTTCTGCAGGGCATGATGTCCGTGAATTGCCGTTGAACGGACGGGATCCTCTCACTTACAATGATCCATTGAGACTGATCGTGCGAATGATCGAGCATTATCCAATGCCTGTCATCGCTATGGTGGAAGGCAGCGTTTGGGGTGGAGCATGCGAATTCGTCCTTAGTTGCGACATGATTGTTGCGGCGGAAGATTCCACTTTTGCGATTACTCCTGCGAAGCTTGGCGTACCTTATAACATGTCGGGCGTTCAAAATCTCATGCTGTCGGGTGGAATGCCTTTGTGCAAGGAAATGCTGTTCACAGCTCAACCTTTTCCGGTTTCACGTCTCGTAGCCGCCGGGATAGTGAATCATGCCGTTCCGAGAGATCAGCTTGAAAATATAACAATGGGAATCGCTGAACAAATAGTTGGAAACAGTCCGCTGGTCATAAGTCTTCTTAAAGAAGAACTGAGATTGCTGTCTACTTCACATAATTTAAGTCCTGAGACATTCGAACGGATACAGAGTATGAGACGACAGGTATACGACAGCCATGACTATCACGAAGGTATAGAAGCTTTTTTTCAGAAGCGCCCTGCAATGTTCCAGGGTAAATGATCCAGCAAGGTCATCGGTCGCTCGGATTCAGATCGGAAGCCGCCTATCGGCATCTTGTTTGACCACTGTGACAGGAGAATACTTTGACGGACGTATTTCAACTATATCAACGCAAGCTCATGACGCTGCACAATGCGGTGTCGAAAGTCCCCAAGAAAGCAAATGTGTCTTTTGGGCTGGGACCTGCCAATCCTCCAGGATTGCTGAACGCATTGGCTGAACGTGTCAAGGCGGGCGATGTAGATGACGTACATCTTTACTATCAACTGGCAAAAGAAGCAGCAAAGCCGCTGTTTCAAGTTGAATACCTCGATCGGCTTCATTTTCATCCGAATTTTCTGACTGATGTGGATAGAGCTTTAATCGATAAGGCCGGCACGAATGCGGTTATAGATTTCGTCCCTAGTTATCTCTGGCAATTGCCCAGAGTGTTCTCGGATTTCATCCACATGGACGTGTTCATGATAACCGTGTCGCCGATGGACAAACATGGCTATTTCAGCCTTGGAACTAGTTGCGATTATGCATCGACGGTGGCGAGGGCTTGCGACACGCTGATTGTGGAAGTAAATGAAAACATGCCCCGGGTTTTTGGCGAAAACATCATACACGTATCGGAGGTTGATGCCGTCGTTGAAAACAATGCTCCTTTAATCGAGTTGAACGACAAGCCTTTGACGGAAAAAGATGAGATTATAGGAACCAAGATTGCTGAAATGGTACCTGATGGAGCTTGCCTTCAATTTGGGATCGGCGGGATCCCCAATGCGGTGGCCAAGTTCCTGAGAAATCATAAAGACCTCGGTATCCATACGGAAATGCTGACCAGCAGTGTTGTCGATCTTTACGAAGCGGGGGCAATCACTAACGCCAAGAAAAAGATTCATCGTTACAAGACGGTTTTCACTTTGTGCTGGGGAACCAGGAGGCTCTATGATTTCATTGACGACAATCCGGCGGTTGAGAGTTATCCGTCCCGGCACATTAATGATCCCGCGATAATTCAGCAGAACGATAACGTTGTATCGGTAAACTCAATTATTGAGATCGATCTATTCGGACAAGTCAACGCCGAGTTCGTAGGTGGTCATGAATTCAGCGGAGTCGGCGGTCAGAGAGATTTTATGAGCGGAGCTTTTCGTTCCGAAGGCGGTATGTCTTTCCTGGCTTTCTACTCATCGGCGAAAAATGGTGAAATATCGAAGATTGTTCCTCATCTTTCCGGAGTTGTAACTGATTCTCGTATGGAACCAATGTATGTTGTAACGGAACACGGGATCACGAACCTGAAGGGAAAATCGAATTCCGGACGGGCGCTCGATCTCATAGAACTTGCCGCTCCTCAATTTAGGGATGAACTGAGAAGAGCTGCTTTTGAAATGGGTCTTGTTCGCTGAATCAAAACGGAAATAATTTGATGAACGGCGAATAAGTAACCTTGTCGAGATCGTTAAACAGTTCCAGAGATTTCGTACGCACGTCTACTACCTTTTTGCGTTCATAACATTTCATACCTTCAGCGATTATGGTATTCATTGGCAATATATTTGACCGGGAGCTTTTAAAATGAGCAAGCGAATCCGGGTTGCCGTCCTAATGTTTGTCTGTTTTATTGTCTGGGTAGGTTTCGGAAAGGATTCGGGAGCCGGCACCAGAGAAAATCCCTACAAGTCCGGAGACAGGGTTGAATTAATCATGGCGAGCGGCGGTGTCGGTGGAACGTACTACCCGCTTGCAGGCGGAATGGCCAAACTCTGGAAGGACAAGATCCCTGGATTGAACGTGACGGTTCAGGCAACCGGAGCATCAGTAGCAAACATCCGATTACTTGGAAAAAATGATGTAGACTTGGCTCTCGTTCAAAATGACATAGCGGAGTACGGTAGAACCGGGGTAGCTCCTTTCGCAGAGAAAAAAGAGAAATATGCAAATTATCTGGCTATTGGGGCTCTCTACCCGGAACCTCTCCAGATAGTAGTCTCTGCCGATAGTCCTATCAAGAGCATCGAAGATCTCAAAGGGAAGACTGTAGTTGTCGGAGCGGCGGGGTCCGGAACTGAGTTGGCATCGCGGCAAGTTTTCGAGTCTTACGGGCTCGATGGAACGAACAACAAGGATCTGAAACCGCTGTTTCTCGGGTTTGCCGAAGGAGCTACCGCCCTACGGGAAAAATCGGCGGATGCTCTAATAATAGTTTCCGGCATTCCCAATGCATCCATAGCCGATGTTCAGACTTTCAGTCCTGTTCGACTCTTGCCCCTCGATGTGAACAGGCTAAATGAAAAGTATCCTTTCTATGTGGAGTATGCCGTTCCCGCAGGCACGTACAAGGGCATGGACAGGGAAGTCAAGGTGGTGGCTTTAAAGGCTATGCTTGTAACTCGCGATGTGATAAACAGCCAACTTGTGTACGAGCTGACCAAGAACTTATTCGAAAACGCATCGGCGATAGGACATGCAAAAGCCCGGGAATTTGATCCCAAACTCGCGATACAGGGCGTTACCATACCGTTTCATCCAGGAGCTGCACGTTATTTTAAAGGCATCGGAATCGACGTCGCTACGCCATAGCTGGAACAACTTGGGTGCGGGGCTCTTGGCGATAGCGCTTATCTGCTTTCCCTGTCAGGCATTGACCCTCCGTTCTTCGAGTAATGGAATCCTCCTTTATGCCTCTTGTGTATCCCCCGACTCGAGTTTTCTCTTGATCTGGACTCACTCCGTGAGCACAAGGCCTATCTCGGAAAAGTACGAAGTGAAATCGGACGGCTGCATTTGTCTGCAAGAAATGATTTTTGACCACGACGGTCCGGGGTTGCCTTCATATCCCGAGGAAAATACGAGTTGGATGCTGGATAGCGGAATGGTTCGTGTTGCAGGATATCGTTCATGCTGGAATCGATTGAATCTCGGAATTTCTTCATCGGGGCTGGAACTTCGGACAGCACGTGGACGTATAGATCTTGTGAAAAGAATTGGGCCTGATCGTCTCATATCACTATCGGTTGAGCAGCTTCCTTCATTTGTGATGCTTTCGTGCAGTTTTTCTGGATTTGGATCAGACGGGCAAATATGAACAAGGAACATGTCGCGCCAAGAGTGCTCGATCGAGAGTCCTCCTATCGACAGTTAGCCAAGCCATGGGCTTCCGCAGTCTTGGTGATCAGCGTGCTGCTTTCGGTGTTCCATTTATATACTGCAGCATCTGTCCCGATTGCTCCACAATTACAGCGTTCCATTCATCTGGGCATGGGTCTTTGCCTATTGTTTCTTCTGTACCCGTGTCGAACAAAAGATGTTTCTTCTTACTCTCCGCCATGGTTTGACGTCATCTTATCTCTACTCGGCCTGGCAGTGGGCCTGTATCATGTCGTTTTTTACGATGAGCTTATCGCGAGGATAGGTATAAACACCAGTGCGGATTACGTGGTGTCCGGCTTAGCTATTATTCTTGTGCTCGAAGGCACCCGAAGAACAGCGGGGCCGCCCATGGTGATCGTGGCTTGTTTTTTTATTGCCTATGCATTGTGGGGTAACTACCTTCCCGGATTGTTCGCTCACCGAGGATTATCGTTTGAAAGGGTTTTGGAACATTCGTTTCTCGGTCTAGAGGGAATTTTGGGAATCCCATTAGGGGTTTCCGCCACGGTTATATTTGTATACCTGCTGTTTGCGCAAGTGCTTGAAAAAACGGGAATAAGACAATTCTTCATCGATGCGGCAATGAGTCTTACCGGAACGAGTCCAGGCGGTCCCGCTAAGGCAGCGGTAATTTCCAGTGCATTGGAAGGTACTATTTCGGGCTCTTCCATAGCCAATACCGCCGGTTCAGGTTCTTTTACCATTCCAATGATGAAAAGCCTTGGATATAGACCGGAATTTGCTGCTGCGGTAGAAGCTTCGGCATCCACGGGCGGTCAGATCATGCCGCCAATAATGGGAGCTGCTGCATTCATAATGGTCGAGTTTCTCAACTTGTCGTATTTTGAGATTGCCAAAGCAGCTGCCATTCCTGCCATTCTCTATTTCACCGGCGTGTTTCTGATGGTGCACTTTGAGGCACTCAAAGAAGGGCTGATCGGTCTCCCGAGGCATACCCTTCCGAGAATCAGTGAGGTTTTGCTCAAACGGGGTTATTTGCTGATTCCTTTAATTCTCATTTTCGTCCTGATGGATGCAGGATTCAATGCAGCTAAAGCCGCAGTCTGGTCGATGGCGGCGGCGATTATCCTGGGGTTGTTCAGGAAAGAAACCCGTTTGGGACTGCTGCGATTGCTTGAAGTTATGCAATCGGCTGCGGTCTCAGCATTGCCTGTTATTGCCGCCTGCGCTGCAGCCGGAATCATAATGGGAGTGGTGACATTGACGGGAATTGGGCTGAAGTTATCCGCAAACATGATAGATCTGGCAGGAAACAACTTGATTCCGGCGCTCATTTTCACAATGTTTGCTTCTTTAGTTTTGGGCATGGGGATTCCAACTACCGCAACATATATTGTTTTGGCCACAATGGCTGCCCCCGCCCTTGTGACACTAGGTGTAGTTCCTCTTGCAGCCCACTTGTTTGTGTTTTACTTCGGTGTTGTTGCGGATATTACCCCTCCGGTTGCACTTGCGGTGTATGCAGGCGCCGCAATAGCTGATTCAAATCCCTGGCGAACGGGAATTGAAGCAGTAAAACTGGCGTTGGGGGCTTTCCTTATCCCATACATTTTTGTGCTCTCGCCGGTCCTTATTCTTGTGGGCGCCACGCCAATACTCATGCTTCAGATTTTGATCACGTCATTACTAGGGATGACTGCGCTCGGAGCCGGAGTTACAGGATTTTGGTCAGGAAAGTTAAGAGGAATCGAACGAGCAATTTTGATCACAGGTGGTTTGCTCCTTGTGGATCCCGGGTGGTTGACGGACATAATCGGAGCGACAATGGTGATTTCGGTATACGTTGTGCAGCGCCTAAGGCTTGACAAAAAATAGGGAATTCGGAAACTGTCTAGGGAATAAATTATTCCGTGTCGTCCCGCTCCTCGTGAAGTGTGTCGATCAATGATTCAAGTCTTCGGCATCGAGATTCACTAAATTGACATTTTGATTTAATGTGAGTGAGAGATGCGGCGCACATGGTTAGTTCCAGTTTGTGAGCCACCTCAGAATGTTCATCCAATTTTTCCATATAATGTGCAAACATGCTGTGATCTTCGCATTCGGTCAGAGACGGCAATCTATATGTTTCGATCCCGAAATGGGCACTCACGTCGGAATCAATCGGTATATGTTCCATTCGTCTGAGAGGACAGAACTTATCTCCTAAGTTTTCGGCTTGGATGCGATATTCCTGAACCGCAGATTCTTCAAGCTTTTCCAAAAGCTCGCTGAAAAGCCTACCTTTCCGATTTGACACAGATGATTTTGTATAGAGGTTTTCAAACTCGTCGATCAATTTTTGAACTTCCGAATTTCCGGATGTTTCACAGCCGAGAACATCGGACGCTTTTCGAAGAGGATCCGGTCTCGTCTCCTCGGCAGGTATAGCCTTTTCATCGACGGACACTGAGGGTAATTCAATTCCTTCATCCTGAACGCATCTAATAGGCGGCAACTTGTTCCGTCTTTCCAGACCGTCCTTATTGATTATTCCAAGATTCAACAGATCTGTGTAAGCCATTGTGATAACGTAAATAGTGCCGGCCACGGCTTGATGATACAAGTATGTCGTGTCGTCCTCTATTTTTTCTCCCGTGAGATACCATTTCCAGAAATTTTCTCCGGCTTTGTAGATGTCCCTCCAAGTTGAAGAAGTGGACCTGCTGACAGTCTCAGCTGTATTTACACTTAGTTGATATACAAAGGACTCGATATCGAAATGCCCCTGGAGTCGCCCGGAGGGAGAAATCCATTCACGATTGAATTCCGGTTTTTGTAGGATTTTATAGATCAGAACCGGATTGACGTTGATCTGCCGATTGTAAACCCTTGTTTGAACGTAATTTTCCCAAGCCTGATGACCGAATCCAAGGGCCGGTCGTACATGCTGAGGTGAACTCGCGTCGGCAATTGCGTGAAATACCGGTCCAAGAAGCTGAAGCCCAACCAGGTGCGAATTAGGACCCCGGACCTCCAAAGGAATGTGCTGCTCGTGAAGTAGGTGTGTGTAATAAAACTTCACCAGGACGTTCCAGGGCACAAACGAAGTATTCACTAAGCCGCCCTTAAAATTATGCTTCCACTCGGAGTCCCCCTTTTTCCAAGAGGGTCTTATTCGTTCCAATACTAGTGAATTCTCCTTGTCTATCAAGCCTCTGAGATAAACGGAAATTCCCTTGATGACGAATGAATCGAATCCTTTCATTGAAGAGGAGTTATAGGAGTATCCACCGGCTTTCGACCATATGTTTTCACCATCAGGATGTGGGTTGATGAAGTGGTTGAAGGCTGTGAACGTGTGGCCGAATAGTCCCGTAACGTTACGCTTGGTCCGCCAAAACAATCCGGGAATCTGCAGAGACAAATCTCCAAACTTATCGGTATGCCACGATTCGAAACCGGCTAGACGCTCCACCGCAGTCTGAAAAATCGGAATATCCTGGATGGATTTACGTTCACCGTATGCGAGTTCGAGTACTTGCAATGCCTGCTTCTGCAAGGGATTACCATAGTGCTTGATGTAGTTAACGGCATCGCAGACTATCCAATAGTGAACTTTCCCATTCATGAATGATCTCGGTTATTGTTCGGTATAATTTGGACTTAAAACAGGACAATTATATAGCTTCGACGCTAAAAAGCATATTGATCATATCAAAGACTCTTCCGTCGAGATAGTTGATGTCATCTTAGGAACAGAGCCATTGGTACAATGCAATTTGATCGGATGAACGTCAGACAGTGCGGATTGCGAACATAATACCGGTGCGGAATAGATCGATAGTGAGGAATGGTTTTGCTGAACGGGAGTTCTCTCCCGTTCGGCATTTTCAATTCGTCGCTACTTAATTATAGTTGCAGATTTAATGATATTTTCCGGAAAACTGAGCCCCAATGAACGCATCATTCCCTCATTGATCGTAATTTTTGGTTCAGGATCCATCTTGACGGGAACTTGGGAAACAGGTCTGCCTTTTACGATAACATCAACAACCGAATCGGCCAGCATCAATCCGAGTTTCGTGTCATCTGCAGCCATGCCGGCTACCGCTCCATGGGCTACCGGCTTATCGGCATAGGAAAAAATGGGGGTATTCATAGCATTTGCTATGGGCAATATACTTACTACCCTGTCCATAACCATTCGGGTATTGCTGAGTATAATTAGATCGACTTTCCCCAAGCTCTTCGTTCCCTGTAGTAGGTCATCAAGGTTTGAAGCCGCAACTTCTTTATATGCAATGCCGTTTCGCTCACACTCCTTTTTCGTGCCGGCTGCCTCCAATGGACCGCTTGGATGACCTCGTTCGATCAAGATTGCAACACTGCGGACATTTGGAAACAAAGTCTTAATTATTTGAAAACGCTTCTCGTACGGAATGGCGTAAGTTACTCCGGTGATCAGCCCCTCTGGAGCATTGAGATTTTTAATGGTTCCGAGTTCCGCCGGGTTGTTGCAGGCCCCCACAAAACAAGGCACTTTGGGAGTAATGGTGCTGAGATATTCTGCTCCGGAAGATCTCAAGAAAACGATGCCGTCAAATCTCTGCTCACATTCATGAAATGTTTTTTTCGCGGCCTCCATGTCCTTGAGTTCCCGAAAGAAAACCACTCTCAAATCAGGGGCCGACTGCCGCAAACCGGCCATTAAACCTGACGCCACGTTGCTCGGCATTGCTGATTTAGTATCCCAAATTACGGCTATCTCCTTGGAACATGCACTCCCTGCAGCTATAAGCAAAATGCAAACGCAAGCAAAGAGAATCGTTTTCAACCCTGGTAAATTCATGAATTCCCCCTCAAATAAAGTCGGAGCTGTTCACTTACGATGGGTAGGCCATATGTATCCCGCTGAGGTCCTCCGCTGACCGGACTGGGTTGTGCGATACGGCCGAATGAGAGAAGCAGATACAAATGTAAGTAGATCATTTATCAATTATCAGTCAATAGTTTGCGGCCCAGGATGTGAATTTTTTGTATCGCATCTTGAACAAATCGAGGGAGTGTAAACAAAGTGGACACCCAAAATGTTCCATTTGATATTCTCTGGATTCTTACGTCCCTTGAGTTCCACAAAAGAAACAAACGGCATTTGAAGGGGACAAAACCGGAATCAGTAGTATTGAAAACCTACATAAACACAGCCGTCGGACAATAAATTGCCGTGAGTTGGACGGGAAAATAGTACCCAATCACATGAAACAACGTGAAAAAAGTTTACATGAAGAGCGAGTCCGTGGATTGAGCTTGACTGGCAACATCCTGACAATGTATGGCTAAACGGAAGTCTTATGTACAGCAACTAACTAGCTGAAACAAAATAGTAAAAAAAGGATATAGAAAATTGATGTGCTCAGTCTTCCTCGACAGCTCAAGTCGACAAATTAATGCCCACCATTAAAAGCATGGCATCTCAATTGCAAAGATAGCGGCTTAACGTCAATTCCCTGTTGGCGCCAGTCTAAGGGTCAGGGAATTTAATTTAATGTGCAGCACCGTAGATAAGTAAATCACAAGAACTTTGCTGTACGATATTTCATTAGATCACCCTTGGAACAGACATTGGAAGGAGGATGCAATGTCTGCAGTAACGAACCGCGACCACGGCCCGTTTCAAACGTCCAGTCCGCCGTCAGACGATTTCCATTCTGAAAACAATCTTGTTCTTGAAATCACATTGAAGGATAGATCTCAACAATGGTCGGCTGAGGAAAAGCTGGAAGTGCTGAGAGATCTACTGAGGCGCAAATACGGCTTGTGAACATGATGTGCAGTCCCGTTTTCACTATTCGTATCCAACATATTGCGTGACAGCTAGAGCGAATCCGGCTTCGTGAGCAGGCAGGTTGAATTAGAGCAGCCAGACACTTTCAGCACGGGGCACCGAAGGTTTGAAACTGCAATCCACCTATCGGCCGGACGAGTGAAGCAGAATCGCGCAATTTGTAACCGCACATGGACCTTGAAGTACACTGAACCAGCAGTAAGCTTTGTAGGGCGGAGGATGAACCACGCTGGTAAACGTGGGTGTCCCTTTGTGTGCGGTTATCTTTTTAGTACTGCAACCGAAGATTCTATTCCGACTCCATATGTGAGGATTTCGGCGCTTTGATCCATCCTGAAGAAACACATAATCAGTCCGTTCGCAATGTGGACTAATGCGATGCAGCGTGGAAACAGAGCATGGAAGGGGAAA
The DNA here is from genome assembly GCA_964613745.1 of uncultured Syntrophaceae bacterium. GTDB lineage: Bacteria > Desulfobacterota > Desulfomonilia > Desulfomonilales > Desulfomonilaceae > CAZTJA01. The sequence goes on from CAZTJA010000051.1 coordinate 14,512, forward strand.
CTATGTCAGTTGGAAAAATCGATGAACTGATCCAGGCAGTTCAGCATGCTTTGGAACAGGACATTGACATCGAGACAAGCGGTGAATGGAAAATTGAATGTATGGAATACCTTGAGAAACATCTTGGTCCGGAACACTATTATACGCAGTATTTCTGCAATTACATGAAAGAAGTTGACCAGCAAGCGCTCTGCACGGGTCGGGGATTGCTTGTCGCTGCAAAGGAAGCTCTGGACACTGAAAATAGCTTTTAGCGAGGGGAAAGTAATGCAAGAAACGTCGCATGTTTGTAAACTCAAGGTGATTCGTCTATCATGGTGGAGGGAGCATTACGAACAGGTGAACGACGGGACGGTGAAGATCTTTGGGGGTTGAACGATGAACAAGGCTTGGCGTTTCTTAACCTTACGCTGGTGGCTTGTGCACTTTTTCGGTTTGACACTCGTTTACGTGGCCGGCCGACTTTTCAGGGTATTCGTTGGGGGAAATTAGGATGCTTCGAAAAATTATGTATCCCAAGTTAGGCTGGATAATTCTTCATATTGTTGCCATCACCATCACATTCCTGATCGGTTACTCAATTCGATTCGGGTACAGTTGATATGAATCCTCAACACATACAATTGTGGGTCGCACAGACAGCAATGGCCCTGAGCGGATTAATGACGCATTATATGATGCATCCGCCTCATCATGGCATCACTTACTTCTGGGGGAGCCTTTTCCCGGCCATGGATTTGCTGATTGTGAGTCCTTTATTCCTCTATAGAGGAACCGCCGTTTGGGGACTACTGTTAAACAGTTTTCTCGCATTTTTCGGGATCATTATGATGTCGGATTTAATTGTGGTGGGGGGGCTTCAAGGCTGGATCAAGACGGTTTTTTGGGAAAATCCCTTGCGTTGGGTAATGGAATCCATGTTCCCGAATGTTCTGCTTGCAGCGGCGGATTATTTTGTCGGATTGGCACTTTACACCGCTGTAATGAATCAAAAGACGGGAGTCCTGAGCCGAAAACAACATTAACACTTCATTGAAATTGGTAACTGAGCACCCCGAATTGGCGCTCAGTCTCACAAACTAATTGATAGGGTTAATATCTACTATGCCTTGGTCTGCCGTATTCGGATTAAGCCATTCGATTCGATTCTCATTCTTGTACTCCCAAAACAATCCCATTCTTGAAAGCACTCTTTCGACAAACTTGCGCCCGGATTCGGCATCTTCCGCTATGATTCCGTCGCACTGACCGGACCTTTGTCTTTCATCTAACGATCTGTCGTTGTTATATTCCTTCATCGATATGCAATAGCTCATTTATGGACCGCCTATCGGATTTTATGCAAAATGCAATGTAAATATAAGCACTTCCAACTTATGAGCAATGTTCATTGTCCGTGACCATGTGGAGGCCGGCCGCTGCTGCTTCAGGTGTAGTCTCTTTTTGCTGATGCGACTAACCAATAATTCCGAAGGCGAAGATGAATACGACCAACAATATAACTCCCAACACCAGGGAATACGTAATAAGCTTCTTTTCAACCGGGAGTAAGTCATACCATTCTTCCTCAGGGACGGATTGGCCGGTGCCTTTGAATTCGGGAGCAACATGCGTTCTTTTCTCTTCCATATTTATCTCCTCTTATATAATTCTTCTATCCTGCTAATGGTGGTGTTATCCCCTTATAGAACAGCCAAGATATGAAGAGACCCACCCACAAAATAAAACCAAACAGGGCTACTGCGTACACCCACACGATGCGAGCCATTCCTTCGGCCCAAAGCTTTCGAACATTCGTGACCAGCCCTATTGAGAAGAAACAGAGGGCAAAAAACATGGTTCGGAGAAGGTTAGCCTGTTCGGCACCGGCTTTGGCTCCTTTTACAGTACCCGGGTACATGACTCCAATGAGCAGCATAATCAGGAGCGTCGCGGCAAAACCTATGACGAACTTGGGGAATCTGTGCCAAATTTCCGCCGCCGATACGGGGGCACAGTTTTCGCCTTCAACAGCAGGCCTTCGCGTATCCAATCCGCATACGGTCCATATTACGGCAAGTATGAATGCCCACACGCCTATGAAGATGTCGATGAAAACCTTGGTGGTTGTTGCGGCCATCAACATCCATCCTTTTTCCCATTTTATGCCCAACTCCGTAGCCGCCTTATTGAGAATTAAAGAATCAACCAACTGACCGCTGGCTACGGCTCCACCGTCACTTTTGACGGCTAATCCCATCCAGGCGCCTGCCACCATAGGCTCATCGTACAGAAGGTGGGTAGCCAAGGGCGGCAGCAGTAACAGTTCGACTGCAACAAAGACAATAATGACTGCAGACAAAATAACGGGAATAACGGGACGAGCCCGAATGGCCCCACCAGTTGCAATCGCAGCTGAAACACCGCATATGGAAATCCCCGAAGCCAAAGGAGCTGCCCATTCAGGTGAAAATTTAAACCATTTGCGGGAGATGAGATAGACTATAGGCCAGTAAATGAGGTACGCTTCGACTACTGCACATAGTCCTCTGACGATAACGGTTCCGGCAAGACCCGCAGCTTCAACGGTCTTGATTCCTATGGCTGCCCCGAGTATTACAATACCGGTTTTGATGAACCATTCGGGTTTTGCCGCTTCGTCGAGAAATTTTGCCAAAGGAAGGAAGAAGTTGCCGATCACCAAGCCCAAGATCATGGCAAATATGAATCCCATTTCACCAAGACCCAAAGACCAGCTCACCTGAAAAGCCGCTCGTTTATCCGGGGTAGCTGCAATATAGGCATTGTTTCCAACCACCATACAAAGAAATACGATCCAGTAGATTACCGTGAATCCAATCAGATACCTTTTTAAGTTGCCGCCCATTCCTATGATGCCGACCGTGGTTATGGCCAAAAGAAATAGGTATGTGAGAATGCTCGAGGAAAGCCCGGACATATCTTTGTAGGTGCTGGAAGCCGGCAATGCACTTTTGGCGAAATCTGACCAAACGGGTAATTTAACCACCCAACCAAGCAGATCCAGATTTATCATCGGCCCTAGACCGAGAAGAAAAACGAAACCGCCAAGCCACACGGCCCACCAATCTTCGCTTTTGATCATTGTTTTCTGTTGATAAAGAGAACCGGCACCTTCGGCCATCTAAAAACTCCTTTCTACAATTCCGAAGCAGTATTAATTTTAATGTGAGCGCATGCTTCATAAGTAGGCTCTGACCACATCAATTGGGATTAACCCTCATAAGCAAGTTTCAAGCCGGCTACACCGGACCAGAAATAAGCAATGTTTATAAAGTTTTAGGTAATGTAAAATTTGGGCGCGGCAAGAAAAGGGCAGATTAGAACACATTCATGAGAAGAACACGTCTGTTTTCCGCCCATAAAGAGGAGAGCAATTCTTTACGTAATAATTGTGCGGAGCCTTGCCTGATGTTCGTCTAATTTTTTCGGGAAAGTTGACACTGGTACGGCTCTCTGATAATTTTAAACGTTCAAAATCATTCATGCAGGGGTACATACATAATGGCGGATGTGGAAGGATTGGTCCAGGCCGGCGATGTCAAAGACACCGGGTTAGGCAAATCGAACGACTTTCATTTGAAGGGATGTTCGCACCTCGATTGGGGTATGAAAAATCGCCTCTCCCGCATAATCAAAGCGGATACCGGCAGAACGGTGATGTTGGCGGTGGATCATGGGTATTTTCAGGGTCCGACTTCCGGCCTTGAAGTCATGGGTCAAACTCTCAACCCCCTGCTTGGCTACGCCGATTGTCTGATGCTCACAAGAGGTATTTTGAGAACCTCAGTGCCTCCCGGATGTGAGACTCCCATCGTGCTTAGGGTTTCCGGCGGGCAAAGCGTACTGAGTGAGCTGTCGAACGAGACATGGAACGTCTCGACGGAAGATTGTATTCGTCTTAACGCTGCGGGTATGGCTTTTTCGATTTATGTGGGCGCCGATTACGAACACCAGACTTTAACGGCCTTTGCGGACTTAATCGACGCCGGGTATGCTTCGGGGATTCCCGTGCTGGCCGTGACGGCAGTTGGACGCGACATGGCGAGAGATGCCCGATATCTCTCATTATCTTCCAGAATCGCCGCTGAAATGGGAGCTAATTTCGTAAAAACGTACTTCTGCGAGAATTTTGAACGGGTGACCAGTACTTGCCCGGTACCCATCGTTATGGCCGGTGGAAAAAAGCTGCCCGAATTAGAGGCCCTCACAATGGCCTACAATGCAATTGATCAAGGCGCGGTTGGCGTTGATATGGGGCGCAACATTTTTCAATCGGATTGCCCCGTCGGGATGATTAAAGCGGTTCGAGCCGTGGTCCACTACAACGAAAAACCCGAGTCCGCTTTCAAGATGTACGAAGACGAGAAAAAGGCTCATCGGTGTGGTTGAGCTACGGACTCACAATATAAAGCGTAATTTGAATCGATAAAGAGGAATCAACAATGAGGGCCGCTGTTTACTATAATAATAGGGACATACGGATCGAAGACATGGAAATCCCGAAGATCGGCCCAGAAGAGATCCTCGTTAAAGTATGGTCCAGCGGCATTTGCGGCAGCGATGTGCTTGAATGGTACAGACTGGCGAAAGCACCCCTTGTCCTGGGTCATGAGATCGCCGGCGAAATAGTTGAAGTTGGGTCCCATGTCAAAGAATGGACCGTCGGAACCCGTGTTTTTGTATCCCATCATGTGCCCTGCAATATGTGTAGATATTGTTTGGCCGGTCGAGAATCCGTCTGCGACACTTTGTCCAAAACGAACTTCGATCCGGGTGGATTTTCAGAGTATCTCAGGGTACCCTCAATCAACGTTCGTAATGGAGTTTTTCGCTTACCCGAAGAAATGAGCTTCGATCAGGCCGTGTTCATCGAACCTTTGGCATGCGTATACAGAGGTCAAGACCGGTTAGGGTGGATACCGGCCCGAACGGTACTCATTATCGGCACCGGAATAGCCGGTCTGATGCATGTGCAGCTGGCAAAAACAACCGGAGCCGCCAAGGTAATCGCTGCCGATATCAATGAGAGTCGTAGAACCGCCGCATTGCGGTTCGGCGCAGATGCGGCAATAGATCCACGTGATGATTTTGTTCAAGAAGTGGCCAATCTTAATGGAGGTAGGTTCGCCGACGTCGTCATCGTGGCGACGGGGGCGTTATCCGCCTTGGAATCCGCTCTCAAGTGTGTCGACAAAGGCGGATCAATCCTTTTCTTTGCTCCAACGGACCCCGGAATCGAACTTCGGCTTCCGTTTAATGAGCTTTGGCGAAAAGAAGTTACCATGACCTCTACATATGCCGGCAGTCCACGTGATATTCATCAAGCAATGGAATTGATCGCCACTGGAAGAGTTCAAGTCAACGACATGATTACCCACAAGCTGCCGCTAACCGAGACGGCCCGGGGCTTTTCTCTTGTTTTGGAAGCTTCCGATTCAATGAAAGTGATCATCGAACCCCAAAAGTAATTTGGCGCGAATTCAATTTTTTTCTACTCTTCGTACTTTAATATAATCTTATGCATGCGGTACCAGAAACCGAAATAGCTTTTCGTATTCGTCGTTTCCAGGAATCTCTGAACGAATTGAAGCTCGACGGCGCCATAATTGTTCAGAGGATCGATCTATATTATCTTAGCGGTACAGGCCAGGACGCTCACTTGTTTGTCCCTGCCGAAGGTGACCCGTTGCTTTTGGTCAGGAAAAATCTTGACAGAGCCAAAACCGATTCACCCATCAATCGCATTTCTCCTCTGAAAAATTTCACCGAACTCAAGTCGGTGATCACTGATCATCTAGGCCGTGCACCCGATCGTCTTGGCCTTGAGCTGGATGTTTTGCCGGTAAATCAATTTCGGGTATATGAAAAACTTTTTAACCATTCAGAATTCGGCGACATTTCAGGTGCAATTCGCGAAGTACGCATGATCAAATCAGCTTTTGAATTGGAGCTGATGCGAAAAGCTGCTGAACTTAATGATCGAATGTTCGCATTAGTGCCTGATTTGATTAAAGAGGGAATGCCGGAAATTGAATTGGCCGGACGGATTGAATTATTTTTCCGTGCAAATGGTCATCAAGGATTGGTGAGGGTTCGGGGCTTTAACGGTGAAGTGTTCTACGGGCATGTAATGGCCGGACCTAATTTAGCCGTTCCGAGTTGTTCGGTCGGACCGACCGGGGGCCCTGGGTGCAATGCCTCATTTCCTCAGGGAGTGGGTCTCAGAAACATTGGTCGCAACGAACCGATTCAAATCGACTATGTGGCGGTGATCGATGGATACATGGTCGATCAGGCTCGGACTTATTACATCGGAGAAGCCCCGCCTCGATTCCAGGAAACTCATGAACTTGCCCTTCGGATTCAGAATGAAATAGTCCAAACCGCTAGACCCGGAATTTCATGCGAAAGCCTTTATGACAAGGCCGTCGAAATCGCTGGAAAAGCCGGAAAACTGGACGGCTTCCTGGGATGGCCCCAATCCGTTCCGTTCGTCGGCCACGGCATCGGATTGGAATTGGATGAACTTCCGGTTCTTGGAAAACGATCGCCTCACTTCTTGAAACCTGGGATGGTGATAGCAATTGAACCCAAGTTCATTTTTCCGGGCGAAGGCCTTGCCGGAATCGAAAATTCTTTTGTGGTTACCGAAACCGGTATGGAAAAGCTGACTCTTTATGATGACGGCATCACTAATATTTAATTGCTCATTTAGGTACAGGTCTGAATTGCAATTACCGCTTGAGATCTTTTGCCGGCACTGCAGTCAATGTAACTATCGCCTTTGAAACGTGATGCTCTCCATCGTCCTCGCCGCGAATATCGAAAACGTCCGATTCCGCAATGATGATTCGGCGGCCTTCTCTTATCACCGTTGATCTACAGACTAATGCATTCCCATATGCAGGCCGTAA
>CAZTJA010000052.1:0-20801 GCA_964613745.1 uncultured Syntrophaceae bacterium
CAATCCAAAGCCGAAGAGATATTCCTATCCGAATCTGAAAAACTGAACGTGTGATCTCACGAATTCTTCAATTGAGCTGCACGCTGGTTTACTTGCCAAAATACAGTTGCAGTAAACCCACAGCTTCCGCTGGAGCAACCGAATGGCGAAATTGCGTCTTGAGAATGAATGGAAAATGTGGATCGGTTTCGGCGTATTATTCGGAATAATAGCCTTATACCTTTACTTCGTCAGCAGACCGCCTACGGAAGGCGGCGAATATTTGTGGAAAGTAACAAAAGTTCAGGATGTAAATCGATTGAGTCTAAAGGGTTCAGGCAATAATCTTGAATTCAAGATCATAGGATTGAAAATAGCTGCATCAATGGACGCCCCCGCACGTGAATACCTGGTCAAGAATTTGGAAAATCAATGGATTCGGATCAAGGTACTCCGTGACGGACCAAAGGACACCAAAGAAGGCCTGGTGTTTCTTTCGGGAGAAGACATCCTCGCTAGAATGGTGCGTCAGGGACTGGCTGAAATCGATAGAGACGAGAGAGCTTTCGACGTTCGCCCGTACTTGGAGTTGGAGCAGGAAGCTAAACGGGAAAAGAAGGGTATGTGGTCACAAGCGTGAGGAGTTTCTTATGAAAATCATGGTTATTGGATCCGGAGGAAGGGAGCATACGCTCTGCTGGAAGCTTGCTCAATCGGAGTTGGTGGAATCTGTTGTAGCGGTACCCGGCAATATTGGAATCGCTCAAGAAGAAAAATGCAGATGCGAACCGATTCCTTCCGATAATGTTGAGCAGCTTTTAGCATTAGCTGTTAAAGAGCTGCCGGACATGATTATCGTAGGACCGGAAGCTCCCTTGGTGGCAGGATTAACGGACCACTGCGAGAAAGCCGGATTGAAAGTTTTTGGACCGACTGCGAGAGCGGCGATACTCGAAGGAAGTAAAGTATTCACAAAAGAGTTGATGGCGAAGTACGACATTCCCAGCGCTGCCTTCCAGGTATTCGATAATTTTGAAGAGGCAAAAAACCATCTCGAGGGAATCACCGGCTCCATAGTTGTTAAAGCTGACGGACTGGCGGCAGGAAAAGGGGTGTTTGTTTGCCGTGAAAAAGCTGAGGCGCTCAATGCCTTAAAATTGATCATGATTGACAAAGTGTTCGGGGATGCGGGAGACCATGTCGTTGTAGAAGAATGCCTTGAAGGAGAAGAAGCATCCTTTATTGCTATAACCGATGGCGACACCGTACTTCCTTTGGCGGGATCACAGGATCACAAAGCCATATATGATGGTGACCAGGGCCCCAACACCGGTGGAATGGGGGCCTACTCGCCCGCTCCCGTGATCACACCCGAGATACACAAACAAGTGATGGAACGAATCATGATTCCCACGATTCGGGCTATGGAGCAGGAAGGACGTCCTTACAAAGGGTTTCTCTATGCGGGACTGATGATTAAGAACGGAATTGCAAAAGTTTTAGAGTTTAATGCCCGAATGGGGGACCCCGAAGCTCAGCCGCTTCTCTTCCGAATGAAGAGTGACCTTGTTCCTGTTCTCGCGAAAGCCTTAGAAGGCAAGCTTTCGGAAGCTGTTATTGAATGGGAGCCTTTGTCTTCCGTCTGTGTGGTAATGGCATCGAACGGTTATCCCGGAAGCTACGAAAAAGGTAAAGTTATTACCGGTATTAAAAGCGCGGAAGAAGATCCTCAAGTTAAGGTGTTTCATGCAGGAACCTCGGCGGGAGAAAACGGTGTGGTCACTGCCGGTGGTCGCGTTCTTGGAGTTACCGCCAAAGATACGCATATAGAACAAGCCATCAAGAAAGCTTACGATGCCGTACACAAAATAAATTGGGACCACGCGTACTTTCGTACCGATATAGGCAAGAAGGCAATCGTCAGGTAGATCGTCTGCAGCGAAAAACGTTTACTTTCGTTTATCAACGCGCAATTCCGGGCCGGCTTCGCCGAACCCGGAACGCTTCGAAGTGCTCGCCTGTTATTTCTATTTTAAAATCATTGACTTACCAAATCAACTCGTTCGGAACTTGAAACACCAAAAAAAATGCCCGTTTCATGTAAACGGGCTAAAGGAAGGATTAGGTTTGGTTTGTCGCTGGGGATGAAAAGACCACGTTCAAAACTATTTGTCAAGAAAATTAAAGTAAAATGATAGCAAAAAATCGAAAAAAAATGAGAAAAATGGGATAGTGCTAAAATATTATTAGACTTTCGTTTATGTTTACGCGTAATTTGATTGCGCCGGGCGGGGGGTCGGCACGCTCTCGATGGGCCCCAGATCGGTGTCAAATGTGAAAATCACCTCTGTTCAGGCTTATCTCACCCAAAATCACACACGAATTCTTCCACAATTTCAATTCAACTCCAATGTTCCGGCCCGGCATAGGTGTTTTTCACCTGAAAACTATAAGATCGTAATTCAGTCCAATTCTTGACGGGGCAAAATGGATCTTTAAAGGCTTCATAATCCAGCGGTGTTGATTGGTACGAAATAAGCAAGAGAGGTTCAATCATTTTGAGCAGGACCGGCTACATTGAGCGCGTCGAGCTGAAGCACCTGCTGTATACGGTTATTAAAAAACTTCTCCTCCTTCTTACGCTCAAATCGGCCATCCCCCCGAAGGCCGAGCACGAAGAGGGATGCAGTCACGTCCCTCTTCACTTTCTCCGACTCTTTCATTTGATCCCTCATCTGTACTATATTAAACGACTCAGAATTCTTATCGGCAGTAGCATGATTGATCTTAATGATCTTAGCGATGACGACCTTGTATTGTTAGCTAAAAAAGAATCAGCTGATGCATTTGCGATTCTTGTTGCGCGCTATGCTGAAGCGGTCTTCCGAACAGCCTTTTCAATAACGCGTAACACGCAAGACGCAGAAGATGTTGTTCAGGACACCTTCATCAAGGCTTCAAAAAAAATCCAATCTTATTCATTTGACAAGGGATCCTTTCGAGTATGGATTCTTACGATTGCTCGCAATGATAGTCTCAATTTTTTTGCAGCCCTAAAGCGTAGAGCCGGGCGTTTTTTGTCGGGATCTTTGGAAAATTTAGAGAGTGCCTCTTCCGAAAATTTCCATACGAGTTTACCGGTAAATCCCGAACAGCTTCTCTCTACAAAAGAAGAAATGTCCAATATTTCTCGTATCATTGCTGGACTGCCCGAGCGACAACGAACCGCGTTACTCCTGAAAGCTCAAGACGAACTCAGCTATGGAGAAATAGCCCAAGTAATGGGAACAACTGCTTCTTCAATTGAATCTCTGATTTTTAGGGCGAGAAAAAAGATCACAGAGGAAATGAAGATAAATCATGGATGACTTTCGCGAGAATCATCAACGCGAACTGTAGAGATTATAGGGAGGCTTTGTCCAATGGATTGCCGAAAATGCGAACAATTACTGTCCTCATACATTGATGGGGAACTCGACGGAGAGGCGATCCTCGATCTTGAAGACCATATCAAGACGTGTTCTGCTTGTAATGCTTTGTTGGACAAGTTTCGCGAAATGACACAAGTAATAAAGTCCGCGCGTATGCCCCATATGAGACCCGGTTTGATCATGGACACCATAGCCCTCGTGAAAAACAAAGGTGGAAGACAATCCGGTCATTCGGAGTCATTGCGGGTTTGGGGAAGAGTTCCTGTTTTCGGGGTTATCCTTCTCATAGCCCTTAGCCTGGGAGGAATGGCCGGCAAATCCGTGAGTGAGGTGTTGCTTGGAAACACTGAATCGAGAGTTGACCTACTGGTGATTGAAGACCCTGGAATAGCCGATGTTTTCGTTGAATTGGATTCTACGGGGAATTGAAAATGAAAAAGACCTTACTAATCGGCCTCTGCATATTTTCATTCGGCCTCAATATAGCCGTTGCCGCAACATTAGGGTGGCACATTTGGCGAGACAACACAGGAGACTCGGGTACTGTGAAGAATTTAGGATTTGAGGGCAGACAAGCAGATCAATTGCGTAAATTGATGGCGAACGGAACTCGAGGGGCAATAATTGAATCTCGTAAATTGATTTTGACTAAAAGACTTGAACTCTTTGATCAACTGCTTCAAGACCCGAACAACACACAAGCTCTAGAACAGAAGCTGAACGAAATTTCTCACCTGAGAACAACTATGGAGAAAGCTGCGCTGAATAAAATTACGAACGTTCTCTCTCAACTCCCTGATTCCGAGAAGCCGGCATTTATCAACTCTCTTAAACAAAGAGCGTGCCAGGGTCGGGGAATGGGGGGCAGACACGGCCGCGGCGGTATGGGAAAATTCTGCCCAGTGGACCAACCACCATCCGAGTAGGACTATTCATTAAAGAAAATCCGCTGATTCGTTTCATGATCAATCATGTACAACACAGTCGCAAAGCCGCTTAAATCTTCTTGGAGCTTCGGTAAATCAGCGGAGTTCAGGTTGAAAGCCCTAACATCAACGAGTCTAAACCCTTCCGGTGCCGTCTCATAGGTACTTACGATACTCGTCAATCTGCCACCATAACTCCTTATGATGTCCGTCGCTTGTTTTATGGATCCCGGTCTGTCCTCGAGACGGAAGCCGAACAAGGTTCCTTTGCCGTAAAGACCACTCAATGAAATCAGTGCAGCGAAAATGTCGTCTTTAGTAATGATCCCGACCAGTTTGTCGTTTTCTACAACGGGAACCCCTGAAATATTGTTGTGCAGAAGTATTTCAGCAGTTTCTTCAATTGTCTGATCCGAAGAAACCGTAATGGGATTTGGAGTCATCACCTGTGAAACTTCAATTTTTGCAACTTGGTACATAATGCTCTGAAAGTCCAGAAGGCATGCATCGGACGGAAGAGCATGTTTTAGATCACGGTCTGACACCACACCTATGAGTTTACCGTCCTCCACGACCGGAAGCATGTTGACGTGGTTTTCCATCAAAATATTGAGAGCATCATTTATTGTAATGCGGGGTTGTATTGTTATTACCCCTGATCGCATCCAATCCTTCACGAGCATAAATCGTTCTCCTCGGTTAATCGGGAACAGTTATGATTTTCCGGTCAATAGAATTCCCAAAGGGTTTTCACTGAGAGTGAGAAAGCGAAACGAAAATGATAGGGGTATTGTACACGAGTGCAATTTTAAACTCCAACAAGTTTATGACCAATGTTCCCGATAATGCAGAGGAACTTTGAGCCATGTTGACCGAAAGAGAAATTGAGTAAAATATCAAGAAAACTTTAGTTTAGTTTAGAAGAAATCTACTTGACCATGTACCTGATTCAGTTTACATTTTGATCGCCCGGTCCCAAAAATACTTACATTACAAGCCATTAAAATATTTCTTACCCCCAGGGGATTGAAGGAGGTCCGCTATGAAGGAAGTTCGGAAGATCTATAGGTCGCCGTCTGCCTATTCTTTTCCACTCTTGATTAAACATTTACTTCATACACCCATAATCTATGCGCCGGATCAAGAAATCGTTTATCGCGATAAACAACGCTACACCTATCGTGAGTTCTACAATCGTATTCATCGTCTTGCGAATGCATTGTCCGACTTAGGTGTGGGCCCTGGAGACATGGTGGCCGTTATGGACTGGGATTCCAATCGATACTTGGAAGCCTTTTTTGCGGTCCCTATGATGGGAGCCATTCTCCACACGATAAACGTAAGGTTGTCTCCCGAGCAAATTCTTTTCACTATGAACCACGCCGAAGACAAAATTGTTCTCGTCCATGAGGATTTTATTCCGATCATTGAAGGAATTAAAGGTCAATTAAAAACCGTTGAGAATTATGTATTGATTAAAGAAGGGGATCAGAAGCCTGAATCGAAAGTTGATTTCGCCGGGGAATATGAAGAACTGCTAGCCAAAGCCGGTGAATGTTATGATTTCCAGGATTTCGACGAAGACGCACAGGCTACAATGTTTTACACCACAGGGACGACGGGGGACCCGAAGGGAGTATACTATAGCCATCGGCAATTGGTACTGCACACTCTGGGCATGGCAATAGGTATTGCGAGCTACACGGCTCCGGGAAGGTTCCAATCCGGCGACGTTTACATGCCGATAACACCCATGTTTCACGTGCATGCCTGGGGCGTACCTTACGTCGCTACTCTTTTGGGAGCAAAGCACGTCTACCCCGGTCGTTACGAACCGCCCATGCTTCTGAAACTGCTTGTTACTGAAAAGGTAACGTTTTCACACTGTGTACCAACTATCCTTCACATGCTTCTCTCGAGCCCTGCCGCAAAGGATGTGGATCTTAGAGGATGGAAAGTCATAATTGGAGGTTCCGCTCTCCCGAGAGGCCTAGCGAAGGCTGCTCTGGAAAGGGGCATAGAAGTTTTTACGGGATACGGCATGTCTGAAACTTGTCCACTCCTGACTTTGGCCAATCTCAAACCCAACATGCTGGACTGGGATCTTGAGAAACAACTTACTATCCGCTGCAAAACCGGCATACCGGTGCCATTGGTTGATCTGAAGGTGGCGGACATCACTTCAGGAAATCAGGTGCCGAGAGATGGAAAAACCGCCGGAGAAATAACGGTCAGGACTCCATGGTTGACCCAAGGATATTTTAAAGCTCCGGACAAATCCGAAGAGCTCTGGGCCGGAGGCTACCTGCACACGGGTGATATAGCTAACCAAGATGCGGACGGATATGTTCAGATCACGGATAGACTCAAAGATGTTATTAAGACCGGAGGAGAATGGATATCCTCATTGCATCTGGAGAGTTTGATAAGTCAGCATGAAGCCATATCCGAAGTAGCCGTAGTAGGAGTGCCCGACGAGAAATGGGGTGAAAGGCCTTTAGCCTTGGTTGTTACGAAACCGGATTATAAAGACAAAGTCTCGAATGACGAACTGAAGAATTTTCTGCAACAATTCGTAGAAGACGGTTCTTTATCTAAATGGGGCATTCCGGACAGTTTTATGCTGGTAGATGCCATACCAAAAACAAGTGTCGGCAAAATCGATAAAAAAGTTATAAAACGGGATGTCGGTTCCAAATAAACTGAGACCCATGTTGATTGAAGGGTGAATGTGCTCACCCTTCAATCCTCAATCACGATTTTGCAGCCTGAGAAGCAACAACAGCCTCGCTTTGTAGTTCGGTTTTTAACTCGTCAAATTTAAACCTTATCGAAATGACGCCGTCCGAAATAGACTTGTGCAGCACGTAAGGTAATTTTTCGAACACCTTCATCATAGGTTTATTAGAAAACAGGACATCTGCTCTAAATCCCTTAATGCCGTTTTCTTGTCCCAGCTCAATGAGATAATGCAATAAGGCGCTTGCGATACCCCGCCCCTGGTAGTTTTCATCGACCATAAAGGCAACATCCGGGAAATCACCATTGCGATCAATCATATAGCGAGCTTCGGCTATGATTTTACGGTTTTCTCTTGGACCGATCGTAACTACCAGTGACAAACCATCGTCTTCTTTCAAATTGCAGTACTGCTGGACGTTCTTGTGGGGCATGCTCCTTCTGGGACTAAAGTATCTGAAATAAACGGAGGATTCGGACAAGGTGTAAAACAAGTCCCGTATCATGCTTTCGTCAGTCGGCTTGAGGGCTCTGATGTGAGCCTTCATACCACCTTTGAAAATTCGATCGGTTCGAATCCTGCGTCGGAGTTCAGGAGAAATCATCCTGTAATAAACTTGATCGGAATAGACGTAGCCTTTTTCTCGAGCTTCCTTCATCAAATCTTCTCTAAAATCCGGATGTGCAATTTCAATGAGTGCCATAGCTCGGTCCCGCAATGACTTGCCGCCGAGATAAGCTGCTCCGTATTCAGTCACAATAAAATTTGCATCACCGCGATTCATTATGATTGCCGCACCGGGACCGAAGGAAGGCACAATAGTTGACTTGCCGCTCCGCAGGCTCGTGGAACGCAAGCAAATAATGGATCTTCCGCCTTTGGACAACGAAGCCCCGCGCATGAAATCGTTATCCCCCCCGGACCCTTCGAAAGCCGTCCAGGTTGGGCTTCCCTGCCGTATTTGACCCCTGAGATCGACTTGGACAGCCAAATTAATTGCCGTCATTTTGTCGTTAGCTGCAATCTTTGTCGGATCAAGGACCATATCGGAAGGGTATAATTCGATCATAGAATTATGATTTACGTAATCATATAGTCTATTTGTGCCCATGCAGCAGGTGGCCAGTGACTTACCGCGATAGAGATTTTTCGTACTATTGTCGACAACGCCCCATTCGAGCAAATCAATGAGAGGATCCGTGAGTATTTCCGTATGTATCCCTAAATGCTTGTGGTCCCGCAAGAATTCTGTAAGCCCTCTCGATATGCCGGCAAAACCGAATTGCAATATGGCTCCATCCTCGATCAATTCGCTTACATAAGCGCTGATGGATTTCTCTCTCACTCCAAGTACCTCTTCGGGCAATTCGCCGAGAGGTTCTGAACCGTCCACGAGGAAATCGAAGCGATCAGCTGAAAAGTACGTGTCTCCATGCGTTATTGGCATGTAAGAGTTCACCTGGGCAATGACAAGACGGGCCGATTCGATTGCCGATACGGAGGTATCAACCGAAATCCCCAGACTAACTCTACCGAAGCGATCCGGTTCGGAAACTTGAATGATGGCAACGTCTATGGGAATTCGTCTGTTTCTGAAGAAATTAGGGATTTGAGAATGGAATAACGGTATGTAGTCGGATTCAGCCATTCCGGGCGAATCTTGGGATCTTCCCGCAACGAAGAAAGATTTTATTCTAAAGCGTCCCGAACTCTTGCCGGCCAGTTTGGAAGCCTCACGACCGCTGATGAATTGCACCATCTCAACATCTTCGACATTTGAAGCAGCTAAGGCTCGTACTATGATGGTGGGTTCGGAACACATGCTCCCCAGGTAAACCCTGTCTCCATTTTTGACCTGACGAGCGGCTTCTTCAGCGGAAACAAGCTTTGAAGCAAAGCGACTCTGCCATTTCTCCATTTCGAAACCTCTAAATGTAGTGCCTCCAGCATCTTTAAACCCGCATTACAAGTCAAGGGATTTCGACTGGGAAACCAAACGAATCACATTGCATCTATAATAAAACAGATTGATAAAGGGGAAAAATCATGGATTGGTCAATATTGCTGATAATAGGAATAATGGTTACGGTTGTGAGCGGCTTCTTTTTTCTGGTTCAAGTAATGTGGAGAGTTGCAGGTTCAGATGGCCCTTTAAATCCCCATCAGAAAATCTGTTACGAAAACTGTATGGACTTCTTTGAGAATCGTCCCGAGAAATCGGAGCACTGTATGAGGAACTGTTCAGAGCGGCTGCAAATTAACTCTAAGGATTTTTAACCCGTCACGTTCATAGACCACGGGGAAGGATTTACTCAGAAGTGCAAAATGAGCGTTACCTGATGCAATAGATTGAATTTGTGAGTTGAACGGCTCAAAAGAGATTTTATTTTTAGAAATTGCATTTGAATCAAAATCTTCAGCACTAACTATAATGTACTGTATGCCGTAATAGGAGGCGAAATCCGCAACTGCGGACGCCTCGTCGGCATAATAAGCTTGAAAAAAGTCCTCATTTCTCTTCTTGATTATTGACCAATATTTGTCCAACCAAGTATGAGAGAGTTCATATGTGACGAAAGCATTTCTTTTGCCGAAAACCATAACATTGTCCATAATTTTAGGATTACCGGCGATGAGAACATTTTTGGGTAAATTATTTACGAAATTATAAACGTGAGAGAACTGTGAGTAATTGTATGTTCCGCAGCCGTAAACGAAGATACCTGCAACTACCGCAAATGGAGAACAAAATTTAATACTGGAAAACTGAGAGAATTTCGGTCCATCCAGTAGGATCTTGAAACCATAAGCGAAAACAAAGAGATACGCTATGTTCAAGCTCAATTCCAGGTACCTTTCAGGCAGGAACAGCTGTGCAAGGTAAAAGCTGGATACTGCATAAAGTACGAAAGATGCCGGCAACAGGTAACCTAAAAAACTGAATCCGTTGTAATTAACCTTCTTGTCTCTCCTGGTCCACGCCAACAATTGTAGAGTAAAAAAAATAAACATGGCGACATACCCTACTAACCAAATCTTTTCTTGAATTGGGAAAAGATAGGTTAATGGTCGTATGAGCTCGTAAAGAAAGGAGGGCTGAGGGTAGATTTCATATCGCCCCAATGCAGAATATTCGATATTGCCGGACATTTGCGCCCGCGTGACTAGTCTGCCGAACTCCGCCGGAGAGTAGTACATGTACTTTGCAGCCATGACGACTACTCCAAGCAGGACAGGCGCAAGTGCAAATAGGGGAGCTCGCAGGTTCTTCGAATCGGGGGACTTGTGCAACTTCTTGGTTAAGCCGTAGAGAACCGAAATTGAATCTGAGCCAAAGTTCCAGATGTAATAGAAGCAGTGACTGACCAAGCAGATAAGAAAGGTGTATGGATTAAAAAGCGATTGCAGAAAGAGTATCAACCCCGTAGCCATCAATTTGTTGGATTGTAAATAATAGAGATAACCCAGCATTAATGGAAAGGCGAACCCCTGTGACAGACCACCTGAAATTTTCCAAAGAAAGCTGGTGAAGAAAAAAGACGTAGTAACTAAGATGACGGCATAACGCTCATCTCGAAACCGTGTTCCTAGCCCATAGATAAAAAGAGAATTCACAACAAATAGAATACCGGTGACAACCTTCGTAAATTGCACCGGGTTCATTATGAAGGAACCTAACCAATAGACTGCCTGCACTCCCCACGGCACATAGTTCTGAGCATATTTTGACAGTAGGTCTTCGGGATAAAGTTCCGGGTCTATCCACCGCTGCATCCAATAAATCTGCTGGCGAACATCATCATTGATGACATACGGATTTATTATGGCCGGCCAGTAAGCAATGAGAAAAACAATCGATGAAGACAGTATAGTGAATATGAGTCCTTTGTAAGAAGCCGCATATTCGTAAATCTTCGGATCATTCGAGTATCTCAATGATTTGCCCACCGACACGTGTGACCGAACCTTCAAAAGTTATCGTACATCGAACGGTGAATTCTGGGGATAATATCGCGTATCATTCTTGAAATAGCTTGTCTTCTGTTGGAGAGAGTTGTCGATATTGTGTCGGTCACATTGTACGAGTGAGACGCCGAAAATTCCTTTTTCCATAATACTTTGGCGTTATCTGATCTGTCCAATGAACAATTGACGCGAATCGTACCTATGCGTGTAAGTTCTTTTCCATCAGGACGATACGTGGATGGTGTGTCCTGGTAAGTTGATATAACTGTCTTCAAAACCACATCCCCCGCCGAACGGACTGGACTTAATCTGGTTCCCAATGCAAATTCCGCCCTCAATCCATTTGTGAGTTCCGTTTCAATACCGGTGACAACGGTATTGTTTACGGCACTCTGGATCATTATGGTCTTGAGTTCAGGCGGAAATGGCGTGTCTTCCGGAGCCCCGCTGAATCGGAGACCGCAACCGGCAACCAGTGATACCAGCAAAATGATGAATAATTTCCCATAACTCAATAAAAAAGTATCATTCCTGTCTCTCACGGATAAGATCCTGGAATATTTGCTGGTATTCCAATACATACCGAACAGTTCTGTGTAGTCAGCATATTGAGACAAGCACTTCAAATCTGATCAGCGCAAAATTCCTTAGGGGAACTAATCGATCCGATCTAAATGAAACCGATCAGCTCATTTAACCAACAACTATATTTAGCAGCTTTTTCGGAACCAAAATACTTTTCTTTATTGTTTTGTCCTGTATGAATTTTCTTACATTGCTTTCATCAAGTGCAATGGTCCTTACCTCTTCTTCGGTAGCCTCTGCCGGAACCGTGACTTCGCCCCTTTTCTTTCCATTCACCTGAACCACAATGACGACTTCTTCAGTTTCCAGCATTTTCGGATCATATTTGGGCCATGACAGCTTGGTCATGCCCGGCTTTCCACCCAGCAGTCGCCACATTTCTTCACAGATATGAGGCACAAAAGGTGAGAGCAACATCACCATTGATCTCACAGCTTCCGCAACTGCACCGGCCAAGGCCTGATTGCTCGCAAGACTGTCTTTGGAAATTCTGGATAATTCGTTGGACATCTCCATAATTGAAGCAACCGCGGTGTTGAAGTGGAAACGATTCGCAACATCGTCAGTCACCTTCTTAATGGTTTTGTGCATAAGTCTGCGCACGGCCTTAGATTCGCCGGTTTCCTCTCCGGAACAATCAGGATTCAGATCTTTGTGCTGTCGGACAAGGTTCCAAACCCTATTTAAAAAACGAAATGATCCTTCAACACCTTCCGATGTCCAATCGAGATCTCTCTCCGGCGGTGCGGCGAACAAACAGAAGAGTCTTACCGTGTCGGCACCATAACTATTAATCAGCTCTTCAGGATCTACAACATTGCCCTTGGACTTTGACATCTTGGCACCATCTTTGATGACCATTCCCTGTGTCAGAAGATTCGTGAAAGGTTCATCCCATTTTTTTATGCCTAGATCCCGGAGGACTTTAGTGAAAAAGCGGGAGTACAATAGATGAAGAATCGCGTGTTCTATGCCGCCGATGTACTGATCAACGGGTTGCCAATAAGCATCCGATTGAGGATCGATCATGCCGAGTTCATACGTAGGGCAGCCATATCGGTCGAAATACCAGGATGACTCGACGAAAGTATCCATAGTGTCGGTTTCCCGACGCGCCGTTTTGCCGCAATTCGGGCAATTCACATTTACCCACCAATCTAATTCGGGTAGTGGGGATTTCCCACTCTTAGGAAAATCAATGTCCGTAGGCAAAACAACCGGTAAATCTTTGTCCGGAACTGGAACGGGGCCGCAACTCCCGCAGTGAATAATGGGGATGGGCGCTCCCCAATATCTTTGACGTGAAATTCCCCAATCTCTAATTCTATAATTGATTGTAAGACCGCCTTTGCCCAAGCTCTCTAGTTTGGCTGCAATCTTCTTCTTTGCTTCAATGCTGTCGACACCGTTAAATTCGGCAGAGTTTACCAATGTGCCGGGATCCACATACGCTTCCGACATGGACTCCGCATTGAGAGTCGAATCAGTGGGTTGTATTACGATAACAATATCCAATCCGTATTTTCGCGCAAATTCATAATCCCGTTGGTCATGAGCCGGAACCGCCATGACTGCACCTGTTCCGTATTCATATAGAACAAAGTTTGCGACATATATAGGCATTCGTCTCCCGGTCACAGGATTAATGCAATATGCTCCGGTAAATACTCCTTCCTTTTCGGAATCCTCACCAACTCTGTTTTGCCAAGTTTGAGTAAGAACCTTGTTGACGAAATCCTTGACCGGTTGCTCTTGATTGGTTCCCTTCGAGAGTTTCAGACAAAGAGGATGTTCCGGTGCCAAACTCATGAACGTTGCACCATAAAGCGTATCGGGCCTCGTGGTGAAAACCTCTACGGCTTCATCCGTGTTTTCCAGCGGAAATAAGATTCTTGCACCTTCGCTTCGGCCAATCCAATTGCGTTGCATTGTCAGCACTTTTTCCGGCCAACCTGGAAGCTTATTACACCATTCAAGAAGCTCCGGAGCATAATCCGTGATTTTAAAGAACCATCCATCCTGCTCTTGTTGTATCACCGGCGTCCCGCATCTCCAACAAGCTCCCGCTTCAACCTGTTCATTCGCTAGCACTGTTGCACAAGGTTCACAGTAATTGACTATTGACTTTCGCCTGTAAACTAGACCCCGTTCCATCATGCGAGTGAATAACCATTGTTCCCATTGATAATATTCCGGATCGCATGTGGCTATTTCCCTGTCCCAATCGTAAGAGAATCCTAGTCGCTTCAATTGTCGGCGCATTTCAGCAATGTTCTCCATGGTCCAGGTTGCTGGATGGGATCCATGCTTTATTGCGGCATTTTCAGCCGGCATGCCGAAGGCATCCCAACCCATAGGATGCAGTACGTTATAGCCCTGCATCATCTTGAAACGTGCCACAACATCTCCAATTGAATAGTTCCGGACATGGCCCATATGAATTCTTCCGGATGGATACGGAAACATCTCCAGCACATAGTATTTCGGCTTATCATCTTCTATTTCTACTCTAAATAGATCATTTTCAGACCAGAACTTCTGCCATTTTTTTTCTATAGATTCTGGATTGTATTTGTGCTCCATATTTCCTCACCCGGTCCACTTACGTGACTCTACTTAAGAATCGAGAGTAATGTCATAACATATGGGTATATTCTCGTTCAATGTTGCCGGTTTTCAAAACGAGAATATATGTCTTTGCTCGAGACTTCGTTAATACCTATAAGGCTATAGAGATATTGAATTTGGAGGGTTTTACAACAATGTATCCAAATGAACTACATACGATGAGAAACTCTGTTCCAAAATAATATGGTCAGCTTCACTTATAGAATCTTGAATAGTATAATTTTACGAACATATCGACGTGACTAAAGCTCTGTTAAGAAATCCCGAGAGTTGTCGTCAACAGGACAACCGGGAGACTAGGTCGAATCCAAAAGGCTCCTTCATGCCTTATCGTTATTCCTTTGCGCAAGACAGTAAGTATCTGAGTCGGTTCTCAGTAGTATTTTGGGTTCTGTGCATTTTCATTGTTTGCGCTTCCTACCCAGAGGCTCAGGACAGGCCGGAAAGACTGGAACTATCCTCGCCAAACAGAACCTCAGAACGTCTGAACGGCTCCTGGGGAACTGAAGTCAAAACAAGAATCATGCAGCTAATTGCCGAGAACTATGTAAGAGAAATCGATTTTTTCACAGTGATTCCAGAAACGCTGAAAACTTTGGATTTGATAACGTCTCCCACCTGTTCTGATGCCGTTCCCACGATTGACTCTTGCGATTCGGATTATGTTCAATGCGCTTCCAAATATCTGAATTATCTCAAGACTTTCTGCGGTATGAAGGATGAAAGGGTGTTCTTCCTTTTCTTGGATAAATTGCTCCAAAAGTTGGATCCCAATTCCTGCGCATTAGATAAAGACATGTTGAAAGAATTGAAGATTGGGACCTCCGGCAAGTTCGGCGGAGTAGGAATGGTTGTGGATTCGAGAGACGGTCACTACGTGGTAGTGTCATCCATAGAAGACGGTCCTGCCCATCGAGCCGGGATAACTGCAGGAGACAAAATCTTGGCTATAGACGGCATGTCGGTTGACGGGTTGCCGCTCAATGAGGTTTTGAAGAAAGTTCGTGGCGCTTCAGGTTCTTTGATGACGGTATCTCTGGTGGATGCGAATACCGGAAAAAACCGAAACTTAAAGCTTCATCGACGGCTCATCAAGGTACCCCCTGTAAAGTATTCTTTGATCAATCCAAATATCGGCTACATACGAATCGTCAATTTTCAACAAACTGCATCAGAGGAGGTCAAGCAGGCACTTCTGCGCTTGAAAGCAACTGCGGGAAGGAGTCTCGGCGGGCTCATTCTGGATTTGAGAGACAATCCCGGCGGGATTTTCGATCAGGCTATCAAGACTGCAGAGCTTTTCAGTCAAGGCGGAGCCATAACGGCCATTCAAGGAAATAATTCGAAGGTGAACAAGTTGTACAAGACTTCGGGTGAGCACAACCTGTACAGGGGTCCGCTTGTAATTCTGATCAATAAAGGAACCGCAAGTGCGGCTGAAATACTGACGGGAGCACTTCAATCTCAGAAAAATACGATGGTATTGGGGGAAAGAAGCTATGGTAAAGCTTCGGTGCAGGCTGTGTTTGTAGTCAATGATCAATTGGCTCTACGTCTCACTACCGCTCAGTATGTTACTGCACTGGGTAAGGATATTGACGGGATTGGAATAGATCCGGATATTAGATTTCGGGACGGAAGGGAACCGTCGGGGAGATTTGTCAAACTCAATGCAACTCAACTCCAGGAGGATGCTTGGATATCAGATGCCATCCAAGTTCTTTCCGAGTTCGATGGTAATCGTCGGCCAAATACTCTTTACTAATTCGTTGACGCTTCATCTTAGTGAGTAGCCTGGAAAAGGGATCTAAGGAACAGTGAAAAACCGAAAAATAATAGAAGAAAGAAATACTGAAGAAAAAGGAAAAACTCCATCCAAGAGATTCAGCGGCCTAACTGAGTGCGAGGAAGAATTGTCGGCTGCGGACACGCAGATGATAAATATTCGAGAAATGGCTCGCATGGCCCAGGAAGGCGTGGATGTTGAAGTTTCGGGTGAATGGGATACTTCCTTAGGTAAGGATGAGAAGAAGGAAAGATGATCCGTTTTCGGTTTAACACTATAAATAATTATTGACATTGTCGTTGGTTCATGGCTTATAGGCTCCCATTCGTTTGTCTTAATTATTTGGAATCATTTCTTCATGGTCGTCATGACTGCGATCTTTATCACCAATTAATTGCGGGATTTACTGAAAAACAGTAAACTTTTGTTGCATTTAGAGCGTTTTTTGTGTATATTTAGCTCGTCTTGGACACCAAGTCTGAGTTTTTAGTGTAGTACAGGAGGTTGGAACAGCATGAGACTGCCTGCCGGGCATGCGAGAAGGTTATTCGTCGGATTTACCTTCTCGATTATGTTTCTTGTTGTTTTCGCGTTACTTGTGGCCCACAACACAGAGGCTGAATCATCAACCCCGTTGAGTTCCGCTGTTGAAGATTACCCTTTGACCATAGGGATTCCCACTTCCAATCCTGAATCGACAATCGATTTCTATAAGAAGCTTGGATTCCGAACTGCTGAAGGAATGACCAAAGGCTTTGACATCGTCTGCATGGAGAAGGAAGGAACCCCTTATAAACTTGAAATATGTCACAATCGCTTTTCGGAGGCAGGTCCCCTGTCAGGCGGTGTTTCCGGTATGAGTTTCCGCGTTGACAATCTCACGACGTGGGTATCGGAACTCAAAGCAAAAGGTATGACATTTTGTGAAACCGAAGGCATACGCGATGGTGTTAGGTATGCGTCAATAAATGATCCGAATGGAATCAGCATCAAGCTGTTCGAGCCCTAAAAAAACACCGGGAAAGAACATCTTTCCCGGTGCTCATCTCAATCCCCACTAGTATTCCCATATCTGAGATTTAATATTACGTATGTCCGTTTCGTCCGGCTGAAATGGAAAATTTCGTATTTCTGAACCGGGTTTTTCATTGCCGTAAGGTCTATTGCAGGCGGTTTTACCGTCCGGTCCAGGGCAGCCTGACGTCTCAAAGGCGGATCCTTCGTTTATTATCCTGTCCAGCAAATCCGCACTCATGTCAAATCCGACGATCCGACCATTTGCATCAAATTGTATCTGTGGTGCCTCGATCATCTTCTCATCAATCAGGTAGCGTGCGAGCTGGATTCGTCTATAAGTGCCGAGGGAAGGGGGATTAACATTTTCCATTAGAGAGCCCTTTTCCGGAAAAAATGAGAAAAGATGGGTGAATCCCCCCAGATCGGAAGCTCTGACCATCGCGTGCACCAACTCCTCTTCAGTTTCACCAAGCCCGCAAATGAGATGCACGCCGGAATTACCTTTTCCGAACACGTCAACCGATTGCTTAAAGAATTGCCAATATCTCTGCCAATCGTGAGGCCCTTTGACTGGCTTGGATCTTAGCTTAAAGAATAAATCCGACGTAGCTGTGTCGATAGCTACTCCAATGCGATCCGCCCCACAATTCTTTAGATCTTCAAGATCCTTCAATGTCATTACACTGGGAGAAGCCAGAATTGATATCGATTTCCCCGTCGAAGAGTATATTTGTTCACACAGAATCTTGGTATCCCGAACCGCCCTGGGATGCGTTATCATGGAAATACAGACTCGCCCCACGTAATCCGGTGCATGTACGATTCCATCAATGACCGTCCCTGTTGAATAGGTGCGCCACGGAACCCGTATAAATTTTCTGTCGCGAGAAGGTTTGAGTTTCTCTCCCGCTAATCCGCAAAAAGCACAATTGGCTTTGCAACCGGAAGAGTACGTGAGCAGCAGATTCACGCACCTCAATCTTGCGTTGCGAAAAAACCAGCCTTTCACAAATCCGAGAGTCATTGCCGCTGCTAATGATAATCGGACATACTCGGGACTTTCATGCGCGCAATCTTCTTTTTGTACTGAAAGATCCGACGAATTCATTGTTTATCCTTGGTATAACGAATTTTAATTAAAATCAGATGCGTGTACCCTTAACCGTTCTCATTGCCGTACATTCTCTGGATCCAAAGAACAGCAGGTTTTTGCGAAATGCACATCAAGACCCAACCTCTCGGCAATGGCTTGTGTCCTTTCATTGGGAAAAGCTATTGAATTGACTCCAGCCGATAAGGCTACAATGTCGAGATTGCGCTTATACATTCCCCGGGGCCGAGCGCATCCCAGGCCGGCTTTGACGTAAGGCATTTCAGCTCTTGCCTCAGCCAAGAATATACCTACGTCCTCTATACTGGGGGGCGAGATCTTCTCCATGGGTGTGCCTCTTAAAGGCATCAAAACCACAACGACATATTTATCTATTGAATAATCCCCCAGCCTTCGTACCGCCTCAATTTCATGGCCTAATTTGCCGAAGTTTAGGCCTAAGATAATATGTGGGACAATTTCGATTCCGGTTTTTGCCAGGGCTTCCATTGTATCTACTATCGTTGAAAACCCATTATCAAGATGGAGAATTGCTCGTGCGGTTTCATCATCGACGGTAAAGTCAACCAGAGCCTGATCTATACCGGAATCGGCAAGTATTCTCGCTGTTGCGACATCCAACTGACCGGGATGAATCGTGATCACAAGACCGGTTTCGGCCTTGAGTCGCTCTATTATGGGTGCGAACTTTTCCCACGGTAAACGCCCACTATGATCGGCCCCTCCTGAAATCAGCAAGCCTACATTTCCTCTTTCCCAGGCTAATCTTCCGAATTCGTGAAGCGACTCCGGGGTAGTAGTATGGTGCATTGATTCCAAGAGATTGCCTTTGCAGTGCTCACAACTTTGTCGGCATTGATTTCCGGTGATTGAAACCGCGGGGAAAGCTCCATGTAGGCCGTTCAACACAAACATACCGGGCAGGAACAGATTCAGTGTGTTTCCGAAAAACGTTCTTGAAGTTGTCCAAGCTTGTTGAAAAATCCGAGGAAAAGGCAGTTCTATTCCCAAATTACTGAGTTCCTGCTGCACTTTTAGAAAATCAATCACTTGACTGCAATCTCCGACCGTAGCCTTTGTACCCGACCCAGGTGGATTTGCATAATTCCGAGAACCCCATAAGGCCCCAGTGATTCTCCATAAATTTCCGTTTTGCTGCAGCGTGGCTCAGTACTCCTCCGTAATGGGATCTCATCTCCGCTTCGTATTCCTGAATTGATTGTTCAGATCCGGACAATAGGCTCTGAGCAATTGCCGTTCCGGCGAGTCTTCCGGAAACAACGGCTTGTGGAATTCCGGCACCTGTAATCGGATGCGTGAGTCCCGCGGCATCCCCACAAAATATGATTTTATCCACATGTAAACTTTTTCTGAGGCCCGCCACGCCTATATTGCCGCCCGTCACGGCCAAAATGCCGCTTCTTATGAAATCATTTTCAATCAAATATTCCAAAAGACGATTAAGGAGAATTTTAGGAGGTTCCGTCCTTTTTATATTTATTCCGAGCCCCACGTTTGCCGTGAGTCCTTTGGGAAACAACCACGCATATCCTCCAACGAAATCTGGATGCAGAAACACGATCGTTTCACTTATTGCATGTCCTAAAGGTACCTCCACCTGAATTCCATGCAACGTGGGCAGGTGGGACAAACGAAGCAATCGTGCGACAGTAGAAGTAGCTCCATCTGCCGCTATAATGTACTTAAAATAGAGCGAACTTCGTGCACCTCTATGCTCCAATACTGCAACATTCCCATCAAGACCGATTAGGGTAGTTGAGCACCAAACCAGAGCACCGAAATTTGCTGCTGATCGGGCCAGTTCTCTATCAAACAGCGCACGATTTATGATGAATCCCTGGGATTTGCTGATTCCCGCTTGTTGAGGGAATTCATATTTCTCTAATTCTATGCTTTCACTCAGCAAAGTTTTCATACCAGTGGTGATCTGATGAATGGGGGCGGGTAGATCAGGAAATTCGACAAAAAGCCTTGATGGTACGAACTCGCCGCAATGAGGAGGGTCTCCAATTCGCGTTTTACGGTCGATCAATACGACGGTCAATCCCATTTTCGCGGCAGAAATGGCTGCGCTTGAACCGGCAGGTCCGGCACCGATTACGAGGAGGTCACACCTTTGAGGCAGCATTTAGAAGTCGCAACGTTTTTTCGATGAGATCGATATTGAGCTGTGTCTGGTTATCAAATTCGCCTTTGTAGGCGGTCGTACCCTTCCCCAAATCGTAGCATGTGGTGGAATCCAGGTTCACAAGTATCCCTTTGGCTGAAATATCCCGCATTTCCGATTGGTGTTTTGCATAGAAAGCCTCGCAGCAGGATCCCAAATATATATCGTCCGATCCCGAGCAATCCGTCTTGAGCACACTCATCAGATGCTCAAAACTTTGGATGGTGTAAGGCGTAAGATTGAAAGCTTTCGCTAAACCGTAACCATCCGCGATTAAACATTCTCCGCATTCATCACACCCGGGGGTCTTTCTGTATTTGCATTCGAGGTCCTTTGAACAATATGGAAGCAAAAGCCACTTGGCGCGGTGCTTACCGAAATCCAATGGGGTCGAATTAATGAAGAACAACTCATTCACTTCATACCCTGAAAAGCCGCATTCAA
>CAZTJA010000053.1:0-18441 GCA_964613745.1 uncultured Syntrophaceae bacterium
GTATCCAACAAGTCGGCTTCTACTGCTTCGTCCAGCATTTCCTCACTCATGTAAATGCCTTCCCCGGAGGTATGAATGCCTGCATCTGTAGTATTTTCAGTGAGATCATCCACAAAAGGATTGTCGATCTCGAAATAGTCGGCCGAGTTTGTACACGGTCGGCCAATTTTGATAGGTTCATCGGAAACTTCCGGCGAATTTTCAATCTCGACTCCATCATGCGGTTCCGAGCCTTTTTTCAACTGATCAATCGCCGTTTCAAAGGGAGTGGATTCACCATTCAGAGCACTCGAGCTTTCTTGATCCGCAGTCTTAATTTGATTTGAAGCCGATCCAAGCTCCATTACATCGCTGGAATCTTCGGTCGAATTCTCAGTGATTTCCAAATTGCAATGGGAGAATTGCAGCGCATTGGCTTGATCATTAGGGCTTTCATAGTCACATTCCGATGTAGCTGACCCACGTTCCGGATTACTGGGAAGTTCTTCTACGGCGAGAGGCGTCACATCCGTTATTTCATCAGCCAATCCGATTCGTTCAAAATGTTCCGTTGAGAAGTGCTCAGCAGATTGAAAGAACGTAACCTTTTCTAAAGATCCGTTGACCGAGTAATCAGCTTGTCCATCTCCATAGTTTGAATTGACGACGATATTTTTAGGCGCACTTCTGGAAACATCCACATTGGCTCGAATGAGAATCGGGATGTCTAACTCCAATTGGGGGTTGATTTCAGTAGGGCCATTGAATTTAGGTTTGCTGCCGTTACCGTTACCGGAAGCCCTGGTGATTTCCTGGTCAGATGCAGAAAGGACTTCTTCAGATTTCTTGTGTCCATTGTCACAACCGAGATCACTGAGGAAACCTAAGAATTCCGGAGTCCCAGGAATCCTATGCCAGAACCCGGTGAAGCGTAATGTGCCTGCGGTACTATTCCCAACCCATAGATCATTTCTATGGAGCGTTGCTTTGAATTTACACGGTATGAAATGTCGAAATCCGTTTTTTGGATCCGAATTCCACGACTCTGAAAAACCGTAACCTCCTGTGGCCATCGCAATTACGCATTCATCAGTATCCGGAATATCAAAGTAGATGAGGTAGTCACCTGCTGCAACAGTCAACATGAAAGAGGCATTAGCCCAACAGTCTTTCTCCTGCTCACCGAGCTGAGTCCACTTGCTGATTCTCACGACTGTCTGAAGTTTTGAAAGATTTGCTCCTTCAAAAGAGGAGAAACCAAATCTGGCTCTACCTTTCTGTAGTTCATCGAAAAGCCGAGCATTCCAGTAATCATAGTCCCCGGAATTTGGTAATAAAGCCCTTATGAGGTAGATTCTGAATGAATTCATGGGCGAACCACTTTGGTCCTTAAGAAATTTTAAATTACCTAACGTGATTTACACCATGCAATATAGATGCCGCACTAATTTTGGAGCTCGTAAAGATGTTTTGTTTGATTTTTTATAATTTTATTCGAATAAAAATGCTCATCGGAATTAAGTTAGGCCATGAAGGGGTTCTTTTTTGCCGGACGTGGCTCAAGAGGGGGTATTTTTCACCCACATTCAACCGGAATATTAATGGTCGTATCAACAGTTTTGAAAAGGAAAGCCGGCGGAACCGGCTTTCAATAAGCGACTTACTCCGCATCCATCTCGGAATCATAATCATCATCGTCATAACCATCGGAGGAGCCATATCCGTAAACGTAACCAGTGTCGATCATGGCAGACTGTTGAGGAGAACTCGACCTGTTCATATTATCTTGATCATTGTCGGCATCATCATTCATCATACCCATTCTTCCCGGATGCATGCCTCGCATCATGCCCATGCCGCGTCCCATCATGCCTTCATTCATCATCCCCTGACCCATCATGCCGTGTCCCATCATTCCATGGTGCATCATGCCTCTGCCCATTCCTTTGCGCATATGCTTATTGGCGAAAGGACAATTAGAGCACCCCATGGGACAACCTGAAAAACCTGAGGAGTAAATTTTTTCTCTTTGTTCTGGAGTAAGAAGAGATCGAAATTTTTGTTTGAGTTGTCGCCTTTCTTTCCTCTTTTCATCCATGAGATTCCATATTTCGGTTTGTTTCTTGTCGATTGCATCAAAATCCGGCTTTTCGGCCAGCCTAAATTCAATCAGTTCAACGCGTCTTTTGCCCAGTTCACATTTGATATTCGCAATTCTGCGGGCGCTTTCCAGACGCAGCATTTTCGCTTGTTTCTTTTGGTCCGGAGTTAATTCGTCCCACAATCCTTTAAAACGTTTTGTGCGTGAGGAATCAACCGATCCATCCGGACCTGTTTGGGAACCGGATCCTCTCTGTTGCATAGTTGTTCCGGCCGTGGAAGACCCCGCCTGCTGAGCAATTGAATCTTGTGCAATCATGAACATACTCACAATGAAAGCCAGTGAAAGGACAACAATTCTAGTACGCATAATTAGCTCCTCTCAGAATTTTCTCCATAGGACATAATTTGGACAAAACAGTTCCTCAACTCCGATGTTGGTCTTTTTTCATCAATGTTAGCTTTGGTAAAGTTTGAGATAGATTGGTGTAAACGAGGAAACAACAGGAGTCGGCATTTTAGCGTATGGTGCCTGAGGACGGACTCGAACCGTCACGGGGACAAGCCCCAAGGGATTTTAAGTCCCTTGTGTCTACCCATTCCACCACTCAGGCAACCGGGAAAACAATATCAGTTCTTGCGTCGCCATGCAATTCTAAATCCGCCTGAGAAGCTTCAGACTCTTACATTTCAGGATCGGATGGACTTTGAGGCGGTTCCTTTAACCCTCCGGCAAGTATGTAAATAATGCTCTTATCAGTATTATTGGAAATGTAAAAAGATTCGTGTTCTTTCAGATGTACCGCATGTCCTTTAGGAAGAATGAGATCTCCAGTTGACGTACCCATCGTCACGGAGCCGTTTATCGCACAAAGGATCTCTTCGTACCCCTCCCCCGGCTTAATAAGTCTATCTGATTCATTCGGATCCAGTATTCCATAAATCATGTAACAAGCTCTACTATGTAAATCTTTTTTTCCGAGCACGTATTCTCCACCCATCTCTTCTGCGAGCAAAGCCATATCGAACGACTTCATAAAGAGCACTCCTCAAATCAAAATGTGATGGTAATTATATGCCAAAACCCTCCGGCGGGAAACTTTGTCCGACTTTATCGTTCTTGACACAACAAGCTCACCGGACTAATATGACGTTCGGAGATATCGAGTCCTGGATGTCTCAGGTCATCCCATCGTAATCAAAATAGTAAGAGCAGTTTTGGAGCGGTCCGCGCATGCTTAAGTACGCCTTTTTACCTCGAACGCATGAGGAAGGAGGATTCATGCGGACTTATTGCAGCAGTAGGATTGAGATTGTCCGCAGGACGCGGGGCCAATCCACAAAACATAATACCCTTTCGGCTTTTTCCCGGCCGCCAATTACCGGGAGCTTCCCGGACTGACGAGGATTAAATGGAATACACATACTATCCCGGATGCACTTTAACCGGTTCCGCAAAGGAGCTGGATGAATCATTTCGGAGTTCTGCAACCAAACTGGGAATAACCCTTAAGGAGCTGCCCGACTGGACGTGCTGCGGAGCATCCTCGGCTCACATGGTTGACCATTTTTTGGAAGTGGCATTACCGGCGAAGGATTTGTTGACGGCGGAGCGAATGGGTCGCGATGTAGTCGCACCCTGCGCCGGTTGTCATGTCCGTATGAAGGCATCTTCGAAGGCCATTTTAGCTGATAGGGACTTGCAGAAGAAATTCCCCCTCAGAGGCGGCATAGACATAATTTCCGGGATCGACATGTTTTACAAACCTGAAGCACTAAAAGCCCTGAAGCAGAAAGTTGTTAGACCATTGAAGGGCTTGCGTGTAGTGCCCTATTACGGCTGCCTTGCAGTTCGTCCCGTGGAAATAGTTGAACCCGAACACTCGGAAAATCCGATTCAGATGGATAAGATCCTTGAAGCTCTCGGAGCGGAAGTTTTGAGTTGGCCATACAAAACCGATTGCTGCGGGGGTTCGCTAGCTTTGACCATGACGGATATGGTAGTTAAGCTCTCGGGTAAATTGCTGGATATGGCTCGTGATCTGGATGCCGACGCATTAGTGACGATGTGCCCCATGTGTCAGGCAAATCTAGATACCAGACAAGCGGATATTTCCAAAGCGGTCGGACAAGTTTATTATACACCCATTTTCTTCCTCACCGAATTAATGGGCCTTGCTTTGGGGCATTCCGGCGTCAAGAATTGGTTTTCAAAACATCTCGTATCGCCCGAATCGATGATGGCTGCAAAAGGTCTGATCTGATCTTGATTTCTGAAGAATGCGATCCGAGAAGGTTAGTGCAGGATCGTTTAGGGAGCATATAGTGAACGGAGAAAAGATCGGCGCAATAATGACCGTCGGCGGTGGAATCGGCGGTGTTCAAGCATCTCTGGATTTGGCTGAATCCGGCTTTAAAGTATATCTCGTCGAAGAGAAGCCTTGCATTGGCGGCGTGATGGCGCAGCTTGATAAAACGTTTCCAACAAACGATTGTTCGGCTTGCATCTTCTCGCCCAAATTGCAGACCCTAGCCCAAAACCCGAACATAGAAATCCTGGCGTATTCGCTCATCGAAGGTATAGAAGGAGAAGCCGGTAATTTTCGGGTTAAGGTTCGTAAGAAAGCAAGATATGTTGATCCGGAAAAGTGCACTTCCTGTGGTACCTGCGCAGAAAAATGTCCAACCAAAGTTCCTAATGAATACAACTTTGGTCATGACAATAGAAAAGCCATTTACAAAGATTATGCACAAGGAATTCCGTCCGTATACACCATCGATACTGAGCACTGTAGGCTGTTCCAGGGTAAGAAATGTGGAGTTTGCGCCAAGGTCTGCCCTGCGAAAGCCGTTGACTATGAACAGCAGGACGAAGTAATTGAAATCCCAGTGGGAGCGGTGATCCTCTCTCCCGGCTACGAACTTTTCAACACCGAACATGTGTCCGAGTACGGCCATGGCCGAATGCCCAATGTGGTTACCAATCTTGAGATGGAGCGCATCCTCAGTGCTTCGGGACCATTCGAAGGAGAAGTGAGGCGGCCGTCGGACGGCAGGCATCCGAAAAAAATTGCATGGATCCAGTGCGTTGCCTCCCGTGACCGGCGCAAGGGAATGCCCCATTGCAGCTCCGTTTGCTGCATGGCATCCATTAAAGAAGCCGTCATCGCAAGAGAGCACGACTCGAACATCGAGCCCACCATTTTTTATATGGATATTAGGGCTTATGGTAAGGATTTCGATAAGTATTACGAAAAGGCCAAGACTCAAGGCGGGGTCAGATTTATCAGATCAATGGTCAGTAGGGTTGTTGAAGACCCCATGACGAATGATCTCGAAATCACCTTTCTCGACGAAAAGGGACGACTTGTCACCGAAGTATTCGACATGATTGTCTTGGCAGTTGGTATCAAACCGAGCGAGTCCACGCTAAGCACGTCACGAAAACTCGGAGTTGCGCTGGAAGAGAACAATTTCTGCGACACCAATACGTTCACACCTGTGGAAACGTCTCGACCCGGAATTTTTGTTGCAGGGGCTTTTCAGGCCCCCAAGGACATCCCGCAAACGGTAATGGAAGCCTCCGCTGCCGCTGGAGCGGCAATCAGAATGTTGGCTGAGTCAAGAAATAGTTTGACCGTCAAGAAGCAGTTGCCTCCGGAAAAGAATTTTCTCGGTCAGGATCCGAGAGTTGGCGTGTTTGTATGTAGATGCGGAATCAATATTGCTGCAACCGTAAATGTACCCGGAGTAGTTGAACGGATCAAGGACCTGCCGGGAGTCGCATACGCCGGAGAGAACCTGTTTACCTGTTCTCAGGATGCTCAGGTTCAAATAAAGAAAATAATAGAAGATCACGATCTCAACCGTGTTATCGTCGCATCCTGCACACCGAGAACTCACCTGCCGCTTTTCCAGGAAACGGCCAGAGAAGCAGGACTCAACAAGTATCTGGTCGAAATGGCGAATATTCGTGAGCATTGTTCATGGGTTCACATGCAGGAAAAAGAATTGGCAACGGATAAGGCGGTAGATTTGATTCGTATGGCGATAGCACGCACCAAGCTTTTGGAACAGGTTGAGGATCAACAGCTTCCAATGGTGAATTCCGCACTGGTTATCGGCGGCGGTGTCGCCGGTATGACTTCGGCGCTCAATATTGCGGATCAGGGTTTTGATGTCACGCTCGTTGAAGCAGGGGACAAGCTGGGCGGCAATGCTCTAAGTCTTGTCCACACAATGAAAAACGAGCAAGTCGGTCCATTTGTGGATGACTTAATTTCCAAAATATCTTCGAACGAAAAGATTACCATTCTGCAGAATGCCGCAGTAAAGGATGTCCAGGGTTTCATTGGTAAGTTCAAGAGTACCGTTGACGTTTCAGGGCAAGACCCCATTGATGTCGAGCACGGAGTAACAGTCATTGCGACTGGAGCAACTGAATGGAAACCAGACATCTACGGATACGGAACGGATCCTCGAATTCGGACGCACTTAGAAATGAGTTCCGCAATGCGGGCTCATGACTCCGGAGTCATGAATGCCGGGACCACCGTGTTTATCCAGTGCGTTGGTTCGAGATGCCAGGAGCGTCCATGGTGCAGCAAAGTGTGCTGCAATCACTCCATAATGGATTCGATCGCAATTAAAGAGGCCAATCCGAAGAGCAAGGTGTATGTCTTATACCGCGATATTCGAACCTTCGGACTTAATGAACCTTACTATGAAAAAGCCCGCAGACTCGGTGTTATTTTCGTTCGATACGAGACGACGAATCCGCCCGTCGTAGAAGCAGGCAATAAGATATCCGTCAAAGTTCCCGACCTTATCCTTGGCGGATCAATGCACATTGCTGCTGATAATGTAGTTCTTGCGGCCGCAATTATTCCCAACGAGATCAACAAAGAGCTTGCAAGAATGTACAAGGTATCCACCAATGAGGATGGATACTTCCTGGAAGCTCACATGAAGCTGCGCCCCGTAGATTTTGCCACAGACGGAGTGTTCCTCGCAGGACTTGCTCATTATCCAAAGCCCCTGGATGAGACAATTGCGCAAGCCGAAGCCGCAGGATCACATGCGGCTCAGGTGTTGGCAAGAGGTTTTGTGGAAGCTTCGGGGATGGTCTCGGTAGTGGACCAATCCATGTGCCGGGGCTGCGGTCGATGTGTGGATGTTTGCCCCTTCCATGCGCCCGAACTGGTGGAAATCAGTGTAGGGATGTATGTTTCCCAGGTGAATCCTGCATTGTGCAAGGGTTGCGGAGCATGCGCCGTCGCATGTCCTACAGGAGCTGCTGCAGTGCGCCATTTCAAAGATGATCAAATCGGCGAAATGATCGATGCGGCCCTTGCCTAAGTCAATGCGTATACGTGAAAATCTCTATCGGAGTCTCAAATGAGTACCGAATATGTACCGAAGATAATAGCTTTTGCTTGCAACTGGTGTTCTTATGCCGGCGCTGATTTGGCCGGTGTTGGGCGCATGCAATACCCACCCAGTATAAGACTTATACGTATGATGTGCTCGGGAATGCTCACGCCAACCTACATACTCAAGGCTTATGAAAAAGGCGCCGATGGCGTTTTGGTAACCGGTTGACACATCGGAGAATGCCATTACCTGGAAGGTAATGAAAAGGCCTTGAAAGTAATTGAAAAGACGAGAAAAATGATGAAATTGCTCGGCATTGAGGACGCCAGACTCAAACGTGAGTGGGTTTCCGCATCCGAAGGAACACGATTTGCCGAAATAATACGTGATTTTACCGAAGATCTGCGCAAATTAGGGAAAAATCCACTCGTTAAACGGGAGACGGCGGCATGAATCTACCCGAAATCGTAAACCGCACGCAGGCTTACTACTGTTTAGATTGCGGAATCTGCACCGGAAGTTGCCCCGTTTCGAGAACTACTCCGGATTTTTCACCAAGGCTCATGGTTGAGAAAGTTCTAATGGATTTAGAAGAAAATCCATTGGAAGATGTGAATATTTGGTCGTGCCTCTCTTGCGGACAATGCAGCACCAGATGTCCAGCCAAGATCGACTATCCTGAATTTGTTCGAATGGTTCGTGAGGAAGCGGTGCGCCAGGGCAAAGGCGGCATTCCGGCCCATCGTGGACTATTTCAGGCCATCATGAGACTCCAAACCTTGGAAATCAAGCAGAACAAGACTGATTGGGCCAGGGAAGCGGGCAGGATTTCCGAGTCGGGAGACACATACTACTTCGTTGGATGTGCTCCTTACTTTGACGTGGAATTCCATGACGATTGGGGATTGGATGTCATGGAAGGACCACGGGGTGTTTTGAAGCTGCTGAACGGTATCGGAATCGAACCTGTGATTCATGATGATGAAAGATGCTGTGGGCATGATCTCTTGTGGAATGGTGACAAGGTAAATTTTGAAAAACTTGCCCGCAAGAACATCGAACTTATCAAAGGGCTTGGCTGTAAGAGGGTTGTATTTCAATGTCCGGAAGGTTACATGACCTTTAAGAAATACTATCCAGAGGTGGTTGGCGATCTGGACATCGAGCTTGTTCATTTTTACGAATTGCTAAATGACGAACGTAAGACGGGCTCCTTTGTTCCCGACGCAATTAACGAGAAGGTGACTTATCATGATCCTTGCCGTTTAGGCAGACAGGCGGGGATTTTTGAACCTCCCCGTGAGCTGATTCAGAGCGTACCGGGTGTTGAGTTGCTGGAAATGAAGCATAATCGAGAGAGCGGTTTGTGCTGTGGCACGAGTGCCTGGATGGGATGCTCCGCCTGTTCCAAAGAGATTCAGAAAAGCAGGTTAATTGAGGCGGTCGAAGCGGGGGCTGAAACTCTCATTACGGCGTGTTCAAAATGTAGAATGCATTTGAACTGTGCTCTTCGTGATACGGAGTTGCCTTTGAAAATCAGAGATCTCAACGAGTTTCTGGCAGCTTCAATCAGCAACAAAGGGTAAAAGTGTATCGGTTTCGGTATTCTTAAACCGGCCGGAATAAACGGATATAATTCGGTCACTGACCAAGGACGGCAACATGGCTTCTAACGAAGTATTGATTATCGGCGGCGGAATAGCCGGAATGCAGGCGGCTCTCGATTTAGGCGACATGGGAATCAAAGTGCATCTAGTTGAAAAAAATCCCAGCATCGGCGGTAAAATGGCTCAGCTGGACAAGACTTTTCCCACTAATGATTGCACGATATGAATTCTGTCACCTAAGCTTCTGGATGTCGGTCGACATCCTTCGATCAATCTGCTGGCTTACAGTGAAATAGTTGATTTTTCAGGATCCATCGGAAATTTCAAAGTAAAGATTCGCAGAAAACCGAGATACGTAGACAGTAGCCGCTGCACGGCCTGCGGTGCCTGTGCAGAGAAATGCCCGACCAAAGTTCCAAATGAATTCAATTTTGGTTTTGATAATCGAAAGGCGATTTACAAGGATTATGCGCAGGGTATTCCTTCCGTTTACACTATTGATCCGGCGAATTGTAAAGTAATACAAGGCGGAAAATGCGGCGTTTGCGCAAAAGTCTGTCAGGCTAAAGCCATTGATTACGAACAAAAGGAATCCATTGAAGAACTGTCGGTAGGCTCCATTATTGTCTCGACAGGCTACGAACTATTTGATGCAACGCAGATTCCTGAATACGGATACGGTACAATACCGAATGTTATTTCTTCCCTGGAAATGGAAAGGCTGCTGAGCGCAGGAGGCCCCACTAAAGGCCATTTATCCAGACTATCTACTATAAGAATGGAAGAAAGGCTGAAGGAGCTGCCGAAATTAATAAAGAAAGCCGAAAAATCCGAAAATGTCGCTGATTTAGAAGCTTTCAAAGCTGAACTGGAAAAAACGGAAGCCCACGTTCACAAATATCACACGGCTACAAAGCTCGGGTTCATTCAGTGTGTTGGTTCCAGGGATTTCCGATTTCATAAATACTGTTCCAGTTACTGCTGTATGCACGCTATCAAGGAAGCAATTATCGCCAAAGAGCATGAGCGTGAAACGGAATCCTACATATTCTACATGGATCTAAGGACGGTTGGAAAAGGTTTTGAAGAGTACAAGGTTCGTGGAGCCGAAGTGTCCGGGCTTAAATACATTCGTGGCCGTGTGGCCGAAATTCTTCAGGATGAAGATCTTAACCCTGTCGTTTACTATGAAGACACCGAACAGCGCAAAGTTCAAAGCATGACTTTGGATATGGTGATTTTAGCAAACGCATGCTCACCTTCAAAAGGCATTAATCCTCTTGCCGAACTTCTCGGGCTCGAACTCGATGAAAACAATTTTGTGAAGACTCATCCCAATAGACCCTTGGATACAAGCGTTCCTGGAATCTTCACGTGCGGCTGCGCCCAAGGCCCGCTGGACATTCCCGAATCAGTAGCCCAGGCCAGTAGTGCAGCTGCGAGAGCGGCAGAAGTGGTCATGACGGGCGGAAGGGCCTTAGCAGTTTAAGGGAGATTAGATTGACTACAACGGCAACATCCGACATTCGTATAGGCGTATTTGTATGTGACTGCGGCTCTAATATAGCAGGCTACCTGCAAATGAAGGAGCTGGTCGAGTATTCTAAAACTCTTCCCAACGTAGTCTTTGTACAGGAAAATCTCTATACCTGTTCCGAGGGCGGCATCAATGAGATCAAAGACGCTATTCCGCGAGAGAATCTGAACAGAGTTGTGGTTGCCTCCTGTACCCCCAGAACTCACGAGCCACTGTTTATGAGTGCCTGTGAAGAAGCAGGCTTGAACCCTTACCTTTTTGAGATGGCAAACATTCGTGACCAGTGTTCCTGGGTACATATGCGGGAAGGTGAAAAAGGGACCGAAAGAGCCAAAGTCCAGATTGGAATGGCCGTAGCGAAAGCGGCTCGGCTACGAGAATTAAGTCGCATCAGACTTGGACTGACACATAGTGCCGTCGTCATCGGCGGCGGAGTGGCCGGCATGTCCGCGGCTATGGCACTGGGCAACATGGGATATGAGGTTGATCTCGTTGAAAAACAGGATCGTCTTGGCGGATTGCTCAATGATCTAAATATGATACTGCCTGCTCGGGAAGATCCGTCAATACTTGTGAACGACCTCATTTCACGGCTCAACTCGAATCCAAAAGTCACCATACATACTCAATCCCAAGTTAAAAAAGTTGAAGGGTATGTCGGAAATTATTCCGTTAGCATCGAAGGCAATGGTTCCGAAACGAAAGTTAAAACCGGTGTGTTGATTGTTGCCGTCGGTGCCGGGGTGCTCAAACCTGAGGGCATGTTCGGCTACGATGGTTCCAGAGTGGTCACTCATTTTGATTATGAAGCCATGATGAAGCAGAATGCAGTGACCGGAAACAACATTGTAATGATACAATGTGTAGGATCTCGCTGTCCAGATAGAACGTATTGTTCCCGCATTTGCTGCATGACTGCCGTCAAGAATGCCATTCTTACCAAAGAAAAAAATCCTGATGCGACAGTAACCATCCTGTATAGAGATATGCAGATGTACGGCGTTGAAAATGAGGACATGTTCAGGCTCTCGAAGCAAATGGGTGTTCGTTACGTCACTTATGATCCCACAAGACCCCCTGTCGTTGGAGATCATGACGTGAGCACGTATCATCTGCGGATGGGTAAAGACATATCTTTACCGGCTGACCTCGTAATTCTGTCCACACCCATGATAGCTCAGGAGGATGCAGGCGAGATTTCGACGATGTTGAAAGTTCCTCTTAACGAGAATAACTGGTTTCTCGAAGGTCACGTCAAACTTAAACCACTGGATTTCGCAACCGATGGAATATATCTCTGCGGAAGTGCTCGATTTCCTAGCACCATTAGAGAGGCAGTGTCGCAGGGCCTAGGCGCAGCATCTCGAGCAGCCGGTGTTCTTTCCAAGGAAGCTCTCTACACCAGCGGCATAGTGGCCGATATAAATGCCGAAACCTGCTGTGGATGCCTAGGGTGCGTGGCGGTATGTCCCTACGGAGCAATCAACTTTTTTCCTGAGCGTGGCGTGTGTCAGGTGAACAAGGTCTTATGTAAAGGCTGTGGAGGCTGCGCCGCAACTTGCCCATCGGGCAGTGCCCGCTTGGATGGATTTTCAAATGACCAGATTTATGCCCAGATTGAACAGGCGCTGGCAGGTTGACAGGAGATCTTGATGTCAGAACAGTTTGAGCCCAACATACTTGGATTTCTATGTAACTGGTGTGCTTATGCCGGGGCTGATTTAGCTGGAGTAAGCAGGTTGCAGTATCCACCTAATATGCGAACCATAAGAACCCTGTGTTCCGCTACCGTTGGACCACATCAAATCTTGAAAGCCTTTCAAAAAGGAGCTGACGGCGTCTTTGTTGGAGGCTGACACATCGGTGATTGCCATTACCTGTACGGTAATTACATGACGGTCAAGAGAATCGCTTTTATGCAAAAACTGCTGGAGTTTTCCGGTATCGATCCTGAGAGGCTTTTGCTCAAATGGGTTTCTTCTGCTGAAGGTCCCCGTTTTGCGCAAGTTGTGACCGATTTTGTGGAAAAGATCCGAAAATTGGGCCCCTCTCCATTGAACACGAATCTAAGAAAAGCCGGCTGAACTATCCATATAAACGGGAATGATCATGATTGACCAGGTCAAAGAAAAAGTTGCCGATCTTTTTTCGGACGGCAAGATAAACGCCTTTTTAGGTTTAAAGGAAGTCGCCGGGAATATCGTCCCTCATGTTTACAAAGCGGCTGAGGAACTAGGTGACGGCTTTTCAATAGGCGACAAGAATCAGCCGGGTGATAGTCGCTACCCGATTGCAAAAATACTCATGAATTTTGTGAAACAACAGCCTGATGTTAAGCTCGGTGTGTTAGTAAGAGGCTGTGATGAGCGAGCACTGAATGAGCTGCTCCGATGGAATCAAGTTCCCGCCGGCGAATCGATTGTAAAAGTCGGGATCGCCTGCCCCCAAGAACTTGCCGATAAGCATGAGTGCAGAAAGCCCTACCCCGACGAATTTGTCTCGGGTGAAAAGGCCAATCCAGTTCAAAACGTCTCAGTTGATGGAGTCGAATCCAAGAGCATTCTTGAAAGACTCGATTACTGGATGGGAGAGTTCGATCGCTGCATAAAATGTTACGGGTGCCGCGATATTTGTCCGGTATGTTTTTGCAATGTGTGCACGTTGGAGGAAACGTCGCTGATTAAAACCGGAGATTTGCCTCCTGAGAATCCAATGTTTCATCTGACCAGAGCCGTCCACATGGCGGGCAGATGCATAGATTGCAATCTTTGCACCGAGGCGTGTCCGGCTGAGATTCCCCTGAATGTTTTATATAAGAAAGTCGCCGAAATCGTTACCGATGAATTCGGATATGTTACCGGGGAACCGGGCGATTTGAAATCTCCTCTTAATATATTAGGAGCTGATCCGGGACACACAGCTGCAAACGATTGATACCTGAGACTGGAATTGAGTAACTCTCATTTCCAGTCTTTTTGTTTGCTGTTCATACACATACTTGACAGGCTTCTGCAATAACGACAATCATTCCATTTGCGATTCATCCGTATTTCTGCTACACAATTCTTAATTAATCAGCTCTCTTTTGGAGCTTACGAACATGGCTCCTATGAAACGTGCCGAATTCGCGTTTAGCGAAAAATACGTATTCATCGAATGCCCTTTCTGCGGTAAGAATCTCTTCAAAACGGATTATTCGAGAATTCAAAAATTACTTTTTGAGACGGGCAATCCGAGAGGTAAGTCATGCGAGCATTGCGGCGGCATTGCCGTTCTGACTTTCAGTCCTGAAGTGGAAGCGGTAATACGAAACAAGAGCAATAATTCCGACAAGACTTGAACAGATCTACTTGCCTAAGGCCGTAAAGGAGCGAACATGTTGGAATCATCAAATGCTTTGTTGGCCATTGTAGATGTCCAGGAAAAACTCCTTAAGGCGATGTGGCACCAAGAGCAATTAACTGAATCCACGGTTAAGCTGGTCTCCGGATGCCGTGTACTGAAAATGCCGATTATTTACACGGAGCAGAATCCCAAGGGATTAGGGATTACTATTCCCGAAATAAAGGACCTGCTCGAAAGCAATGAACCTGTTACCAAGGTAAGTTTTAGTTGTTTGGGTGAGCCGGTATTTGTCCAAAAACTGAATGAATTAAACCGAAACCAGGTCATAATCTGTGGAATAGAGTCCCATGTGTGCGTGTATCAAACCGTGGTTGACCTGATTTCATCAGGTTCTGATGTGCACGTAGTTGTGGACGCAGTGTCCTCCCGTACTCCGGAAAACAGAATGATAGGCCTGGAAAAATGCAAAGATGCCGGTGCTCATCTCACAAGTGTTGAAACGGTTTTGTTCGAATTGCTTAAGAAAGCTGAGGGAGATCAATTTAAGCAAATGCTCAAAATAGTGAAATAGAATTGGGCTTCAACGTGGTTTGTGTTTCAACACAAAAGTCACCCAATGATCGGTATTGACCTTTTCAGTGCAGACGTAGTTTATTTCGGAGTATAGCTCAATGAGAGTATCGGCCTGGACGGAATTGATGCCCGAAATGACCCAAATTCCATGCTGAGAAGCTGAACTCTGCGTCCCGAGCTCTAGAAGTACCTGGAACGGTAAATTTGCAAAAATGAGATCGTAACCAATATCGAGAAACCATCGGGCTTCGCCTTCTCTAATATCAATGGCTTTTTGGGCCCCATTTATTTCAATATTCGAGAGCGCAGTCTGAATAGCCAATTTGTTCTTATCAACTGCAGTGATTTTTGGAACCCCCAATTTGTATGCCATGAGAGCCAAAATCCCTGAGCCAGTGCCTAGGTCCAAGACCGACGTTATATTACCATCTCTAATGATTCGTGATCCAATTTCCAGACAAGCTA
This sequence comes from uncultured Syntrophaceae bacterium, assembly GCA_964613745.1. GTDB lineage: Bacteria > Desulfobacterota > Desulfomonilia > Desulfomonilales > Desulfomonilaceae > CAZTJA01. The sequence continues at coordinate 14,980 of CAZTJA010000053.1, forward strand.
TTGTGGTAGGGTGATTGCCGTCCCCAAAAACCACTGACGGATCGATTAAAATAGAATCCCGACTTCGGCATGGCTCGTTTGCTGAACAAAACTGCAATCCAGCCACCAGCATTCCGCCTTGTGGCAAGCCTTGCTGCCAATCCTTGTACATGATCTCGTGTCTTGAAACCAGTTCCAAACCATTTCGATCACATAATTCGGTTACGAAAGCATCCTCCTCGGAAATGAAGAAGATGTACATGAAATCGTCTTCATTCCAAATACCGATATAACTTGGAGGTGCATTCCAAATCTCCACCTTACCTCCACCTTTAACTTCATAAATCTGGAGAATTGTATCCGGAGTAATCATTTAAAACCCATGCATGGAATATCTTACCGTTCTGGTTTTGGCTTGAGAATCGGCCGAGGCTTAGGGGAAGAGCTGACGCCTATCCCCGGGTAGCCTCTTGGTCTACTGGGCCTGGTCGAATTGGAGTTCACCCATTTCACGAACGATTCCCAAATAAATCTCGACCGCTTCCAACAGGTCACTCTTCGCTTCAGCTAAATCCGCTATTTCGCTCGCCGATAAATATTCCCGATCCAGAAAAGTGTCGATAAGTCGATTTATCTGGATAATCTGTTCAGGGGAAACCAACTCGCCGATGTCGAGTTCATGGGGCGCTTGGGCTAAGTTCTTTGCTCCTGTGTCGCCTTCGTCATCCTGAAGCTTTTCGATCCAGCTGTCTACTTCTTTCCACTTGCTTATTGTGGCAGGACTGACACCAACAAGCCTAGCTAAATCTTTGTTGGTGATGTTTCCATTCTTGTCCAGATATTCTTGAAAGGCTTGATCTCGAGCGGCTTTCTTGCGAATGATACCATGAATGCCTTTCCCTAAACCTTCTGCGCTCGGACTCAGCTTTTCTTCCCAATTGTCATCTTTTTTCCACCGTCCAATGGTCAGCGCATTAACATTAACAGCTTTTGCTATCTCTCTGTTCGTAATTCTTCCGTCCGCTTTAACAAACATTCTTTGGGCTTGTAGCCTTGCTTCCTTTTTCATTCTATTCTCCAAGCAATTTTGAAAAGGTATTACCCTGAATTGCTAGTAATTGTATATTAGTTCTTCTCTATATAAGAATAGATAAGGCCTATGTCGTAAAATGCAAGCATTTCTTAATATTTACAAGTTAAGAGTTTACGGGATAAAACGAATAGGTATGAAATAGCTCCGATAATGGAAGCGGATGCCGGCGAACAGGCAAACACATTGCTCGGCAACAATTATTCCGCGTATCCTAAGTGCAATTCCGAATGAATGATGAAAATAGATTCCATCAACCTCCGGTTAGTTTTACGTACCACAGGTTCGACGAGACTTTCACTTAATGCGGCTTTTGCAGCCTAATCCAATTTTGGTACGTCGATTCAATGCATTCAATTTCCAGATGTTGCGCAACACCTGCTTGTTCGGCATACCGTAGTATTTGCTCTTTTTTCCAAAGCTGAATCGGCCAATCCATCAAATACTTGACGAATAATGCATCGGGATGGTTGTGCTCGAAGGTGAAAAAATGCGCTGTGCCCCCCTTGGACAAGAGGTCCCATGTCCATTCAAATGCCTTAATTATGAATTCATCTCGGAGATGTTCCAGTAACCCGACAGAATAGACGATATTTTGTAGGGGCAAGTCTAACCGATTCTTCTGCACGAATAGCTTGAGAATGTCTTCCGGTATATATCTGAAATTAAGTCTTTTTCCATATGCTTCAGAAATTCTGACTATTGATTCGGGGTCCGAGTCCACACACGTGAGAACAGTATTATTGCGTGCAGATTCGTCCAAAGGAATGGCCTCCTCCCTCGATCCGCCTTCCACCGACAATACATTGGAAGGTCCTACTTGAGATGATAATTTGGTAAATTCCATTCGGATAACATCTACTCTTTGACGATAACCTTGACAAAATGTGAGGCCGTAAAACCACTTGTCGAGAAAAGGGCCAAGGCGACCGGCTCCGCTGCATTTAAGATCACGCATCAAATCCAAGGCCTGGAAATCTGCAGCCTGACCTCTTGGCTTCGTATAGCAATAATCATATTTTTTGCTGAGCATAAGAAAAGGAAAAGCTTCTCTGAACACGCACCCCGCAATTTCATTCACTCGCCCCGGATCGTTCTTTACGCTCGTCCGAAAGGTATCGCACAATTCGCAGCAAACTGAGTCGACACCGATCTGTATGTCTTTATCCTTCAGTTCACGATTTTTAATCGATCTATCAATACGCAACATTTCCTTGCGAAACTCCTGAAGGTTTCGAAGGAGATCCTGAGAGATCATTTCTTTTCTGCCTGCAATGACGGCATGTGATCCCACTGATTTACGGCGGGGAACTTCATCCAACATCAGGGGCGGCAACATCATCGATGTGGAACGTAATCTGCGAGCCAAAATTATCGCTAGTGACTGATAAAATCTGGTGCCGAAACCGGGAACTGAGGCAATCAGAGAATTTAAATGCCTTCCTTCAATATATTGAACCGAAACGTTTTCATCCGCATAAACAGATGCACTTGCTCCTAAGTTCTCGATGAAAGACATCTCTCCGAAGATTTCGCCGGGTCCAAGATGCACGTACGCTATTTCTTTTTCGGAATGCACCCGCTGCACCCTAACTCGGCCCTTTATGATTATGAATATTGCCTGTCTGAGTGAACCTTCTTCCAATATAAGATGGTCTCGCTCGTACTCGATGGATCTGGATCTTTCAACAATGAGACGCAAATCTTCCTGGGTGAGAAACTCCAGTGGCAGAGTGGACGAATTAAGGATGATGTCTTCTTGTGACAAATGAACCTTCCATAAACCGCATTATGACGTGATCGGGATCTTGTCTGATTTCGTTTGGGTTTCCCGATGCAGTAATCCGACCTTTGTGCAACAACATGATTTCGTCAGAAAATTCCATGACACTCCGAACATCATGGCTCACCAACACGTATGTTACGGGTTTTTCCATGTGAGTTTTTATTATCAGGTTGAATATTACAGCTCCAGTGACCGGATCGAGACCCGTCGTGGGTTCATCGAAAAATACTATTTCAGGATCAAGGGCCAAAGCTCGTGCCAATCCGGCTCGCTTGCGCATTCCACCGGAAAGCTGTGCAGGCATTTTGTCTTCTTCGCCCAGCAACCCTACCCCGGCCAGCTTCTCCATGATGATGTCCTGAATTTCCCTTTCCTCAAGCCTCAGATGCTCCCTTATGGGAAATGCAACATTTTCACCCACAGTTAAATAATCAAACAGAGCAGCATCTTGAAACAGCACTCCGAATTTACGTCTGACTCTGTTCAGATCACTTTCCCGCATTGGAACAATATCTTCACCGGCGATCTTTATAGATCCCGAATCCGGTTTTTCCAATCCGATCATGAGACGCAGGAGGACACTCTTACCCTCACCGGATCCCCCGAT
>CAZTJA010000053.1:18541-20780 GCA_964613745.1 uncultured Syntrophaceae bacterium
GTGGAGATCACGAGGCCGAACACAACCGATTTCAACAAGCCGTGAGTAATATCCTGAAGATCCAAATAATTTTTTATTCCGATCATGAATGTACTTTGATCTATACCAAGTTGGTAGAGTGCCATTACGTAAGCCCCGATCATACCTGCAAATGAAAAAAACAATGCCAGGACAGGCAAGACCAGAACCATTGCGAGCACACGCGGCACTATTAAATAATGTATTGGGTTAACCGACATGCTTCTCAGAGCGTCGATCTGCTGAGTGGTCCGCATGGTCCCAATTTCAGCCGCCATAGATGACACGGTCCGTCCTATCACCATTAATGCACTGAGCACCGGTCCGAGTTCTCTTGTCAAGCCGAGGGCGACAGTTGCTCCGATCATCGATTGAGCTCCAAATCTGCTGACGCCGTTGTAAGTCTGCAGAGCGCTAACCATTCCGGTAAACATTCCTGTAAACACTACCAGGGCAACGGACTGGACTCCGATAAAATCAAGTTGTCGCAGAAGCTCGGTGAAACGAAAAGGCGGGGTAAATGTGAGTCTTATAATCTTATACAGCAGTATGATTATACGTCCGACCTGAGCCAGAATATCTAAGCCGGACTGAGTCAACTCGGATACCGTTTTACTTGCTATTGTAGTAACCTTCACCGTTTTCCCTCAGTGGCCGTATTATTCTTCAAGAGTTTTATAACATTAGTTCACAGTTATCAGGATCATTAATATTGATCGCGATGTGGAAAAGTGTTCCCAAATGACTGGAACGAGAAGTGCGGCGGCTTGCTTGAACGCTGTATGGACACGAATGTCCGTTGACGCCGGATCATTGGGGCTTTTGCACGTTAAACTTATACAGCATGTCGCCTAAAGCTTCTGTTGCATCCGAGTGTTCTGAGCCGCCTTCGAGGCTTTTTATGTTCTCCCATTTTTCCAATATTTGTTCCGGAGTCAGAGGATCTTTGCCGTTTCCAACGCGAATTCCTTTACCCGTTACAATTGCAGCCCGGTTAAAATAACCCATTCCGGCATTGAAAATCATTCCCGTTTCCGAGCAACCTTCCCAACACAAGTACAGTACAAGCGGCGTCACTTGTTCCGGCATAAGCATTTCGTAAATTTCCGGCGGCAATACATCTTCCGTAAGCCTTGTTGCTGCAATAGGGGCCACCGCATTTACGGTTACATCATTCTTTCGGCATTCCAGTTTGAGAGTATTCATCAAACCCACAAGGCCGAGCTTAGCTGCAGAATAGTTGCTCTGACCGAAGTTTCCGTAGAGTCCCGCCGCCGATGTCGTAAACATTATTCTGCCGTAGTTTTGTTCTCTCATTTTGATGAGAGCGGGCTTGGTGGTGTGATATGCACCTGTTAAATGAACATCTAGAACGGAGTTCCAATCTGCGGGTTCAAGCTTGACCAGAGTTTTGTCGCGTAGTATTCCGGCATTGTTTATGAGCACATCTATACGGCCGAAAGACTCCAAAGCCTGCTTCACGATTGATTTTCCGCCTTCTTCCGATGCAACGGAATCATAATTTGCCACAGCCCGCCCTCCAAGGGATGTGATTTCCGCCGCTACCTTGTCCGCAGGACTGGTTGAGGCACTCCCTGTTCCGTCTCTCGGACCTCCAAGATCATTAATTACAAGAGCAGCACCCCTTTTTGCGAATTCCAAAGCGTATATTCGACCAAGACCTCCACCAGCGCCGGTGATAACTACTACTCGGTTGTCGAAACGTATCTTTTCCGGTGACGGAACCATATACTTCCTCCGTTCTCGTAATACGGATCGCATTCTATGCTGTTTATTCCAAGCTTCCAATAAGAAATTGGAGCTGCTGGATCTAGTATGATCGAAAATCGGGACAACAACTGCCGTGAAAACGATCGAGCAGTTCAACGTTTGTCTACAACCAGCCCAGTATGGAGCTCACCGGCCTTGACATTCGTCTCACTTATTTGATATGAAAATAGAGATCTGGTCCCATCGTCTAGCGGCCTAGGACATCGCCCTCTCACGGCGGAGACAGGGGTTCGATTCCCCTTGGGACTACCAGTAATTCTAGGTAGTTATACCAAGAGCAATTTTTCTTGAGAGCAGCGTGCTCACATTTTGCTCACATTTTTCGGCCGACTCGGAGCTAGCCCCTCCTTGTCGGCTTTTTCCTTTTCGCCCCGACACGAGGATTTGAGTCTCCCCGTGGTCAAAAGTCATCCCGTCGATTGCCCTTAGC
>CAZTJA010000054.1:0-20634 GCA_964613745.1 uncultured Syntrophaceae bacterium
AATTGAGTGAAACCTTTACAAAGTTTCATGCAAGTTGTCCCTGCAACCTCCATGACAATGGCAAAGAAAAGGAGTAACCAAGCATTCATAACTCTAAACTCCCTGCGACCAATTGGTTCCTGAGCATTTCACATGTTGATTGTGCCGTCAATTCTCATAGTGCAGCAAAACTCACGATTGCGAGTTTCTTAGGATTCTCACTGATCCCATGACGACAAACGGCTACGGAATGGATTTGAGGTTTATGACTGAATTCACGTGGAATTCTAAGGACTGAGTCATAGCAGATCCTCTACAGGGCTAACGGATGTATGATCCACGATATCGTTACGGACAGCGGGGTCAATCAGATTGAGCGACTTCTTTGTGGAGGAGTAGGCGTTTGGGTTTCTATTTAGGGTTTTCTCTGGTTGGCTTCCTTCTTCTGTATCTCCCATCAAAACTGAATAGTCTGCTTGTTGAGAAAAATACCGGAACTGAACAGTCAATCAGAGTAATGCATGAGGGTTTTGCCTGACGTGCCTTGTTAGGCATTTGAAAATCCTCCGTCAAGATGGACGGTTCTGTTGCCCATAATCTTTCCGTTCTCGTAACAAGTCTATCGAAACAAATTCACTCCTGATTGGAAAGGGCTGGAAAGTACATTTCGAAAGTGGTACCCACGCCGGATTTACTTTCGCAAGTAATCCAACCCTCATGTTGCTCAATGATCCCTTTGGCTACTGAAAGACCTAAGCCGGTCCCCTTATTATAATCTCTTAATTTTGTGGTGAAGAATGGATCGAATATTCTACCGATAATCTCTTCGCTTATTCCGTAACCGGTATCAGATACTTCTACGAGCACATGGTATCCAGGATTAGCCTCGATGTGCAGATTGCAGTATTCTTCAGAAACATTAACGTTTTTTGTTGTTATTTTCAGTTTTCCACCTTCAGGCATGGCATCTTTCGAATTAATGCAAAGGTTCATCAGCACTTGCTGGATCTGCAGCTCATCCGCTTTGATCGGCATCAAATTATCATCCGTCTGAGCCTGTATTTCTATTAGCTTTGGGAATATACTACGTAAAAGATTTGTGATCTCCTGGACAATGTCATTTACATCGACGGGTTTCTTGGTCAATTCCGAATTTCTACAAAATGTCAGAAGGCGTTTAACGAGATCCGCACCCTTTAGTCCTGTTTCTACAATCTTCTGAAGATCCTGATACGATGTATCGTTACGGCCCTTGTCCAACATGATCATCTCGGCGTAGCCGTTTATAATCGTCAAGAGATTATTAAAATCGTGTGCAATTCCACTCACCAGCGTGCCTAGAGCTTCCATTTTCTGGCTCATGAATAATTGATTTTTTAGCTTCTCCCGTTCTTCTTCCGTCTTCTTTAAGTGAGTAATATCATTGTGATGCCACAAGCGACCCGCGCCTTTGCCTGCAACTTCAAGAGGCACATAATCAACCATGTATGTACGATTCTTGCTGATGATGATTTCCTCGCCCTTAACTGGAATATTATTCGCAACTACCTGGCGTATTCGCTTTTCCGCTGCAGCAGGATCAGAATAAACTCTTATGATTTTTCCGATCATGATCGAAGATGACAATCCCCTCAATTCCTCGGGCGACAATTCAAGGTCAAACAAGTCACAGAAAGCTTGGTTCACGAACTCAACCTCACCCTGCTCCGATACAATCAGGACTCCTGCATAAAGGCTGGAAAGAATTGCATGGAATCGATGCAAAGTTGTTTTCAGAGTCTCTTCGGTGCGCTTTTGCTCGGTTATATCCCGAATAGTCCCTTGAAATCCTACAACGTTACCAGCCGCATCCCTTCTCGTAACCGTGGTTATGAGACACTTGAGAACAGATCCGTCTCGTTTCAGAAGATCCATGGGGTAATCTTTGGAATATCCCAGTTTGGATATAAGTTCCGCATGAGAAGCTCGTTCTTCGGGGTTTGCATAAAGTTGAGACACATTCGTTTCATATACGAGAGATCTGTCCTCTGGAGCATATCCAAAGAGCTCTAGACCGGAATCATTAATGTCGATTACAGATCCTTTGTGGCTGGTTATGAAAATACACTCCCGAGACGTGACAAAGAAGTTTCTGTATCGCTCTTCGCTTTCCTTGAGCGCTTTTTCCGTTTGCCGGCGCTCGTTTATTTGCAACTTGAGTTGAGCGTTAGCGATCAGCAATTCTTGTGTCCGTTCCTGGATCAGAGCATCGAGATTGTCCCGTGATTCTCGTAATTTCTGTACCGCATCGTCCCTCTCCTTCAGCACTGTAGCCAATATTATGGCCGTAACGGAAATCACTATGAGGTAGCTTTGTAGCAGTAACAAAGATTCATTAACTGATCCGCGGAAAAAAGGACCCCAACCTTGAGCGGTACCGGAAATGGCCAGAGCCGAACAAATGAGGCAGGCGGCTGTTGCGCCTTTACGTCCCGACGAGAAGGTGGCTGCTACGACCATGGCCAAAGTGAAAAAGGCCATAGGATAATCCGTTACTCCTGTGGAACTTACAAAAGGCCCCCAGAAGGCTACAACTCCCGAGAAAAAGAGAGTTGTAAAGACCAAGACCTCTCCAAACCACCCGGACCTTTTCCAAACCCATGGACCCGATGTCCAAATGATCAGCGCAGGAGCCACAATGACTGCACCCATTGCATCACCGAGCCACCAGGTTCCCCAATGATAGCCGATCGATCCGAGAGGTATTATTCCACCATAAAAAAGACTTCCCACACCAATCGTTGCACTGATTGCCGTGGCGGTTACACCTGCAAGCAAACAAAACAGAACTACATTTCTCGTTATTGTGAAAGGGTCGGGTTCCGAAATAAATCTTCGAACTAGGAATATGGCAATCAGAGCTTCCAAAAGTGCAGCCACGGATTCACCCGTTGTAACGAGCAGTCCAACATCCGTCTGAAAAAGACTAAGAAATGAACCGAGAAAAATTCCCGGCCAGAAACTAATCCCGAAACGAAAAAGGACTCCGATTGCAAATCCGGTTGCAGGCCAAACCGGTGAAACATTACCATGGGCAATACCCATTAAAAGTCCTAGCCTTACGGCCAAATACTGAATGATTGTAATCGCCGTAAACAGCAACAGCCATTTTAGGGTACTATTTTTCTTCATAAATGCTTCCCGAAATGACTCTAAACCGGCCCACTCACTAGATTCTGATCTTCCAAGTTTTATTCTAGAATCACTTTCAGATTGTATAACCCCGGAGACTAGCCGTAAGATGGACAATCTGGGACTGAGTGTTACGAGGGGGTCTATCAACTTCTAAGCGCTTCAAAAATTATTAAAAAATTCACTATAAAGGCAAATTGTGCCGGTTGGCAAAACAAAACCGCTTAGCCAAGCCTAAACAAGAGTAAAGGCGGAGATTTGTACCGGTGATCTCTCATAAATGCACAAGCTAATTTCAACAATGATACTACCTCAGCGTCATAGAGTAAGCTCGATTCAGAAGCTTAGCACGTGTGTGTTGACAATCATCTGGTTCATCCATTCGGCTTCGCATATGAGTTTTTTGAAGATCTTTCCAACCATGATTCAAACAGAAAACTTTCTTGATCGATAAGTAGAAAGAGAATAACCTATTGAATATTGGCGATTGGAACTTTAAAGCAATATTAATTTTCAAAGCTCGAAAGAATTAACGAAAAAACCGGTGTGACCGTATTCTTTGTCACATCCTCACGCGATCGCAATTATATTTAAGTTCGGCTGCGCAACCCAAATCCAACGAAATTTATCGACAATTCGGATTAGAAAAGAGATGAAAATGCAATCTCGCCAATCTGGAACCAAAAAAACCTACTCTGTGAGAAATATCTTTTGGTTTTCGGTCTTATGTTGGACCTCGGCCATTACGGGCCTGCTATTCTGGGGAATAAGCGAACATCGGCATGAGCTAAATACTTTAGCGACTTATATGGCCGAAGCTCACTTCGAAAAAGAGCGGGCACTGAGGTTATGGGCAGCCTCACGTGGCGGTATTTATGTTCCCGTGGATGAGAACACCAAACCTAACCCTCTCCTCGAAGCGATTTCAGATCGTGACGCAAAAACGCCGACAGGAAAAAGCCTTACACTGATTCCGGGTTTTCACATGGTTCGCCAACTGCGGGAAGAATTTCCGCTGCTCTATGGAGTCAAGGGTGCTACAACCAGCCTGAAACCATTAAGGAAAGAGAATTCTCCAGATGAATGGCAAAAATCGGCTCTAGAATCCTTTGATAAGGGAGTTACGGAAACTAAGGAATTCACGAACATCTCAGGTGAGCCGTATCTGCGTTTAATGAGACCTCATCCGGCTCAAGAAGGTTGCCTTTCTTGCCACGCAAAGAGCGGTTTCAAAGAAGGCGATATTCTCGGCGGCATAGAAATCTCCTTTCCCCTGAAGGAATTCCAAATTCATCATAAGCGACATAGCGCCTCCATGATTATGTCTCATGGCGCAATCTACATTCTTGGATTATTTGGCCTTGTTATCGGAAGGTGGAAACTGCAAACACGCGAGGCCGAAAGAGATTCAGCTGAACTTTCCCTCAAGACAAGTGAATTGAACCTTCGGCAAATTTATGAAAAAAGTCCCGTCATGATGCAGTCCGTCAATCAAGACGGATACTTTGTTTCGGTAAATGATCAGTGGCTACAAAAGAGCGGATATACGGCCCCGGAGGTGATCGGAAAAAAGAATGACTTTGTGCTTGCTCCGGACTTCACCGAGTATGGGCTGAGTGAGACGACGGAATCATGGTGGAACAGGCAAATCAACGACCTTTCTTGTCATTTCACCACAAAAGACGGGACCAAAATCGATGTCCTACTCAGTTCCAAAATTGTGTCTGATTCAGAAGGTAATCCAATCACTTTAGCGGTATTGACCGATGTAACCGACATTAATCGTATCTCACGTGAGCTAAAGAAAAGCGAAGAACGGTACCGAAATCTTGTGGAAACATCGAGCGATATGGTTTTAAGAGCCGATGGACTCGGCCATTTCGTTTTTGTAAACAAAATAGTTCCGATTTTAACGGGTTATTCTGAAGATGAGTTGATTGGGAGACATTTTCTGGAGTTAGTCGCTCCAGAATACCGTGATTCGGTCGAAAAGTTCTACAATGTCCAGTTTGCGAAAAAGTCTTCAAATACGTACTTTGAATTGCCTTTGCTTTTGAAGAATTCGGAAATTATGTGGGTCGGTCAAAATGTACAATTGCTTGAAATAGCGGAAGAATCATACGTTTTTCAGTCTATCGCCAGAGACATTACCTTAAGAAAGAAGGCGGAACAGGCTCTTCAGGAGAGTGAAGAGCGGTATCGATCATTAGTTGAAGACAGTTTCGAGGGTATTTTTATCCAAAAAGGATCTGAAATCGTGTTCGCCAATGCCAGGCTATATGAAATGTTGGGTTATGAACCCGGAGAACTGCAAGGTCAAGAAAACCTGGTCTTATACGATCCATTATTCCACGATCTCATCAAGAAAAGATCTGATGCAAGGCTCCGGGGTGAAAATGTTACCGCGAATTATGAGGTTGGATTGAGGCGTAAAGACGGTACATGCTTCGACGGAGAAATTACTGCTCGAGCGGTTAGTTTCGCTTCATCTCCCGGCATACAGGTTTGGGTGAGAGACATCACCGAACGGAAAGCTGTCCAAGAAGCATTGAGACATTCCGAAGAGAAGTATCGGATGATTTTTAGATATTCTCCGGTGGGAATCCTACACTTTGACGAGACGGGAACCATAACGGATCTGAATGATAAGTGTGTGAAAATGATTGGATCCTCGCGAGACCGACTAATTGGCCTTAACATGCTCAGTCAATTGCAAGATTGGAAAATCAAAGAATGTGTGAAAAAAGCCTTATGCGGTCATGTGGCCTATTTTGAAGGAACTTACTCGTCCGTGACGGCTGAAAAACTTACCCCTATTTCGTCCTACTTCGGACCGGTTGTGAATGAAAAAAATCTGCCGATAGGAGGCGTGGGGATCGTAGAAGACTTAACGGACAGAATACGTGCTGAACAGGAATTACGCGACAGTGAGGAACGATTCAGGACTCTTGTTCAAAATTTGATGGATCCTGTGCTGATCATGGACTTCGATGGAAGTATTCACTTCGCGAACGATGCAGCTTTCGAGTTGTTCGGTGTTCCTTCCGACCAAGATGTTTCTTCCATAGGCATCGAAAGTTTTCTTTCGCCCGAAAATTACGCCAAAGTTCTTGCTGATCTGTCAACTGTCCGCTCAACCGGAGGGCCCTTAATCACGGAGTATCCCATAACTACAAGCTTCGGAGAAGAAAGGTGGATAGAAGCTTCGGGACATTTGACTCTGTGGCATGGTGAACCAAAAGACATCATCAGCCTGAGAGACATTACTGAACGTAAATTTACGGAGAATGCAATTCGGCAAAGTGAGGAACGTTATAGATCTCTTTACCGAATGGTTAGACTAATGTGTGACAATGTACCGGATCTCATATGGGCAAAGGACTTGGATCGCAGATTCATTTTCACTAATCGGGCAATTTGTGACCGCCTGCTCTGCGCTGACTCAACGGATGAGCCTGTGGGAAAAACGGATATGTTCTTTGCTGAAAGAGAAAGAACGGCTCAACCAGAAAATCCCGAATGGCATACGTTTGGGGGAATATGCCTCGATTCAGATTCTATCGTCATGAACACAGGCCAAACTCAAAGGTTTGATGAATTTGGGAATGTCAGGGGCGAGTTCCTTCATCTTGACGTTCATAAGGCTCCACTTAGGAATGAGAAAGGAGAGATGATTGGTACGGTAGGTTGCGGAAGGGACGTTACCAAGGAAAGAGCTATCGAGGAAGCTTTACGTGAAAGTGAATACCGCTATAGAGATCTCTTCGATAAGGCAATTGATTTGATTTATACACATGATTTAGATGGCAATTACATGTCCTGCAATGCCGCCGTTAATGCTCTGTTCGGTTATACACCCGACGAGTTCCTCAAAATGAATTTTCGGGAAATCCTTCATCCTGATCACCTAGAAGTTGCCATGCAGAACATGGTAAAAAAAATTGATGGAACTATGGACACCACGGGACCATATGAGGTTCTCATTAAAACTAAGACTGGAATTTCCAAATGGGTGGAAGTGGTTTCGAGAACAATACGTGAGGGGGGAAAACCAGTCTCAGTCCACGGAATATGCAGAGACATCACCGATCGAAAATTGGCTGAGCAGGAGTTGGCTGAAGCCAAACATTATTTGGACCGCATTATAAATTCCATAGCTGATCCGGTGTTCGTGAAAAATGAGAATCATCAATGGGTGTTGCTCAATGAAGCATACTGCAATTTCATGGGATATTCCGCTAAAGAATTGCTTGGGAAATCAGACTATGATTTTTTCCCCACGAATGAAGCCGATATATTCTGGAAAAAGGACGAAGAAGTATTTAGTTCCGGCCGAGAAAATATCAATCAGGAACAGTTTACCGACAAAGACGGTACTACTCATACGATCGTGACAAAGAAAACATTGTGTGTTGACCCGGGCGGTAGAAAATATTTGGTGGGAGTGATCAGAGATATTACTGAAATTATTCAGTTCCACGAAGAGCGGAGAAATCTCGAATCTCAGTTGAGACATGCTCATCGCATGGAGGCTATAGGAACTCTTGCGGGCGGCATTGCACATGATTTCAATAACCTGCTGCAAGTCACTCTTGGATATTCCGAATTCTTAATTTCTCAAAAAAGTAAAGATCATCCAGACTATCCTGATTTGCAAAAGATTAATCAGGCCGCACTCAGTGGCGCTGAGCTCGTTAAAGGACTGCTCACATTCAGCAGGAAAGTGGAATCGAAACCGGAGATTCTGAACTTGAATGCCGGGATAATTCATATCGAGCAGCTATTGCGAAGAACTATGCCGAAAATGATCAGCATTCGTTTCAATTTGGCCGGTGATCTCATGCAAATCAGTGCCGATCCCGTGCAAATAGAGCAAATCCTGATGAATTTGGCTATTAATTCTAGGGACGCTATTTCAGAATCCGGCTCCATTACAATATCCACGAGAAATGTTCAGTCGAGCGATGACTTATTTAGGATTCACCCCGAAACAATGTGCCAAGATTTTGTGGAAATGGCTGTTTCGGATGACGGCAGCGGAATGGATCAAGAGACAATTGATCACATATTTGACCCTTTTTATACCACTAAAGAAGTAGGTAGAGGGACCGGTCTTGGATTGGCAATGGTCTATGGAATAGTAAAGCAGCATAGTGGCTACATTTTATGCCGTAGCGAAATAGGAAAAGGAACCATCTTTAGGATCTATTTCCCCGCTATCCCCTCGACAAAAATCGTCGATGTCAACACATCCGGGGAAATGCCGATCATGGGAACAGAGACCATATTGTTGGTCGAGGATGAATTTCTGGTACGGGAGCTCGGGGAAAGAACGCTGCGAGGTCATGGTTATGAAGTTTTAACCGCGACAAACGGACAGGAAGCATTAGAAATTTTTGTCCGCTTGAGGGGCCGGATTTCTTTGATCATTTTGGACATGATCATGCCGACTATGAGCGGTCGAGATTGTCTCAAAAAAATACTGGAAATTGATCCGAATGCCCGGGTCATAATTGCGAGCGGTCATTCAGCGGAAACCAGCCTTGCAGAGTGCATTGAACTCGGGGCAAAGGAATTTATTCCCAAACCGTTTCGGTTCACGAAACTGCTAAAACTCATACGTACAATACTGGATGAAGATGAGACGAAATTTCCGGGTTTTAAACCACCGGGGCGATAGGTGAGATTAACTGTTAGGCATCGCCAAAACGGCATGTCTTTTGGTGAAGAGATCCAGATTAAGAAGTAATCTTATTCAAGCATTCATCCCGATTCCAGTAGTATCCAGCTGCAGATACATGCATACATTTAATTCCTAAATTTTCCAGTCGACCTTCCATGTCCATACGTTCCTCGAATACCGATTGTTCCTCCCAGACCTCTCCTGCACAGTTCAGGATTTTCGTATTTTTCCCCTTGAATGCCAAACCGGCCACATGCGAACCCAATTCGTAGCCTAATTCAGTAAGCTTTACGTAAACATCAAATTCAAACCAACTTCGAAAGGGCTTCGGGGGGAGCTCATTCAATCGATCCATTGAGAAGGCAAACTTGTGAGCGTTCAACAAATCAGAGCTTTCACATGGTTTTGACACAGCAATTTTCAGAGACTGCTCAAGGAATAGTCTCTCCGAGGAGTTTTCTCCAAAATTCCCAATGGAATTCGTGAAAAGACAAAGGTGGTCCCGGGCGAGAAGTGGTATTTTGAGTAGAGCATTTTTCCGTCCCTGTTCAGTTTTACTGCTTCTCAGATTAAAAAAAATCACATCTCGACTTCGGGCCGAAAAATCATCATCTAATACCCCAAAATACATGCGTTTGCGTTTCCAGATGTCGAGGCCTAGATCATACATCAGCCGGTCTTGCAACTGGTCGATGTAACTACCTTTTTCCATTCCAACGAAGCCGAAAGTTTTATCTTTATATGCGGGTGATCTGCAATAGTCTTTAATCACCTCCAAAATGTCACGAACCTTACCGTTCTCGTCTGTTACTTGGGTCGTTGTAGGTTCCGCATCAACAAATTGGTAAATCGATAAAGGAGGTATGTGCTCACGCATGTGAGAAATTCTTAATGGCACAACGTCCTTTTGGCCTGAACAATTGCCCCAAAGGGAGACCAACTCGGGAACCGAGCAAAATTGCTCTTTTAGTGAAGAATGGATCCCGAACCGTTCTCGCATCAACCTATAAAAACTCGCATTCAAATTGAAGAATTCGACATTTTCTTCCCCCGAAAAATCGGTGTCCGGTTCACATCCAAACAGGACCGTTTTGTCGGCCAAATATGCGATTAACATAGCTTCAGGGCCTAGCTGATCTGCTTGAGCTACGATCGCTACATCGAAACAACCCTTTTCAGGTGATATGAGTTCCGCTATTTTATCGAACGGAACGATCCACAACGGAAATTCCGTAATCGCGTTCGAGGTTGATATGCCGGTATTTTGAACATTATACTCGTTATTGTTGCCTGGGTTCAGTCGTTTGCATTCCGGCCAATATTCATTAAAGTAATTTGCCCAAGCTCGTTCAGCTATAATCGCTTTTTGAAGATCAGTAATTTGCTTTCTACATTTACTCAATTCAAAAAGAAGAAGATCTTGTCGTTTACAATCCGTGTGGCGCTGCATCCATCCGTATGTCCTGGCCCAAGTCCAAGCCCCTTTGATTACGTTCATCCTGTCGGTCCAATGATCATTGTCCGGATCAGCCATTATTGCTTTCACAAGTTTGGGAGCATGGGGTTGTAATTTCTTACTTATACTGATGAATTCTTGATCTGCAGCATTGGTGAATAGCTCACAAGCGTCGCCGTAAACTTTTTCATATAAGACCGGATCTCGATCAGAAATCGCCATGGAGAGCTGTCTGAATAAAGAGTTACTCGCTTCGGTTGATGGACCATTTAGAAGTGAGCTTAACAGGTCTGACAAATGACGGTTCAATTTTTCGAGTTGATTCTTAAAAAATACCCCTCGTAATGCAAAAGCTAACGCTCTCAATTGGGAAGCATTCCATTCGGGGCTCAGTTTCTTGAGAATGCTCATTAGCCTCTTGGATCGTTTCAACAGTGCTCCGAGTTCTACTACACTCTTTAATATTTCTGTACAATTTGCGGCATTTTGAATCACCAAGTCTGTTGAGTCGGACTGGAGTTGTGTATCAGCGGACCAAATTTTCGTCAGTTTTTTTAAATCGAGTTGATATTGAGCCCAGGTAATGAGCGATTGTAGTTGTGGGGCGGTCCGGCAATTGGTTCCATCAATCAGGATTTCGTTCAGTATGTAGTCGCCACGCTTCACGGATCTAGGTCGAAAAATCCAGAATCCTAATCGATTTCCATAATTTATATGCTGAAGAAGAGCGGTGGCATCATCTATAATTTCCTGGAAATGATGACCATCTGCGTTGGTGACCGCCAAACCATCGAATTGTTTTCCCATGCAATCAATATCTTCCAAACAGACACGAGACTCATTTAACTTTTTCTTCCATCTAACATCATTTCCTACGATCCGATCATGTATTGCCTTGAAAATCCAGTCATGAGGACCGGAAAGAGATTGCATGTTGAATTCGAGTTTATCCAGCAAATCCACAGTTAGTTTTGGATTAATTCCAAGATCCGATTCAGCAATGATTCTTGAAAACTGTTCTGCATATTGCTCACATGTAGTGAGTCGACTTTTCATTTCAATTTCTTGTTTCACATATTTCCGGAATTTCAAGGGGCTCCACAATTTTGAAATCCCTAACGGCTGCTTATCGGCAACTTCACCGCGTTTCATTTGTTTTGCGAGCTGAACCAATCTGAGCCCTTCAATCTTCTTTATGGGGCAGCGCATAGCCCTATCAGGTCTATCCTCAAGCCATCCATAAACTTCTTTTTCATCCTGAAGCTGTTTGGCTATCTCAGCAGGAGTCCCGTAGTAACGGCCGAAGACATTATAATGTTTCTCCCCTTCTCGTGCTCTCAATGAGGCTAAACGATTGAGAATCTCTTTCTTGTTGCTAAGTGCAGTCTTCAATGCAATGTGCAGTTTAGCCAATCTCTTTTTATGATCTTCGTCCTTCCATTTTGAATACAGATTAGCTATTGCCGCTCGACTTTGTCTTAGACCTAATAAAGCTTCTGGAGTGTCCGGTTCTCTTGAAATGATTGAAGAACATAAGCTCCTCAATTCTTTGGGTATATACCTTGTAATATGAGTCAAGGATCTGTCGGTTTTCGCAGTTACGAGTATTCTTTTGCCTTGGGCTAAGAAATTGTTGATGATCTCGGATATTGCAGTTGAATTACCGCACCCCGGAGCTCCTTCGACAACCGTCACCGTATTGTGAAATGCCGAGAGTACAGCTTTTTTTTGTCCTGAATTAAGGAGCGAAGAATAAAAAAGACCATCAGTATCCGTTTGTACTGATCCGCTCGGCTGGGAATTGTCCAAATCGGCCGGTTTTGGAACGAATGCACCTGATTCGAGTCCACTGATAATCGTGTCAAAGAAATGAAGAATAGCTGGAGATAGCTCTTGATTCGCAATTGAATTCCGAATGGACGCAATTGTATGGAATTGCTTTTCTGAAGATGTAGCGCAATCAGGATCCAGCAAATTGCGTAATAATTGGAACTCCTTAATAAAAGTCTTTTTACACTTTGAAGATTCAGTCTGATCCATAAACCGAATAAGTTGTTGTTTAATGAACTCTGTTCCGAATTATATATAGCAGATCAAAGCAAGTCAAAAACCTGGATATATATAATTAATTCAAAATGTTAGTTTCTGCTTAACTTGACCTGAAACTAAATCGATGCTATATCTTGCGGCTGCATATACACCGGAGGTCGCCTATGCAGCCGAATCCGGCTGAAAATTTGGATGAGCGGTATCAAAACACCATTGAGTTTCTCTATTCTTTTGAAAAATTCGGGATACTTCTTGGGTTGGAAAATATCTCTTTTTTGTTGGAGGAGCTCGGAAATCCCCAGAATAAATTCAAATCCATCCATGTAGCAGGCAGCAACGGCAAAGGATCTACATCGTCTTACATTAACGGGATTCTATCGGAATCAGGATTCCGAACAGCTATTTATACCTCACCCCATCTTAATGATTTTAGAGAACGCGTAAAATTGGGAGATGAGTTCATTTCCAAACAGGCGATTGTAAATGGGGCTGAACTTGTGAGATCCATTTATGATCGTGATCGTACAACATTTTTCGAAATTACCACTGCAATAGCATTTCTCGAAATTGCTTCATGGAATCCTGATTTTGCCGTAATCGAAGTCGGTTTGGGGGGAAGACTTGACGCAACAAATGTGATCGCACCTTTAACAACCGTCATCACCGATATTTCCCTCGAGCATGAAGATTATCTTGGTCGGGGATTCGCGGCAATAGCGCGGGAAAAAAGTGGAATCATCAAACCCGGAGTGCCGCTTGTCACCGGGGCGAGCAGACGTGAAGCAAGGCGAGTCATAATTGATACAGCCCGAGAGAAGTCGGCACCGGTTCGGGAATTCGGCAAGGATTTTTGGGGACGTAAAACCGGCATCCACTCTTTTGCTTACATGTCCGATCGGCTCTCCATCCCCGAAATCCGCCTTTCGATGGCAGGAAGTCATCAGATCAAGAACGCTTCCATTGCCATAGCGGCAATAGAAGAATTGACGGCACTGGGTTACACTATTGAAACCAAAGATATCCTGAATGGAATCAGGAATACCAATTTTCCGGGACGTTTTGAAATTCTGTCTCGCTCCCCGGATATAGTAATTGATGGAGCACATACACCGGAGGGGATGAGGCTTCTCAAGAGTACTTTCCAACAAGTCTATCCCGGCGTACGTCCTTTAATCTTGCTCGGCATATTACAAGACAAAGACTATACCAAATTAGTCAATATTATAGCTCCCCTGGCTAAAGAGGTTGTTTGCGTTGAACCTCAGGGCGGTAGAGCCCTCGATAGTGAACACCTGTCCGTATTGGTATCCAAGCTCGGCATCCCTGCTGCAAACGCCGAGTCAATTGAAGACGGTTTCACCATGCTACGCAACAAAGCCCAAAAGCACGATGTCATACTGGCTGCCGGTTCACTTTATATGATAGGACCGGTAAGAACGTTGGCAGGAAAACCGCCGCTATAATTGATATATAAACGGTTGCGCCTTTGATGAAGCTCTCATCTCATTCCTGCTCAGCTCTTAAAAAATGGATCTTATATTGTATGGTCTTTTGGCTGTATACCGTCACAAGCCTCCACAATATTCACGCACAAGAATCTCTCTTTAGGAATCCTGATCCGGATAAAAAGGAATCCGCAATTCTACCGCTTGATGTTCCAGTCCAGATGTCTGCGGAAAAGCTGTCATTCAAGTACGAGACCAACACATATACCGCTGCCGGAAACGTCACGATCACCCAGGGAAATGTAAAACTTCGCGCGGAAAAAATCACGTACGACGCGAATTCCAACGAAGTGACCGCTGAAGGCAAAGTAATAGTTAGAATGGGATCCGATGTTGTCGAAGCGGACAAAATTACTCTTAAGCTAAATGCGGCAACAGGTATAATCTTCAATGGAAAGCTGCTGCTGACACGCCACAACATTTATTTGGAGGGAAAAAAACTCGAGAAGATTGGTGATTCCAGCTATCGTATTGAAGAGGGAAGTTTCACTACATGCAGCGGAACTCGGCCGGATTGGAGAATACGCAGCAAAGACCTCGATGTCGCAATCGAGGGATACGGAACTCTAAAGCACGGCGTTTTCTACGTCAAAGACATTCCTGTATTTTATGTTCCATGGCTAATATATCCTGCGAAAAGGACCAGGCAAACGGGCTTTCTTATGCCTACATTTTCGAACAGCAGCTTGAAAGGCTTCGACCTGCGACTTCCCTTATTCATCAATTTCAGTCCAAGTATCGATGCAACCGTCACACCCAGAATTTGCACATCGAGGGCGGCACAGACGGCTTTGGAATTTCGATATTATCCATACGAAGATTTGTACGGACGGTTTTACGGAGAATATACCTATGATTGGAAGTATGGTCCTGAAGATCACCCTCGAAGTCACCGTTTTTATGCAACATGGCTGCACGATCAGGATCTAAACGGCTATATGCGCTTAAAGGCAAATGGAAACTGGGTCTCCGATCGAAATTATTTTGAACTCTGGGGAGGCCGTTTCGACAAGCGGCTGCGAATACGCTATTTGGAATCGAATGCAATTTTGTACAAACAACTCAATAATTTCCTTTTTTTAACCGAAGCTCGTCATTTTGATAATCTCGATTTACCGGACAACGCCAGAACGGTCCAAAATGCCCCCATAGTGACCGGCACAATGTTCAACCAGCAGATACCCTTCACGCCTTTCTATTTCGGCTCAAATGTGAGTTATAACTACTACTTTGCTCCTTCGATGCACGATCAATGGCTGGGCAGTCGGATTCAGATGGACATGCGTTTGAGCCTACCGATAGCTGTAGGACGTTATTTAAAACTCGAGCCGTCAACTACCTATTTCCCGAAAGCCTATTTCGCCGAATATTACCAGCGAGAAAACAAAGTTGATGCGGTGAACGGTGTTCGCGGGGATCTCTATCAGGTTAATACCGACGCCTTCACTGACATTTATACTATTTACGGCAATTTTTTTGGTTTTGAGCGAGTGAAACATAATTTTCGACCTCGAGTGTCCTGGAATTTTCGACCCTTTTCCGGACAAGGTAACTGGCCCCATTTTGATGAATTCGATCGAGTGGATCGCCTAAGCCTTTTAACTGCTGAAATGCGACACACTCTTACCGGAAAACTCCGTTCAGGAGAGTATCTCGACTTCTTAAGTCTCAATGTTTCCCAAGGATATGATTTCGATAATACGAGAACAGCCGAAGATCCATTAGGACCTCGACACAAATTCGTCCAATATCATTGGACAAACACTTTTGCCGAATTCACTCTGAAGCCTCATACGTTGATCGACATGACCGGGCAAGCCGAGTATGATCCCGTCGTCAATCGTGTGAGAAGCTACAGCGTAAATCTTGGACTAATGGATCATCGAGGCGATCTCTTCAGGGTTGTTCACCAATTTACCGAAAACGAACAGAAAGAGGATCTGAACAGGCAAACCAATACAAACGTTCAGGTTAAACTTACCTCATATCTGGATTGTTTTTTTGAGAATCAGTACACTCATCAGTTTAACTTTTCGTATTTCACAAGCATTGGTCTGAACTATCATCCCCAGTGCTGGAGCATCGATCTTAGGTATTCGGAAGCGAGAGAGCAAGATCCGGCAACAAAGAGAATCAAGGATCCTGAGCAGACGGTCTTTGCAACTTTGTCCTTATACGGTCTGGGTCAAGTGTACAGGTTTAGCCGTGATTGGGGAGAACTCTTTGGAGGTCAACAGGAAATTCTCACGGGTAAAAATTGATCAGGATATTCCCTCTCGCATCGGTTGCACTTGATGAGCGCACCCTCATTCGCCATCTTGAAAATATCAATTCACCTGATTCAACGGCTGTGATATTAAGGGGGTCGGGACTGCCGAAAACGATCGGCTCCCTTCAGGAGGTCAACAAATGCGCAAATTTAGCTTACTTGCCTTAGGTTTCGTGTGCCTGTTATTTACCACATACGTCGGAGCTGCTCCCGTAGATGAAAATCTGTTGGAAGCGGCCAGATCGGGAGATCTTGAAAAAATACAGGATCTCTTAAAACAGGGTGCCAATGTCAATTCAAAAGATCCCGACGGATTTACTCCTTTGATGGAAGCTTCTGTTGAAGGTGGAATTGAAATAGTGAAATTCCTCGTCGAAAAAGGCGCCGATGTAAACGCGAAGAATGAAGACGGAGACACTGCTCTTATAGGTGCAGCTTTCGCAGGACATACCGATGTGGTGTCTTACCTTATGTCCAAAGGCGCCGATGTAAACAGTGTCAACAAAGATGGCGTAACCGCCCTGTTCGGAGCTGCCTTTGAGGGAAGACCTGATGTAGTAAAGCTTCTTGTAGACAAAGGAGCCAACGTAAATACGAAAGAAAAACGCAATGGAGCGACTCCATTGATTGTGGCCGCGTTTGAAGGTCACAAAGATGTAGTTGAACAGCTACTTGCTAAAGGAGCCGATATCAACGCGGCCGACGTGGATGGCAAGACTTCATTAAATTTAGCGATGGAACGGGGCCACAATGCGGTGATAGATTTACTGAAGGCACGTGGGGCCACACAAGCCGCTCCAGCGGAACCGAAAAAGAAATAATTCAGCGAAGTGCATTCGAACACCATGTCGAATGCACATCAAGCTTTTTGCCAAAATTGTCGTTCAACTCCGCTCTTTGTAAGAAAAGCTGACACTTCCCAAACCGGAATTTCACATAAACCTGCTAGTAAGAAGTTCGCCCGATTATAGATTTGTCGACTCGCCCGAAGTACGCCGGTATTGTGACATTTTCGACCGTTGTTTGCATTTTCTAGGACTATTGTGCCGGCACGAGAATTGCTCGACAATAATGTTGCCAAAAACATCAAAGTGAGGCTCCCATGAGATCCAATATGCGTCTCCGATTGCGTAGAAAAATTGAACGACTCAATGGACAGCTCCTGAATTTGGGAACACAGGTCGAAGAAAGTATTCAAACTGCGGTTCGAGCAATAGAGAAGCGAGACCCAAGTTTTGCGGCCAAAGTGATCGACGATGACATAGAAATCGATCGTCGAGAAGTGGATCTTGAGGAAGAATGTCTCGAAATTTTAGCGTTACACCAACCCGTTGCCGTCGACTTAAGACACATCATTGCAGTGCTGAAGATTAACAAGGATCTTGAAAGAGCCGGGGATCTTGCCGTCAATATCGCAGAATCAGCGGTTCACCTTGCCCATGATGCCCGAGTGGACGTCCCCAGGGACTACTTCGAAATGGCTCTGAAAGGTGAAGCGATGCTCAAGAAGAGCTTGGATTCTTTTGTTAATGGATCGGTCGAAGCTGCATATGATGTTTTGTCTGAAGATGATGAAGTCGATCGCATGAAACATAAACTACATAGGTTGTACGAAGAAAGAGCCAAAGCCAACCCGAATCTCATTCCTACACTGACACATCTTTTCTTAGTTTCTCGGCACCTGGAAAGAATAGGAGATTTGGCGACCAACATTGCTGAAGAAGTTATCTACATGATAACGGGTGAGATTGTTAGGCACGGCAGTAAGACGAAGGAATCCGCGTCTAATTCGGGTCAAGAAGATACAAGAGTTTTGACGCATCGTTTTCGTAAACACAACAGCCCGTCTCAAACATAAGCTATTCGAAACGCATCGCATCGGCCACGTCAAGCTTTCCGGCTTTTCGAGCGGGGATTATCCCCGACAAGATGCCCAGAACAGCCGAGAACACTACTCCGCCAATTAGGCTCAACAGTAAAACCGAATAGTTTGGAACTGTTTGAAAAACCTGTTTGAGCAGTTCTATTGAGACCGTCCCGAATAAAATTCCGAAGAAAGCCCCAAAGACGCTGATCGTCACCGACTCCAACAAGAATTGCCTTACTATGTTTTTTTCCGTTGCGCCGATCGCTTTTTTCAATCCGATTTCGGTAGTCCGCTCGCGAACGGCCGCCAACATTACGTTTGTAATGCCGATACCCGCCAGGATGAGAGTCACTGCAGCGGCTGCCAACAAAAAAATCTTTACCAGCAGAACCGCATTTTGTATCGTTTTGATCCTTTCGGGAAAAAACTTAACATCAACACCTTCTGCATACCCCGGATGGTTCTTCTTCAAAAGTGCTGATGCATCACTCTGAATTTGGGGCACCGAGTCCCAATTGACTGCTCGTATATAAATGTCCCTGATCTCGTGCATGTTTGCGAAACGAGATCGAGCCACACTCATTGGAATCATCACGGTTTGAAAAAAGTCGGGATCCTCTACCCCTCCTGTTATTCCAACTATGGTGAACATATTCCCACCGATGCTTAGAGTGCCGCCCAGAGGTGCACTTACTCCCGGGAACAAGAAATCAATAATTTTTTTTCCTACTACACAAACGGAGGCCTTTTCCTGCACATCTCCTTTTGTAATTTTACGCCCATGATCCACAGGAAGGTGCAAAGTTTCGAAAAAATTCTCCTCCACCCCCATGAGTCGTCCGTTGATTTTCTTATTGTTGGATGCGAATGTATGCCCGCCCCAGACTATTGGGGAAACCGAAGACACGTTATCAAGCTTTCTGAGACCATCTATGTCTTTCTCATAATACTGCCCATGATGCCAGCGTCTTGCCCTATCGAAATCCCATGTAGCCTTTATAATTGTGGCGCTACCCAACAGTTCGAGATTTCGTCCCAGATCGGACTCCACGGAGTTGCCCATAGTAAATACGATCATTAACCCGGCAATTCCCAGGGCAATCCCCAGCATTACGCTCTTATACCGCCGCCTGTTCCTGTAAAGCTGCTTAAAGGAGATCCGGGCGAGATCATACAAGAGCATTCTCATTCCCCTCTTTACCGGCATCAAAATTACTGCTCAGTTTCATTATGATTGCTGATGGATCGTGAAGCAAGAGCGAGTCTCAATGGAAATTTGTCGGGCTGCTTCGTGTGAGTGCCCATTTGCCGATACTAACATTGACTTCCATGAATGCTGTAATAGAATCAAGACCGTTGTTGCCTTCTCGCATCGGATACCCAGAGGTCGGCGCAGTGGATTATCCTCAGACTGACTTACATTCAGAATTGCTCCTGTTCGGCATTTTTTTTTCGTTCTCTATAGGAGCAATTATAGGTAGCTTTCTTAACGTACTGATCTTACGCCTGCCGGAGGGCAGATCCATCGTGAGCCCTCCATCTCAGTGCCCCAAGTGTGCGAGGAAAATACATTTTTACGACAATATTCCGATCCTTAGCTATCTTTTTCTAAAGGGAAAATGTCGGCATTGTGGTGAGGCTATCTCATTCAGGTATCCTCTCGTGGAATTCAGTACCGCCGTTATATCTTCCGCATTGTTCATCAATTTTGGGCCAACTTGGTCTTACCTCATTATGTTAATGTTTTCGGCTGCTCTGATTGCCGTTTTCTGGATTGATCTCGATCACCTAATCATACCGGATGCAATCTCCGTGAATTGGGTAGTTTTCGGCATGAGCGGTTCTCTTTTGGGAATTATCCCGGGAATGGATTGGAAAACTTCCGCTCTGGGTTTTCTATTGGGGGGGGCCATTTTATACATTCCAGCTTACCTGTATTACAGACTTCGTCATATTGAGGGGTTGGGTGGAGGCGATATAAAACTATTGGCTATGATGGGCACCTTTATCGGAACCGGTGGAGTAGTATTTGTCCTTTTTTTCGCCTCTTTGTCGGGCAGCATAGTAGCAATATTTGGTTTGATTTTCGGCCACACGGGTTCAAAGACGCCTATTCCTTTCGGTCCATTTCTCAGTGGCGCAGGCCTACTGTACATCTTTACGGGAGAAGACCTGATCGACCAATTTTATAATTTGACATCCTTTCTACCGATACTCTTTTAGCCACGCATAACTTTTTACCAAAATCAATTCTTGTCCTAACCATTTCCTAACATAACGTCGTGAATGTATAGACACATGGATGAACACTACGGAGGTAATAATGTTAGCTCGATTAGCTTTAATCGTCTGTCTCACTCTCAATTTGACCGGAATGGCTCTTGCCTTGGATCTCGACCCCCAACTCCCTCCCTATTCTCCCGTGAGCGGGGTTTCCGGTAATCTCAAATCAATCGGTTCAGACACGCTAAACAATTTAATGACTCTATGGTCCGAAGGCTTTCGATCAAAGTATCCGAACGTCAAAATCGCCATTGAGGGAAAAGGATCCTCAACAGCCCCTCCCGCGTTAATCGAAGGCACTGCTCAATTCGGACCTATGTCTCGTGAAATGAAATCCAAAGAGATCGACGATTTTGAGAAAAAATTCGGTTA
>CAZTJA010000055.1:0-20473 GCA_964613745.1 uncultured Syntrophaceae bacterium
TTCGGCAATTGCCGCCCAGTCCTGAGGGCTTGGTGTGGTTGATTCGGCTTTAGAAAGCTGTGCCACTTGTTTACTCCTTCCCTGTTTTTAAATTCTCGGCCCACGCCGGTTAGCACCATTTAGAAACGAAACCATTCGCTGTCATTAGGAAAAGATCAGTATTAATGCGGATTATTTTGAGGGTTCCGGAGGAGATCTTCCGGTCACAAAATAAGCCGTCAGGACATTGACTACAGACATGCTTGTGAAGCGTGTCATCTAGGCTATACCCCTATAATGAAAGCAAAGTGTTTTGATCGAACGTTGAATTAATGGGCGAACTTAACCGATTTTCCTAACGGTCACCCTACGACCGAGGGATAGAGCAAACGGCACCCCCAAAATACTCTGGCAGGGGTTCCGGAACACTTTAGTAAATTGTTATAAGGTAAAACGAATTTCGGAGTTTTTGGGCCATTGATGATAATCTGAACACCAATTTCCTTACAGCCCCAATTGACGGTTGGACCCATTGCGTCAGTTGTCCAACAACGATTGACTGAAGCAATAGCTGGAGTGCATTGTTCAAGCGTGGGTTCAAAGTGGGATAGAAGCACTTGAGCCGCCCCCGTTCCGTTACACGGTAAACTGATGCCGTCAGGCATTCATTAGTGGGGATTGACCAACATGGTGGGACAAGGCTTCGTGTATATAAAACGGATTAGACAATCAGCATGGGGTTTAATTTGACCCTCTTAAGGCTGATGCCTCCAAATACCGTATATTTTCAGAATTTAACGTGATCAATCAGTCTTTGTCAAGCCAAAGTAATCACAATTGAGAAATCTTTTGATTTTAAGCCGGTTCAGCAGTTCCGTGTTTCTAATTAACGTCAACGCAGTTTCTGAATTTTACCGACGGATCGCACATAAATCCTTGCGCTCCTAAGAAATTAATGTCATTGTTTATAAACTTACCGCTGAAGTGCGGCCTTGCCGCTTAATTATATACCGCTGGTTACGTACATTTAGTACGCCGTCCGAATCATCAACAACTTCACAGGCCCAATTATCCAGTTACGACAATCGATGTGAGAATCTCGTTCCATGCACGATTTGTAAAAACAATAGGCTGTATTTGGATGTGATCTCCTGAATTCAGCTATGAATTGAGTAAGTTGAGTCTCTAAAAGCACCATCTCACGAGAATATAATTCTCAACACAAACTTCCTGGGGGTAAACATGAAGTATGAAGAGGCATTTCGAGAATCCCTAAACAATCCTGAAGCGTTTTGGGGAAAAGCTGCTGAGGAAATTACTTGGGATGTGAAATGGGAGCGCGTATTAGACGATTCAAATCCGCCATTTTATCGCTGGTTTCGAGGTGCCAAATTAAACACTTGTTACAATGCTGTTGATGTGCATGTGGATGCCGGACGCGGCAATCAGGTTGCACTTATCTATGATAGCCCTGTGACGGGGACGATTGAAACGTTTACATATGCGGCTTTGCTCGACCGAGTAAGAAAGATAGCAGGCACTCTCAAGCAATTGGGAGTTAACAAAGGAGACACTGTTATTCTGTATATGCCGATGATTCCTGAAGCTCTCATGGGAATGTTGGCTTGTGCCAGAATAGGGGCGATCCATTCGGTTGTCTTTGGAGGCTTTGCTCCAAAGGAATTGGCAATCAGAATTGACGATGCAAAGCCTAAATTGGTTTTGACTGCATCTTGCGGCATAGAAGTTCAAAAAGTTATCCCATACAAACCACTACTGGATGAAGCTATCGAAATTTCCGAGCACAAGCCTGAGAAATGCGTCATTTTCCAACGACCACAGGCGAAAGCTGAGATGATTGCGGGCAGGGATTTTGACTGGGCTGAGATGGAAAAAACGGCCGTTCCCGCCGACTGTGTGTCGGTTGCGGCAACCGACCCGCTATATATTCTTTATACTTCAGGAACTACAGGTAAGCCCAAAGGAGTCGTTCGGGATAACGGCGGTCATGCAGTAGCTCTAAAGTGGACAATGAAGTACATTTATAATATCGGTCCGGGAGAGGTATATTGGGCAGCCTCGGATGTGGGATGGGTGGTCGGCCATTCCTATATCGTGTACGGCCCACTTTTTACAGGAGCCACTACGATCATTTATGAAGGTAAGCCGGTCGGAACCCCCGATCCCGGAGCTTTCTGGAGAGTTATTTCTCAGCACAAAGTGAAGGCTCTTTTCACTGCACCGACTGCCATTAGGGCAATAAAACGAGAGGACGCCAAAGGCGAATTCCTCAAGAAATACGATATCTCCAAATTTGAAACTCTATTCTTGGCCGGTGAAAGATTGGATCCGGACACATATTTTTGGGCAGGCGATCTCTTAAAAGTTCCGGTAATAGACCACTGGTGGCAGACGGAAACCGGTTGGGCGATAGCAGGTAATTTCAGAGGAATGGAAACATTCCCGATCAAAGCGGGATCAGCCACAAAGCCTATGCCCGGTTATGACATAAGAATACTGGATTCCGGAACCGCCGAAGAGGTTTCGGCCGGTACCAACGGTGTTATAGTCGTCAAACTTCCTCTTCCTCCGGGAACTCTTCCGACCTTATGGAATGACGATCAAAGATTTATCGAATCTTACATGAGCCCGTTTCCAGGATACTATCTTACCGGCGATGGAGGGTACATCGATCAAGATGGTTATGTATTTGTCATGGGCCGAATTGATGACGTCATAAATGTCGCAGGGCATCGACTTTCTACGGGAGGAATGGAAGAAGTTCTAGCCCAGCACCCATGCGTAGCTGAATGTGCGGTGGTGGGTGCTGCCGACGATTTGAAGGGGCAGGTGCCGGTTGGCTTCATTGTTTTGAAAGCCGGTGTGAATCAGGAACCCAACGACATTGTTTCTGAAGTTGTTCAGATGGTAAGAAGAGACATCGGCCCCATTGCAGCATTTAAAAAGGCAGTCGTAGTCAACCGTTTGCCGAAGACGCGCTCCGGTAAAGTTTTGCGCGGCACAATGCGGAAAATTGCAGATGGAGAAAAATATGCGGTTCCGTCTACAATTGACGATCCGACAATTCTCGAAGAAATTGGAGTAGCCCTGAAAGATATAGGATATGCCAAAAAAAACGATTAGTTGATCTTTTTGAATTTTGATAATTTAACAACGCTCCGTATGCATGTACGGAGCGTTTGTTTTCTACCAATGTAAACTGGAACCGGCGAACATTGTGGCCGCATTAATGTAGCTACCCTTGTCCCAATTGTAGCAGCCCTAACGGTTATGTTGATCCAATCAGAGGTTATATGACAAGGAATCCCAACTCAGAATTATACGATAAGGACCTGAGCGGTCTTGTGCTTCATGTTTCCTGTGCTTCTGAATACGATGATGCCTATCAACAATCCATATTCGACCCGAAGAATTTTTGGGAGATACAGGCCAAAGGCTATCTGGATTGGTTTCGAGGCTGGGATTCCGTTTCTGATTGTGACAACAACACTTCATCTACTCTCTGGTTCAAAGGCGGACTTTTGAACGCCTGTTACAATTCAATAGATAGGCATGTGAAAAAATTCCCGGACAAGGAAGCTATAATATTTGAAGACTCATCTTTAATATCCATTACTTACTCCCAATCTCTTAGACGTGTTGTGGAGATTGCGCACTTGCTGAAACACTTGGGAGTTAAAAAGGGTGACCGTGTATTGATTTATATGCCCGCTTCTCCTGAACTCGTTTTTGGCATGCTTGCATGTGCGCGAATAGGGGCGATTTACTGCCTGATTGAAGACGGTGAAGGTGAGAACAGGGTCGAAGCCGCCGTGCGGGATTGCCGACCCAAAGTGATATTTACACGGAGTGAATCACAAAATTGCAAGAGGATCCCACGTCTCAAATTGATCATAGATTCTGTATTGCAGGATAATCCTGTTCAAAATGTTGTAATTTTCGGGGAAGTTGATGAGATCACTCTAGAAAATCGAGACGTCATTTGGAGCCATATTCGACACGAGTTTGAAAACCTGCCGACGTTTGATCCCGAGCACATGGACTCCGAAGATCCGCTGTTTATAACATACTCATCCCCGGCAATCGGAAAACCTAAACCGCTGGTCCATACCCATGGTGGATTCCTATTATGGGCAGCCATGTCCTCACGGGTAGTTTTTGAACTTGTTCGCGATGATGTCGTCTGGTGCACAAGTCACCCCAGTAGTATAGAATCTCACAGCGTGGGCATCTATGGCACACTCCTGAATGGGGCAACTTGTTTCCTTGGCAATGCCGATCTAATATTCAGAGACCCTGCCGATCATCAACTCAGCAACGGCTCTCGAATCACAAAGCTCTGCACCAGCTCTTATCTATGGAATAGATATCTTCTCGCAAATCAGAAAACCGAATCAAAACCGAGACGGACGTTTCCAAACGTATCAGTTATCGGAATAAATGGAACGCACGACTCGCGGTTGGAAACATCCGGGTTACCGGAAGATTTTAGCGGAGCTTCTTTGTTGAAGATCTGGATGCAGCCGGAGATAGGCGGCATAGCCTTGTGCGATTTCGCGTATAAGGTGAACTGCGAACAAAGCTCCCTTGCACACCCGTTCTTCGGTATTAAGCCGGTCATCTTCGATTTAGATACCGGCGAAGAGGCCAAATTCACGAATCAAGAAGGCGCTCTTTTCTTCCAGATGTCATGGCCAGGTTTGGCCAAGACGTTTTGGAAAGATCCGGACGGATTCAAGGAAGCGTACTACGCTCCGATGGACCGCTTTTTCATAACAGGAGAATTGGCGGCCAGGGATGAATCCGGTTGCTTCAGTATGCGGGGCAGAATTGACGATGTAATTGTCTCTGCCGGAAAGCATTTCGGTCCATGGGAACTTGAATTGACGGCAGCTACTCATCCAGCCGTCATCGAAGCCACTATTGTAGGCTTTCCTCATTCCGAAAAGGGTAAGGGTATTTACGCGTTCATCAGATTAGATCCGGATATTAGTGCCGGAGCGAATATCGAGCAGGAAATTTCCCAACTTTTTGAAACAAGAATTGGATTACATGCGGCCCCTGATGTCATACAGAGAGTGAAAGCTTTGCCCAAGACAAGGAGCGGTAAAATTCTCAGAAAAGTGTTGGAAAAAATCGCGAGCGGCACGGCTCTTCAGAAATCGGATCTCATGACTCTTGCCGATGCACAAACGGTCGACATTCTGATTAGGGATCGTGAGGAGTTAATCAAGGTATAAACTTCAAAACATACGCGGACCAATCTTGCCTGCGCTAAAGAACTCTTTCAGAGTCGAGTATCCTGCCTCCCTGAGCTTCTTTATCAGAAAAATAAATAAGTAAGCGGTTTGCATCGCGTCCTCAAGTGCATCATGCTCCGTAAAGAGCGGTAGATCATAATATTTAGATAAATAGCCAAGATTGAATGAGGGACCGGGATTATAACTCCCCAAGCGAGTACGTCTCTCGAATTCCTGATGTGCTTGCGCCAGTCGCATGGAATCTACGCAAGGATTGTTCAGGATGCCACCTAGAGCTATTTTTGCGGCCTTGTTTACAAAAGCCATGTCAAGAGAAACAAAGTGACCGACCAGCAGCGATGGACCGCAAAAATCAATAAAATCAGGCAGCACGTTTTCCAGTAGAGGAGCGTCTTTTATTTGATCCGGGGTTATCTTGTGAATAATGGTGCTGTCTTTTGGAAGGTCTCTCGTGGGGCGCACGTAACAGAAGAAATTATCGCCGGCAACGATTCTGAGGTTTCGTATCTTTACCGCTCCTATAGAGACAATTTGATCTACCTTAGGATTGAGGCCTGTCAGCTCGGTGTCGAACGCGGTAAATTCGTACGATTCAATTGGCCCATCCTGGTTAAATTCTGCAAACCATTCGCGATTTCTCAAAACAATAGGATGAATGGTTGTTTGTTTCCAGGGCCAGAGAAAATTAATATCCATTCGGATGTGGTCCTATTCCACAACTCTGAATTCATCTTTGATGTACATTTGAATTCGGCCGATCACCGCAAAAGTTTCCTTCAAAGTTTGTTTTTCAATGTCGGAAAGCTCCCCAGGATCAATATAGTTATTCGGCGGTTGACCTGATTCCAACATTCTCAGTTGATGCACCAGTCTGAGCTGCATTTGGAATTCGTAAGCTTCTCTAGCCTCGACATATAGTTCTTTGGATATGCAATTACCGGAGGCCAAGTTTTCCAATCTGGTTAAGGTGTTTGTTTCCGTCACGCCGTGACGGAGAGAGAGTAGTCGAGCAAAATCGACTATCGGAACGAGGCCCCTGGTCTTGAGATCAAGTCTATTCTTGTGGATACCGTCTTTTTCCACGATGAAATTTCGGAAAAATGTCAATGGCGGTCTTCCGGCCAGACAATCTTTGGCCAAGTGCATGAGGAAAATGCCGCGACTGGGAGCTTGAAGGGCGAGATGAGTTCGAAGTTGTTCACCAAGTTGTAATTTGCCGAACACCGGTCGGAAGTCAAAAAATATTGTTGCGTTCAGGACTTCCTCAGGATCGGGCGCGCTGATCCATCGGTCGAAGTAGTTTTGCCAGACGGAAAAGGGTTTTCTCCATTTTGGATTGGATGCCATCATGTCTCCCGGGCACATGGGGTATCCGCATGCTTCAAGGTGTTTAATCGCAGAGTTGCCGAAACGACGAAAATACAGCTTGGCGGCTTTCACGTGTTCCCAGTCTTCGGGAGGAGTATCGTATATAAGAGCATTGTCCTGGTCGGTTTTGAATGTCTGCTCCTTGCGGCCCTCACTTCCGAAGGTGATCCAGCAGAAGTCGTAAGGGGGTTTACCCATTTCTTCCGATAACAAAGTGAGGAGCCGTTGGAGAATATGGTCATTCAAAACGGTTATCATTCCAGTGATGTTATTGGCTTTAGCACCTTCTTCTACAAGGGTTCTAACCACTTGAGGAATCTTCTTCGACAGACTGTAGAGTCCTTCAATCTTCCTCTGAGCTATGATTTCTCTGAAAAGGTACAATGGTGACGTTCCCTGGCTTACCATAATGTCGTGAGCGGTAATAATTCCGGTTACTTTTCCGCGCTTTTCTACTGCAAGGTGGTGTATCTGGCCGTGCATCATTTCCAATAAGGCATCAAAACATGTGGAATTGCCCGGAATAGTACGCACGGGAGCCGACATGATTTCTTGAACGGAAGCTCCATAATCAAGTCCGGCGGCGATCACTCTAGTCCTTAAATCTTTGTCCGTAATAATGCCCGCAATATTCCCAGACTGATCCTCCACGAGCACAGATCCTATTCCAAGTTGTGACATACGATTAGCTGCTGATCTAACAGTCTCGGAAACCGAGATAATTTCGGGGCTTCGCTTCACGACGTCCTGAACCTGGGCTGTAAACAAATAAAATGTTTCGTGAGGTTGTGGTCGAATTTTTCTACTTAGAAGTTCCGAATACGCCGTGTCAACGAGATCTTCGGAGAATTTTCGCAAATAGTATTGGGATACCCTGGGATAACTCTGAATTAATTGAAGAAAAATCCGTTTGTCGATTAAATAGCAGAAAGTGTCTTCGACTGTTTCCACATTCATATTCGCCTTTGAATCGCGAATAATACCGAGAGCACCAAAATAGCCACCCTCACCCCTAAAATCCTTGAGCAATGTTTCACCGTCGGTATTTGTCAGATAAAGCTTAACTCCACCGCGTGATATAAGGTACAGATAATCTACTTCTGTTCTATCTTGCTCAAAAATGAGAGTATTCTTTGGAAAGAAATCGATGGCACAACGGGCGGATAGTTCATCCAAAATTTCCGGATTCAATTCACTGAAAGGAATTGTTTTCTGGAGGAAGGAGAATACATCTTTAGGATCTGCTTTATGGAAATCGGATCCTTTGGGCATGAAACCTCCATGAAAATTGAGGAGCTAGATCAAAAACCTAAATTCCTCTTTTACGAATGAACCCATTCTGTTCATCACCGAAAAAGCCTCTTTCAAAATTCTTCGTTCCAAGTAGGTCAACATGGCGGGATCTATAGTACAATCCGGCTGTTTTCCATTTTCGATCTGATTAAGTTGATGAACCAGCAATAACTGATTCTGAAATTCATATGCTTCGCGCATATCCGAATAAAACTCTCCTGATATTTTGCCATTTTCCCAAAGCATCCTCAGTCGATAATAAGTGTTGGTCTCTTCAATCCCGTACCTTAGAGCGGTTATTCGCGCAAAGTTCACGAATAGATCCAGGCCGCGCGTTTTTATATTAAATCTGCTCTTCGAGAGTGAATCTCGTTCAACGATGGACCCTCTGTAAAAAGACACCGGAGGATAATTCCGAATAAAGTTTCCGGCCAAATGGAACAAGAATGAGGGGTGTTTTGAAAGAGCGTTCAGTGTCGATGACAAAGCATTCTCAATTATTTCTCCGTCTCCGAAACCTGGTCTGACATCAAACATCATTCCAAAATTGACCGCATCCTTTGAACTCCTCACGGTTAGCATTCCGCTCACAAATTCCCGCCACGATGACAATGATCTACAAATTATCTTTGTTCCCGCGCTCGAGTTGGAAACCGGTGAATGAATTCTAAAAAGGGGTGTGTTCTCAATGTAGTGAGAACATAATTCAAAGTATCTGTGTATCTTATGCTTCCTGACGATATCCGGGGATTCATCGAATAGGAGATAAGCCTGCATGTGGAAGCCGAATGTGGGCTCTCTCCGGCCCTGGTTTCCAAAATAAATGAGTGCAAAAGGATAATCTTTAACGCCGAGCGTCTTAACTGAAATTCTAAAAAGTCTTTCGCTGAGAGCATCATTCAACATTGAAATCATCTTGATTATGTTTTCAGCTTTAGCTCCTTCTTCCAAAAGACGCCTTACCAGGAGCAATATCTTCGAAGCCACTCCGGCCAGACTTTCGGCATCGTTGCCTGTGGCTATTTCTCGCATCAAGTAAAAGGGAGAGGCACCCTGAAAGATCATTATGTCTTGAGAATTGATCACTCCCAAAACTTGGTGACCATCTTCAACAACCAGGTATTCGGTTTGCTGATTTATGATCTGTAGGAGGGCTTCAAAACAGGGAGTGTCGGCAGGTATCTTGTGGGGTAGAGCATCAATGATCTTTCCGATTTCCATCGTTATGTCGAATGCGTTTCCCACCACTTTGGTACGGAGGTCCTTATCGGTAACTAGGCCAATGAGTTTTCCGGCGGGATCGTTAATCAAAAGGGAGCTTATTTTGAGCCGACTCATAATTTTGGCAGCATCGGCAATTTTTACTGTACTTTCAATAAATTCAGGTCGAGACTTCAATAGATCCGAAACTTTAAACCCGAGAGAATAGTAATCACCTCTGCTCACTTTTACTCGGGTCTTGATGTAATGATAAGCAGGCTCAATGGACTCATCCGAGAGAGCATCCACGAAAAATCTTCCGATTTCAGGATTATTGTTCAGAAGATCCAAAAACTTCTCTCTTCTCAGTAAAAAACAGTATGTATCTTCCAATGCTTCGACTGTTACATCAGAGGGTCTGCCCAGAAGCAGGGGCTTTATGCCAAAACATTCGCCCGAATCGTGAAAATCAAGTAATATCGGGTCATCCAGCGTACCTGTGAATTCCCTAACACCGCCTTTCTGAATCAAGTATACGAATTCTACGATTGATCGCCCCGATTCGAGGATCAACGTATTTTTGGGAAAAAAGTCTATCTCCCATTCGGAGGCAAATTTTTGAATCTGACCACGATCCAACCTGTTGTACGGTTCGGCAAAGATTAGGGTGTCCAGAACGAGACGAGGCAGGACAGAATAAGGATTGATTCTTCTCGCCGTCACCATTTCCCCGATCACTAGGGCGGTTGGTTAGTGTATGGTCCGGAAAAATTCTTGCGGAAGTACTTTCTGAAAATATATCCGGTATCCCGATAAATTAAAACCAAAACTTTTGGTTCTCGTTTCTCTTCAAATCTCCAATGGGAATCACGTCAAGAACACTTTTTGAGTTTAGCTTTAATTCCGCATAACAACGAAACCTCTTGACACGCAAACTTGAGAAGTGTAATTTATTTGAGAAATTACGGATTATTATGATTCTCGTTATGGTACACGAACCGTAGAGATACGGTTTTGAAAATACAAACTGGTCAGAGTCTTTCCTAATCAACCCGAAAAATTCCTATCCGCGTTGCAGAAATTTTTAATTGTTGAGTATTTGAGTCATCTTGTTTTCTAAATATATACGGTCTGATGATGGTGGCGGGCAACTGGTCAACACTTCCAACCAAACCTATTTCCAGCCGACTTATGTTTTGTTTCGCATTGGTGTTTCTCAGGATTCAGGCAGAACGTGAGCATGAGGGTTCGTGGTGAACTTCGCGCTAAAACCTCAACAACATTCTAAGGAGGAGAAGCAATGGAGAATACTCCGAAGTGGTACGACGCCCATTTGGATGAGTATCGCAAAATCGCTTACATTCCCAACAGGGAAGCTTACCAGGAAATGTATCAACGCTCCGTCAATGACGTGGATAATTTCTGGTCTGAGCAGGCCCGTAACTACCTGAGTTGGGAGAAGGAATGGGATTTTGTGCTCCGCTACGATTTTGAAACGGCCAAAATCGAGTGGTTCGGGGGCGGCGTACTAAATGTATCTTACAACTGCCTGGACAGACATATCGAAAAGCTCAAAAACAAAGTGGCCTACTATTGGGAGGGCGATAATCCCGGCGAGTCGGATACAATCACGTATTTGGATCTTTATAAGGCGGTAAATAAGTTTGCCGCGGTACTGCAAAAGCAAGGAATTAAGAAGGGCGATCGCGTAATTATTTACATGCCGATGATTGTCGAATTGCCCATAGCCATGTTGGCCTGTGCCCGTCTAGGAGCCGTGCATAGCGTCATTTTCGGTGGTTTCAGCGCGGAATCTATTGCAAGTCGAATCCAGGATTGCGGCGCCCGGATGATCATCACCGTTGATGCGGGTTACCGAGCCGGTAAATTGTTGCCGCTAAAAAAGAATGTCGATGATGCTCTGACGAAGTGCTCAGGAGTAGAGAAAATCATCGTCTTTAATCGTGCAAATCACCCGGTGAGTTTTGATCCATCGAAAGAAATATGGTGGCATGAAGCCATTGCAGATCCGACCCTACCGGACTATGTCAAACCGGAACCCATGAATGCAGAGGATCCATTATTCATTCTGTATACAAGTGGAAGTACGGGGAAGCCAAAAGGAGTCGTTCACACCCAAGCAGGGTACTTACTGCATGCGGCCATGACTACAAAGTTGGTGTTCGATCTCAAAGATTATGAAACGTTCTGGTGTACAGCGGATATCGGCTGGATAACCGGCCACAGTTATATAGTCTATGGGCCGCTCGCGAATGGATTTACAAGCATCATCTTTGAAGGTGTGCCTAATTATCCGGGTTTTGACAGGTATTGGGAAATCGTAGCAAAGCGTAAAGTGGACAAATTCTACACGGCTCCTACCGTAATACGTTCACTTGCTAAGGAAGGTTCGGACCACGTCAAGAAACATGACGTGTCATCACTGAAGCTGCTGGGAACTGTTGGAGAGCCCATAAATCCTGAAGCTTGGAGATGGTATTATACAAACGTGGGGCGCAGCGTGGCTCCCATCGTTGATACATGGTGGCAGACGGAGACCGGCGGGCAAATGATCACTCCGCTCCCTGCGGTTGCACCCATCAAACCTGGATCGTGTTCCTTCCCGTTCTTTGGAATTGATCCGGTGATTTTGGACCCTGACACTGGACAGGAGACAAAATTTCCCAATCAAGAAGGAGCCTTGTTCATCAGAAAACCCTGGCCCGGTATGGCAAGAACCGTTTACGGGGATCATGAGAGATTTAAGGAAACGTATTTCACGAGATTTCCAGGCATGTATTTCACCGGTGACGGCGCCAAACGCGATGAAGACGGCTACTATTGGATTACCGGACGAATTGATGACGTCATAAACGTCTCCGGTCATCGTCTTGGAACCGCAGAGGTAGAATCAGCCTTGGTTCTCCATCCGTTGGTAGCTGAAGCTGCAGTTGTGGGATTTCCCCATCCTATCAAGGGGCAGGGCATATATGCCTTCGTTACTTTGAACACTGGAGCTGAGAAGTCGGACGCTCTACGGAAAGAGTTGGTCGGGCAGATTCGTCAACAGATTGGACCTATTGCAAGCCCCGATGCCATACAGTGGGCGGATGCTCTTCCCAAAACCAGAAGCGGCAAGATCTT
Organism: uncultured Syntrophaceae bacterium; assembly: GCA_964613745.1. Lineage (GTDB taxonomy): Bacteria > Desulfobacterota > Desulfomonilia > Desulfomonilales > Desulfomonilaceae > CAZTJA01. The sequence continues at coordinate 12,267 of CAZTJA010000055.1, forward strand.
GAGACGACTTCTCCAAAAAATTGCCGCCGGTAAAACAGACGAGCTTGGAGACACGACAACTATTGCCGATCCAACAGTTGTTGAAATGCTCATCAAAGAACGTATCGGCATACAGTAGTTTTTAGTTTATATTGAAGGTCGGCGCTTCTGTGGAACGATTTTTCGTTCAGCGCCGACTTTCTTTTTAAGGCTACTGAATGCTCCAACCTCTCCGTACTGAATGCTTCGACAAACTAGGTCGTAGCTTTGAAATAGCTCGCGCTCAATCCGATGATCATCCGGCTTTAGTGAGAATGTACGATCTATTCGAGCCAAAGGCCGTCACACAGGGTCTTCCTCCGGCAAATGAAAAGTCGAGATTCATCTGGGTCAATGGATTGTTGAAAGACGGAGTGAACTTTCTCGCTTGGAAAGAATGCAATGTAGTGGGACATTCGTCTTTGATCCCCGACCATTCAGGTGAAAGCGGTGAGTATCTCATTTTCGTCAATCATGAGTTTCGAAACCAGGGATTGGGAACTCAACTTACACGCTACGCGCTTTCTGAAGCGCTTTTAAACGGGATGTCAACAATTTGGTTAACGGTGGAAGCTCTGAATTTTAGAGCAATCAAATTATACAAGAAAATCGGTTTCACTTTTTGCGATTCTGGAGAACGAGAGCGTACGATGATTCTCCACTTATAACCACATGGAACTCAAAGTAGGGATTGTCAAAGACGACCGATATTTGCTCCATCAGCCTGGGCTCGTACATCCCGAAAGGGCGGCACGGGTTAAAGGCATTTACCGAATGCTCGAAAAAGAATTCGATAATAGACTCATTCACATTGAGCCAGAACCGGCAACTTTGGAACAACTGGAATTAGTCCATACCCCCTCTTACGTAAAAAAAATTCTGAAAACATCTGAACGTGACTTTACAACTTTAGCGGTCGATACTCAGGTCAGCTCCGATTCGTATGTTTCCGCTTGGTGGGCTGTAGGCGGGTGCATTAGAGGCTTGCATTCACTATTATCCGGTAGATGCGATGCATGTTTTTGCCTAGTGAGACCTCCCGGACATCATGCACTTTCCGACAGAGCCGGGGGTTTCTGTATTTTTAATAATCTTGCGATCACTGCGAAATATGCTCTGGAAAGATATGACTTTCAACGAATCCTGATCATAGATTGGGACATCCATCATGGGAACGGTATTCAGGATATTTTCTACCATACGGACAAAGTGCTCTACTTTTCTAGTCACTATTCGGGTTGGTTTCCATACACGGGAGAGTGGCACGAAACGGGTGAAGCGGAAGGCCTGGGATACACCATCAATGTCCCCATATCAAAAGATATTGAAGATACCGATCTCGTTTACGTTTATTGGAAAATACTCGGTTCTGTTATGAAACAATACAGACCCGATTTGATATTGGTCGCCGCCGGTTTTGATGGTCATCATAGGGATCCTGTGGGACGAACCAAGCTGACGGAGGCTGCTTTCAGATATTTGACCGAGATACTGCTGGAGTTCAGAGACGCGGTCAAGAGTCCACCCCTATTGTTTGCGCTTGAAGGCGGCTACGATGTTGGAGCTTTGGCTTCATGTGTCAAAGAAGTATTGGATGTGCTCACGTTTTCCGGAAGACGCCCAAAGATTCCGGTCGCCATTTCTTCTCGAGGAAAAGAAATCGTAGAAAAGGCCCAACAGATTCATCGTGAATACAGGATTTGGAGCGAATAAGCTTATGGTCAAGGCGAGAATTCCCTCTGAAAATCTTGATGCAATTCTCAAGGACTACGAACAGGAATATAAGAATTTCTCATGGCTGGATCTCGAAAAACACTTCTCCTGGAGTGAATCGGGAAACGTGAACATTGCACATGAGGCCATAGATCGTTGGGCCCGGGATCGCGACAGACCAGACAGAAAGGCGATGATTTACGAAAAAGAAGGAGAGATCCAGGAATATACCTTTGGCAAATTGCGCGAAATTTCCTCTCAATGGGCAAATCTATTCATAGAACTCGGAGTCTGCGAAGGCGACCGTATCTTCATTTTTTTGAAATCTTGCCCCGAGATTTATTTCATCATGATAGCTTGCGCCAGGCTGGGGGTAGTATTCTGTCCTCTTTTCACGAGTCTTGGGTTGGACGAACTCAGTTTTAGAATTCGCGATTCAAAGCCAAGATTTCTCATCACACAGTCGGAACTCACTGAGAAATTACCGACTCAAATGTGCGAAAGCATAGACCGTGTAATTTTCTTGCGAGGACCCAAGCCCAACTTTGTTCCAAGAGAGATTGTGATTGACGAACGACTGGAAGGGTTACCGAAAAAAAGTCCGATAAAATGGGTGAGCGGAACAACACCGCTTTTCCTAACATATACTTCCGGGGCGACCGGCCCGCCCAAGGGGATCATACATGCTCATCATGACATGCTCGGGTACCTTCTCACGGCACGTTATGTTCTCAATCTCAATTCCGGAGATATTCTATGGACCGATGCTGACCCGGCTTGGATTACAGGCACGGTGTACGGCGGTTTTGCTCCGTGGCTTTGTGGAGCCATCAGCGTAATTCAAGGGGACGATTTTTCTGCATCTACTTGGTATAGAACGTTGGAAAGGCATAAGGTCAACTGTTTCTACACTACGCCCCGAACAATAACCAAGCTGATCGCGGCCGGAAATGACTTGCCCGAACGTTACGGCTTGCAAAATCTTACGCATATTGCAACGACTGGTGAAAATTTAAGTCCGGACCAGTTTTATTGGGTCAAAGAGTACCTCAAACTCGCCCCGCATGACACTTGGTGGATGACTGAAACAGGAATGATAAGTATCGCAAATTTTCCAAGTCTGCCGATTAAGCCCGGAAGTATGGGAAAGCCAATGCCCGGCATTCAAGCTGCGGTGCTCGATGACAGAGGCGAAGAACTTGCTTTTTTGACATTGGGTGAACTCGCGCTAAAGATAGGGTGGCCGGCAATGATGACGGGAGTATGGCAGGACGCGCCGCGTTATCAGGCCTATTTTCGATTCACTGATTGGTTCATGACGGGAGACATGGTTATTCGTGATGAGGATGGATACTTTTTTCACCAGGGTCGAAACGACGATTTGATCAAAGTTGCAGACGCCTTTATTGGCCCGTATGACATTGAACAAATACTGACCCTTCATCCTGCCGTCTTGGAAGCTGCAGCAATTTCAGTTGGATCTTTAGGGGCAAAGCCGACCGTGAAGGCTTATGTCGTCCTCAAAAACGGAGTAATAGCATCAACGAGACTGAACCAGGAAATAAAGTCCTTTCTAAAAGCCAACTTGTCTCCTGACATTCCCTTATCTGAAGTTGAATTTATGGTTGAGCTTCCCAAGGCCTCCTCCGGAAAAGTGTTGCGAAGAGTGCTTCGCGCAAAAGAGAAGGGTTTGCCTGCCGGTGACCTGCTGAATATGCGAGATTAGATTTTGCCGTAATATAGAATTGCGACGAGAAAACAGGCTTGAAAGCTTGTATTTTTGCAAAGCTCTCGGTATTATATCCCGCAACTCACAATCACATTGAATGCCTCTGAATGGTAAGTTCAGTAATTTCTTTGTTGCTGTCATAAGATTCTCAACAAGCGGCTCTAATTTCTTTTAATTATTTGCTTCCGAATATTCTCTGTTCCACAAGAGTTCAGAGAGTTGCTCGCCAAATAACATTAAAAGCGTTGTTTTATTTAGAAAGGTTAGGTTCCCTTGCTGACGGACTTTCTCGGTCAAAGTTCTGTGCTGAACGGAAAGGCGCATCCAGGATGGACATCCTTAAACCTTGGGATCTTTATGGATATCGTCTCTTCTTGCTTATCGATGTGGATCGGATGCAGGTTTTCGCCTCATGTGCATACCGATTTTTACGGCGTAGACGCTGATTCGACCATTTTGCTTCCTGTCTATTCGATCACGTTTGTTCTGGTTTCACAAGTATTTCGAGTGTATGAAAGAAATAGGGAATATTATTTTTATAGCTACATTTATCCGGTTGGATTCATTGTTCTATTCTCCTATCTGTGCACTTTACTTGTACTGCAAAGAATGATGGGACCGTGGACGACGGTTTTGACAATCATTTCAGGCACGCTTTGCTCTTCATTTACCCGATCTCTCGAAAGGAGATGGTTTCCACATACTCCTTTGAGAATTATGGTAATCGGTCAGACTCTGTCATCCATTTTGTTAATTGAAGAGGCCTCCAGAAGAGGTCTGCACATAGAAGTTGTACCATATTCGATTAGGCGGAATGAATTAATGTATGCGGGCGGTGGGGATCGATCGTTTCATAGCGACATTGCCGATATTATCGTTGTCGATGAACCTTGTTCGGAAATGATAATCACTGATGCTCCGAAGTACTTGCTGTTGGGAATTCCCGTTATCTCCTATCAGAGTTTCTTTGAAAAGCTATTCGGGAAGGTTGCCCCAGAGACAATTACGAATCGCTGGGCATTGGACTTGAGAGTTGATTTCCGGGATCGACTTTGTTTCAAGAGAGCATTGGACCTACTGCTGGCTGTCTTATTCTTAATTCTGCTTTTTCCCTTCTTTCCTCTGATTGCGATAGCCATTTGGCTCTGTGACAAAGGTCCGGTTTTCTACATTCAGGCCAGAGTCGGCCAGGGCGGGGAGATATTTAACATTTACAAATTTCGTACGATGCGAATGGATGCAGAACCCTTTGGACCCAGATGGGCATCAGGTTTAACTGATCCTCGAGTCATCAAATGTGGAAACTTTCTCCGCAGGACACGGCTGGACGAGATTCCTCAATTGCTCAACATTATAAGAGGAGAGATGTCGTTCGTTGGGCCTAGACCTGAACGGCCCGAATTTGTGGAATACCTGAAGCGAAGGCTTAGTTGTTATGAGCTGCGGCATATCGTCAAACCGGGTCTCACCGGATACGCTCAAATTAGATACCATTATGGAGCGTCGGAACGAGATGCCCTGGAGAAGCTCCGTTACGACCTTTATTATATTAAAAACAGGAATTTTCTGGTCGATTTGTACATCATAATCTTTACCGCCACCGCAATTATTAGAGGCATAATTCTGGGGCGCTAAGATTCTTCTAATGTTAATTCACTGATAATATGCTCGTATGTGAACGTCCCAAAGTCCCCGAAAACGGAATTGCATCCTCAAGAATGAAAATACTCCAGGTAGTCGGCAACATGAATTGCGGCGGGGCTGAGACGTGGTTGATGCATGTTGTTCGCAACATCGATACGGGCACTTTTCAGCTCGATTTTCTTTTTGAGGGACATCAAAAAAGTTACTATGAAGCTGAACTGGAGAGCATCGGAATAAAAATCTTCAGGGTTCCTTCTCCAAGAAAATCGCTTTCTCGATATATTTTGGGATTCCTAAGAACCATTCAGCTAAATGGCCCTTACCAGATAGTGCATGCTCATCAAAACCACTTTTCAGGTCTGGTTTGCGCCTTGGCAAGAATTGCTGGAGTGACCATTCGTATAGCTCATAGCCACTCGGCACCGAATCTTGATCAATTACGACCGGGGATCCTGAAGAGAAAATACTATTCATTCATGAAAAGACTCATAAGTGCAAACGTCACTCATGGTTTGGCCTGCTCTCAGATTGCTGCGGATTCGCTATTTGGAGCCGACTCGAAACATATCTCGATTATTCACAACGGCATTGATCTAACAGCCTTTTGTGAAGTGCCGAATCCAACTTGCTTTCGGGGTGAACTCGGTATTCCCAAAGACTCGTATTTGATTGGGCACGTAGGGCGATTTGAATCCCCAAAGAATCATTCATTTCTACTGGACGTATTTATTCGATTGAAGAAACTCTTACCGCAAGCAATACTGATTCTGATCGGCGACGGATCTTTGAGAGCAGTCATTGAACAAACAATCCAAGAAAATTCCCTTAAAGAATCCGTGTTTTTGTTGGGGGTGCGATCGGACATCGCTCGGATTTTCAAGACAATGGATTTGTTTCTTTTTCCTTCCAAATATGAAGGATTTCCGCTTGCTGTGGTTGAAGCGCAAACGGCAGGTCTTCCATGCTTGATTTCAGACTCCATCACCATTGAATGCGACGTAATTCCCGGATTGGTTTGGCGCAAAAGGCTGAGTTCCGGGCCGGATGAATGGGTAGAGGAGATCCTAAGAATCAGAGAAACTCATTTGAAGCTGACAAACATTGATCTCAGAGGACTTAAGGGGAGTCCGATAGATTGCGTTTCCTCCACGAGAAAACTTGAGGAGTTGTACAAGAAACTAGCTCAGGAATCATTAGCTTGCGGTTTCAGTAAAACATGATGATACTTTCGATAAAGTTAGCGAAGGAGTCATCATGAAAATCCAAGTTGTATTCTACAGCATGTATGGTCATGTTTACAAAATGGCGGAAGCCGTCGCAGCGGGGGCTCGTGAAATTGAAGGAGCCGAAGTCTCGATATATCAAACTGCTGAATTGGTTCCTGATGCGGCCTTGGAACGCAGCGGAGCTAAGGCTGCGAGATCGACATTTGCCCACATACCTATAGCCGATCCTGGCAAGCTCGTGGAAGCGGACGGAATTATTTTCGGGACGCCGACTAGATTCGGGAATATGTGCGCTCAGATGAGAAACTTCTTAGACCAAACGGGTGGGATCTGGGCAAAAGGCTTGTTGATAGGAAAAGTTGGGAGCGTATTTACCAGCACAAATACACAGCATGGTGGGCAAGAGACTACAATTACGAGCTTTTTCAACACCCTCATTCACCATGGAATGATCATCGTTGGGGTGCCGTATTCCGAAACTAGGTTATCCAACATGTCGGAAGTTAGCGGCGGAACACCTTATGGAGCTTCTACTCTCGGCGGCAATGACGGATCGCGGCAGCCTACCGAAAATGAACTCGAGATAGCTAAATTCCAGGGCAGGCACGTGGCTCAAATTACAAAGCGGCTCTTTCCATAATTTCACAGCTTACTAACCGAGATTTTGAGCCTCCTGCTGGATCCTGTGTAGATCCCGATCTCGGCCGATTAGAACCAAGATGTCGCTCGGTTTGATGACAAAATCAGGACCCGGAAGAAATACGAATTTGCTTGGCACCAATTCCTTAACCGCAATGGCAAATACTCCGAATCTTTCTCTGATTCTCAGCTCCAAAAGCGTGTGGCCATGGAAGGAGTCGGGCGGCGCAACGTCCATCACTTCAAAATCTTCGGCCAACGGAATGAAATCGAGCAGATTGGGATTTAATATCTGAGAAGCAACTCTCAAAGCGGTTTCTCGTTCGGGAAATATTGTTTCCGTGGCGCCTACTGCTCGCAAAACGGACGCATGATCTTCGGAAACAGCTTTTGCTCTGATGCTCTTTAGTCCTATTTTCTTGAGGTGTAGCGTGCATAAAATGCTTGCTTCGACACTTTCTCCAAGACTCACAATGGCTTCATCGAAATCAGTTGTGACCAATCGTCGCAGTGTGTTGAAATCGCGAGCGTCCACAATTAAGGCACGCTGAACCTGATCCACTATATTATTTACCCGATCCTCTTCACTATCTATTGCGAGAACATCACATTGTTCAGCTAAAGCGCGAGCCAACTCACTGCCAAACTGACCCAAACCGATGACGCATATCATTTTTCTTTGGGGCTTCATCCTATCATTACCGTCCCTTTAGGATAGCGAATACCGGCACGACTCTTTGGAAAAATATAAAGTGCAACGGTTAAAGGTCCCACTCTTCCTACGTACATCGTGGCGCATAGCCACAGCTTTCCAAAATCCGAGAGACTAGCCGTAATTCCCGTGGATAGCCCGACGGTTCCAAAGGCCGAAACTTGCTCGAACATTATATCAATCGCTGGATTCTTCAGATGGGTTTGTGTTGAAAGCAACAGCAGAAAACCAAGAAAGTTCCAGATTACGGCAACTCCGAGGAGCAAATCCACTCTGTTGATTTGCTCGGGAGGAATCTTTCGATCAAGTAATCTGACATCGTGTCCGCCATATAAACTCGCTATGAGCCTGCCCCAAAGTATAGCCAAACTGGTAGTCTTTATGCCGCCTGCACAGGAACCGGGTGAACCGCCAATGAACATGAGGACCATCAATACGAACAAAGATGCGGCCGGCAACATACCTATATCGATTGTATTGAAACCGGCGGTTCGGGCAGTAACCGATTGAAAGCAGGCCCCAAGAA
>CAZTJA010000056.1:0-2367 GCA_964613745.1 uncultured Syntrophaceae bacterium
CTCTTGCCCGCGCAATTGTTACTGAATACCACGGTCCGGCTGCAGCGAAGGAGGGCGAAGACTACTTTGAAAAAGTGGTTCAGCGCAAGGAAACGCCCGATGAGATCCCATTGCGGATCATTCAAACGACTACTATTCAGGCACAAGAAATAATAGTCAAGCTCACAGGGGTGTCTGTTTCCGAAGCGAGAAGACTTATTACGCAAGGTGCATTGAAGATTGACGGAAATAAGATTACTGAAGTTACAACAGAAATTCCAATCACATCCCAAGAAAAAGTTGTTCAAGTCGGGAAACGCAAATTTTTTAAGGTTAAATCGGATTCTGAGTAGATCAATCAGGGCTGGGACGTTCGGTTTAACGGGTAATACGGCGAACTATATTCTTGACGAATTCAGCCAAAAAGAATAGAATTTCTTTCTATGCCGAAGTGGTGGAACTTGGTAGACACACCATCTTGAGGGGGTGGCGGGCGAGAGCTCGTGCCGGTTCGAGTCCGGCCTTCGGCACCATAGCAATATCCAAGGAGCCTAGTATACTAAGCTCCTTTTTTTGTTTGTGTTCAAAACAGAACTAGAACTCCAACGCTCTTGCACAAATAAAATCCGGTTAGGGGATTGAACGTTGAATCCCTGAATCTCATCGCAGTCCAATTTGAGGTGTTTCATGGCCCGAATTATTAAGATTATGAGTTGGAACGTGAACGGGATACGCAGCTTATTAAAGAAAGGCTTTGTTAATTGGCTACAGCAAGCCCAGCCTGACATTTTATGTTTACAGGAAGTAAAAATTCAGCCTGACCAACTACCCCAAGAACTTGTGCAGCAACCCGGGTATGAAATCTTTTGGAACTGTGCCGAACGCAAGGGCTATAGCGGAGTTGCGGTATTCAGTAGGGAAAAACCGATTGGGATGAGCAACTCGATGGGGATTCCTAAATTCGACGCTGAAGGACGACTTCAGCGACTCGATTTTGATACGTTCACTCTTTTTAATGTGTATTTTCCCAACGGAAAAATGGGACCCGACCGCCTGCAGTTCAAAATGGATTTTTACGACGCATTCCTATCTATGACGGAACAGTTGAGATCAGAAGGTAAATCCGTCATTTTCGTGGGCGATGTGAATACCGCTCACAACGAAATCGACATAGCCAGACCAAAAGAGAACTCCAAAATATCAGGCTTTTTACCCATTGAACGAGAATGGATGGATAAGTTGGATTCTCTTGGATATGTAGACACTTTTCGGAAATTCTACCCGGATACCGTGCAGTACAGTTGGTGGGATCTGAAAAGTGGTGCTCGCAAGCGTAACGTCGGATGGCGTTTGGATTATGTTTATACTACGCCGGAACTGCTGGATCGAGTCAAAAGTGCTTATATTCTTCCCGATGTAGAAGGATCGGATCATTGTCCCGTCGGCATTGACCTAGCAATCCCTTGAAATGACGCATTTTTCGGAATCCTATTTTGGCGGCTAACACCTACTACAAGAGTGCATGGCTTAGTTTTCTTAGGAATTATTCTAAGATCAGAGTTATCAAGAAATTTATTGCACGTGCTCTGGCAAGACCCGCTCAAAGAAGTTTCCATCGCACTCTTATAAAAAATGGAGATCTGGTCTTCGACATCGGCGCAAATTGCGGTGAAAAGGTTGCCTTCTATGTGGAAATGGGAGCTTCTGTTCTAGCCGTCGAACCTCAACCGTATTGCGTTAACAAATTACGAAAGAAATTTTCCAAAAATTCCAGAGTTACTATTTTACCGGAAGCAGTGGCCGATCATGCGGGGACAGGAGAAATTCGCATTAGCGATGTCCGGCACCAGCTGTCATCCATGTCCTCGGAGTGGATCGAAGCTGTTCAAATGAGCGGCAGATTCAGAACGTATGAATGGACAAAGACTCTGAACGTGAGAATGACGACACTTGATCGCCTAATTGAACTCTATGGTGTCCCACATTTTTGTAAGATCGACGTAGAAGGGTTCGAATTGCAAGTCCTGCAGGGACTTACAGAGGCATTACCCTGCATTTCATTTGAATTTCACCTCGAATTCCTAAGCACAACCATCGGTTGCATTTCACGTCTTTGTTCGATCGGGAATTATGAATTCAATTTTACATTCGGCAACGAATACCGGTTTCAATCACCGCAGTGGTTGATGGAGAGCGAAATAGTTAATCAACTGCAAAAACTTACATACAAATCTTTGCAGGGTGACATATACGCCAAGCTCAAATGAAGAGATCCGGCTTTAAATTTTTATTTAACAGCAGACTACGCCCTTTGTGCGATGCGATTACAGTAACGAGATGTGTTCTGTCGTTTTTGAGTTTGGGTTTCAAGGCTGTAAGGTACTCGGA
>CAZTJA010000056.1:2467-19744 GCA_964613745.1 uncultured Syntrophaceae bacterium
CGAGATGTGTTCTGTCGTTTTTGAGTTTGGGTTTCAAGGCTGTAAGGTACTCGGAATATACCGACCAAATGAACGGAGTGTACTGTAATCGAGCAGATCCGTAGGTAACCACCTCGGAATTTTAATCAGGATACGCGCCCCGTTTCGGTTTGTGTCTGTGGAATCGGTAAGTAATGCAATGGCGAAAAGCAAGACTATAAACGCAAAGGATCATAACAAGCTCTTGAAGAGGATTGAATTCCTGGAGAACGAATTGGCCTCTTTGAGACATTCCGAGAATGACATTGCTGAAATCGGGCGAGAATTGTATCCAGAGAAGTCAACGAACAACTTGAAAAGGTTGTTTGATTCAATTGATGAGTTCCTGTTCATTCTTGATGAATGCGGCAACACCCTGTATGTAAACGATACCGTAGTGCGTAGGTTGGATTATAGCCTCGATGAGTTGGCGAATAAATCGATTCTCATGGTCCATCCACCTGAATTGCATGAGGAAGCTGCCAAGATCATACAGCAGATACTTTCGGGACAGGCGGTTACCTGCCCTATTCCTCTCCGGACAAAATCCGGGCAATACATTCCCGTGGAAACCCAGGTTTTGCGAGGCGAATGGAGGGGGCGACCGGCACTTATTGGAATTAGCAAAGAGCTTCCAAATCTGAGCGACTCCGATCGCAAACGCATGGAATATGCGTTGAAGGTCGCAGAAGAAAAATTCCTATTGGCGTTCAATTACGCCCCCGGTGCCTTCACGATCACTACCATCGATGACGGCAGGTTCACAGACGTTAACGATGGATTTTTGGTAATGTCTCAATATGCAAGAGAAGAGGTTGTGGGGCGCACGGAACTGGAACTAAGTCTTTGGCCTTCATACGATCATTATCATTTTTTCCGACACACACTCCAAAAGCTCGGCACCATTAGAAATTTGGAATTCAGCTTTCGACGTAAATCGGGAGAAATAGGCCATGGTCTTATTTCTGCCTCCCTGATCCAAATTGGCGGCACCGACTATGTTCTCTCAGCCATGAGCGACATCACTCATAAGAAAGTTGCCGAAAAATCTCTCGAGGAAACGAATGCCAAGCTTAATGCGACTCTGAATGCATTGCCGGACCTTATGTTTCAACTTGACGACACTGCAACGATTCTAGATGTGCGGGCCCCTGATGCTCAGGCTCTGTTCCGTCCTCCTTCGGCATTTATTGGAAAACGAGTTCAAGACGTATTACCCGCGGAACCTGCGGGTTTGATTTTGCATGCAATTCAAGATGCGCTCATGAAAGGAGTACATTTCGGGACGGAATATTCGCTGGATCTGGAGAATGGTCTGCATTGGTTTGAATTGTCCGTTTCAAAGTTGGTCACCGGAGATCGAAGCATTAGTCTCATTGCACTCGTCCGAGACATAACAGTACGCAAGAATACCGAAGAAGCTTTAAGAAAGTCATTGGAAGATAAAGAGGTTCTGCTCAGGGAGATTCATCACAGGGTCAAAAACAATTTGGCCTCAATCATTGGACTCATCAAGCTTCAAAAAAAGAGCAAGGGGCCTAAGAACGATCAAGCCTTGGAAGACTTAACAGCAAGAATTACTTCCATGTCTTTGGTTCATGATACGTTATATCGTTCAGATAACTTCACCGAAATAGATTTCGGCAGATACCTTGAGGATCTGATTTCGGGTCTACTAAACTCGTACAGCCCGAAATCCATCAAAACCACGGTTGCTGCAAAAAACGTCAAGATGTCGATAGATTATGCAATGCTCTGCGGGTTAATGATTAATGAACTAATTACGAATGCCATTAAATACGCTTTTCCCGAGGTTCAATCCGACCGTAAGCGCCGGAGGAATGAGATAAGAATTTTCGCTGAACAAAACGGCTCTGAATATAGGATCAGTCTTGAAGATAATGGAACGGGTCTACCCGAGTCGTTCGATTGGAGATCATCATCGGGACTGGGACTTCGTTTGGTGAGAATTTTAGGCGAGCATCAGCTTAACGGAACCATATCTTTTGAATCCAACGGCTGGACACGATTTAATTTTGTTTTTAAAACTCACCCGGCCGGCCATTGACCTGAAATGTCTCTCGCTAAATGGGATAGCCCCAACGCGGACTGCTACGTCCGCGTTTGAACAGATCTAAACGAGTCCAGGTATTTTCACTCCTGCTTCGGCAGGTTTAATTTGAGTTAAGGCATGCTTGTAAATCAAAGTGATTTCTTCTGAATTTTCGATGATTATACAAAAACTGTCGAAACTCCGAACGTAACCTTTTATAGAATTGCCTGAGAGTAACAAGGCCTCGATCTCGATTCTTGCTTTTCGCACCTGATTTAAAAATTGATCTTGAATATTGAAATGAGTTTTTGGCATTTCCGCACCCCCGTGCAGTAATCCTCGATTCATCTTTTGACAAACCGGGAAAAATTCTCGAATCAAGACTCGAGAAAATTAATCACCATAAGCTCTAAACCATGAGCCTTATCGTGGTCAATCCATGTGGCTTTGGGTTCAGAGCGAAACCACGTAAACTGCCGTTTTGCGTACCTGCGCGTATCTCTCTTCATCAACTCAACAGCTTCGCTCATACGCATTTCGCCGGCCAATATCATTCCGGCATGTCTGTAACCAAGGGACTTCATCGGCTTAAGGTCACGGGAATACCCAAGGTGCAACAAGTAGGCCGTTTCCTCAAGTAAACCACCCTTTATCATATTGTCAACTCGGACATCAATCCGTTCATATAAGCTTGCTCGTTCCTCATCCAGGCACAAGAAAAGATAGTCATAAGGGCGATCGGCGAACTGATGTTCTTTTAACAGTTCTGAGGGTTTTCTTCCAGTTACTTCATAAATTTCCAGATAACGGGATATCCTATTCACGTTTTCTGCAGTTGTTAACCCGGCAATGTCTGCATCAATCCGAATCAGCTCCTCATACAGAGTGCCCGGTCCAATTTGTTTTTCTCTCTCTTGAATTCTGAGCCTCAGCTTCGGATCAGATGGCGGAACCTGAGCTAAACCACCTAATAATAGCTTAATATACAGACCGGTACCGCCTACCACAAGTGGCACTCGCCTGCGACTCACAATGTTTGTTATCGCTTTTCTTGCTTCAAACAGAAAATCTCCCGCAGAAAAGGGTTCATCCGGATATCGAATGTCTATGAGATGATGTGGCACTCGCGACCGTTCTTCAATAGTCGGCTTTGCAGAACCAATATCCATGTACCGGAAGAGCTGAATAGAATCAGCGGATATGATTTCGGCGTTGATTTTCCGGGCCAATCTGATGGCAATGCTTGTCTTTCCTGATGCAGTGGCACCAGCTATAACAATTATCTTTTCTTTACCCATGAACTGATATTTAGTCACTTCCGGCACTTAGAATATGTATTGCACCATCCTTACCCAAAAGCCTTCTAAAATTGAAGGTGTTAACAACATTGTAATTTTCAAGTTCTCCCAATGTTAACATATACTTTTCTTTGTTCACCCACCACCAACTCATATTCGCTTTCGGCGTATAGTCCTCGTTGTGGCAATTATAGCCGTTGAATTCAAGTCCACCGTCGAAATCGCATGGGTGAGTTTTCAATTCGTGCACGACGTATTGCAATGCAGCAGCTTGAGCCTTTTTTAGAGAAAAGAAATCATGCACGCCCCCTATGCTGAACAAGGCGAAGATTAGTAGAATGCTTACGCTCGACAGAGACGGAACTAAATTCGCTTCAACGACCGGCATGTATGCAATTAGCCAAATCGACCAGAAAACCAGAATGGGGATGACATATCTGTCATGAAAGCCCGTTAATAAGATCATTACTAAGCACAAGAGCCCTGAAATGAATGCCAGAAAGCCAAATCCGGTCGTTAATTCCATTTCATTCGAATCGACCGGCTTTTCCGATAAAAAATGCTCATGAGCCAATTTTACCAGCGCGCCTATTCCAATTACTCCGATCGCCACCATAATCATATACACGGATACCGGGAGCTGAATGTTTCTTGCTATTCCTAGAATGTAGGTATCCCTCAATAAGATTGGTCCTAAGCCGAAGTCATAGATCAGATTTCTGTGGAAGTAGACGGGTGGATCAAACACTCCCAGGAAATGAGCCAATTCACATAAAATGAGAATCAGAATTGCTGAGCCTACAAAGTAACGAAAAATTTTGTCCTGCAGTAAGTGCCGACCGTAGAGAATCCATATTGGACAAAGGAAGAAGCCGATATATAGCGACGCGATCAAGAGCTGCACAACTAATCTCACGAGATATGGAAACAAACCGAGCTCTAGCGGGATCCTCCAAATATTATGTATCACCTGATGCTTCGTTATCGCGCTGCCGCCTGAAAGACCAAGGAACAGCTCATAGCCGATCCAAGGAACAAAAACACAGATAAGGCAAGCTTTGAACAGAGTGGTCAAACTGAACGGGATCACTCCCGGTTTTAAAATCTTAAGTATTAATACCGCTAAAGGAATCGCAATACCCATCTGACGTGTGAGAACTGCGACAAGACAACCCAAAAACCCCACATACAACAAACCGAAGTTGTTCAAATAGAAACCATAGTACATTATGAAAAGTGCAATAATTCCGAAGGATATGAAAGGGATGTCGGTCATAAAGGTGAAGGATGATGCGAAGTACAGTGGGTTCGCTATAATACATCCGGTCCCAATGAGAGCCACTATGAAGGAGAGAGATAATCGGTAATTGAGAAGAAACAAGAAGAGAGAACCAATTATTGATAAAGTGAGTACCGAAATTCTCAGAACGGTTCTCGAGTAGCCGAACAAAGACACAAATCCGTCGGCCCAGATCAATTGGAACAAGACTGATGGACCTCCACCTGCCCATCCGGTAATTAAGGGCATTCCTCGTTTCAGGTAATCATCGAAGGCTAACTGAAAAGACCAATCATCATTAATGTTGAAATCGCCGGCCGGTTTTACTACCAGTATTCCGGCTATCCAAAAGAAAGCCAAAATCATGAGGCCAAGGGCAAAGAGGAGAAAAGTCCTATTGCCTTTGGGATCCGATAATCCCGAAAGTCCATCGGACGTTTGCTCAATCATGATTGACCGGTTTTTTTAGGACGAGTTCACAGATGTTGGAGTCAATGATGGATTGGGACTGGAAAAGATGGTGATGAGACGTACAAAACATGAAATAGATTTAAACGAATCCGGGAACCGTGGTTAGGTTATTACACGAAAATTGCGTCATCTTGGCTCAAAGACAAAACCTCGGATATTGTCTTTGGTTCAGCGCGTTTTCCGACTGATCGTATCATTTCAATTTCAATCTTCGCCATATCTTTATAAAACGGAGTTCGATCGATGATCGCTTCCGGGTGAAACGCCCTTATTTCAGTTTCAAATCTGTGACAGCCGTTACTCTCATGGGTGAGGCCGTCGGGACGTCGAATTAAATGTCTTACACCGGCCAATCTGCAGATCATAGGTCGATGTTCGTAGAGAATACATTTCCCGTCTAAATTAAGTGCACAAACGGAATTCCTGTAGTCATCGCCCCATGGGTCCAGCGATTTAAGGGAGGCCATTGCTGATGCTCTATCAGCCGCTCTTTGCTTCAGTTTGGATTCCAGAGAGCTGAAGCCTCGTCTCAAGTACATCATTTCCACATACGTATGTAGAATAAGGTCGACGGTGCAGCACTTCACGCCGTCGCATCCAGAGCAAGTGAATCCTGTTTGTGAAACAGTGTTCACGTACATGGAATCAATAGCTCCATTTAATAATTTGAGACGAGGCAACAACTCATCCCTGGAAATCATGTAAATCTCCGGAACTGATTTGAAAATAGTTTTCTCGCAGAACCATCAGGTGAACAATTCCTGCGAAAAAATTAGTCCTGCCAGCTAATTGCTTCTTCGGGGCAGGTATCCATAGCTTCCTGGATATCGTCCTCGGAGCACGCAGTAGCATCGGTGACGTAAGCCTTTTCGGTCTCGTCATTCAAAGCGAAGCAATCTTCGGCGATTGCTGCGCAGGTTCCGCAACCGGTGCAAGCTTCCTCATCAACAACAGGTATTCTGGCCATTGTTTCTCCTTTCCGTCCTCTTCGAATCAGCTAAATGAAAAAACTTTTATCTTGTGAGCTTTACATGTATCGCTTTTTTCAGTCAACCTTAATTCGCAAAATATGAATCGGAGTCTTCCGGGGGCTTAAGAATTTATTATTACAAATTAATCGACTCAAGGTTCAAAAATCAAGCGCTCTTGGATTGTTGAGAGCATGCATCGGATGATTTTTCTAAGCCGCTAAAATATACTGTGGCAAAATGCGGCGCGCATCCGTACCACGGCACCGTTGCCGATTAGAGTAGGACAAATTCGATTGAATGTTCGATGGTATTGTACGAAGTATACAGGAGATACTTACATGTTATATAAAATCATTGCGGCAACATTACTCTCCCTAATTTCAAACCTGATGGTCCAAGCTCAAAATCCCGGAAATACTGATCCTGAAGTAAGGCAAACCTCCAAGTGCTGTCTTGAAAATGGGACATGCGCGGATCTCAGCCGGGAGCAATGCATTATTCAGAAAGGCATTGTCTTGGAGACCTGTGAGGACTGCCCGGGAATCTGGGGGGTGGACAGGTTGAAAAAATGAGTTTGGTCAGGCTTTAGCAAAGGTGCATCTTTTTGCTCAAAGTTTGCATCTACTCTGACATATGTAGGCTTATGTTATCCACGTTACATTTTGGTATCAAAACCTATTAGGCGTAAGGTGTTAATTATGTCCGAATGCTCATTGACGAGAAGCGATTCTTCAAAGAATTGGCCGGAAGGTGTTATTTCAGTAAAAATGACTATGAATCCATACTTATTGGCCATGGCTATTGAAGAGGCCTTAAAATCAGGCTTAAAGCCATGGGAACTAATCAATGTCGCTCTGTGGGAAAAATTGGGGTGCCCTGATCAGGATACCCTGATGGAATTTGCAGCAAATCTTGAATTAGAAGAAGAGGACCCGAAATGGAAGAAGCGTTTGAAGATAACTGCGCGCCATGAGGTTGAAGTTGAGAGCTTCAGGAAAATGGTCAAAGAAAAAGGAGATGCGGCGTATAAACCTTCAGGTAACGGCAGTTCAGAAAGGGAGGAATGAAATGTCGGCATTAAGTTTCAAATGCGATTCGTGCGGTAAAGAATTCGCCAAGATTGTTATAAGCCCCGATTTTTATCCAAAGGCATGCCCTGTGTGCGGTGCTACGGAAATTGTGGAGGTAGGGGCCGCTTTCAATACTGAGGGAGTTTCCATTGCACGATATTCGTGCGACTGCGGCGGTGATTGCGGACACACTCACGATTCGGGGCACAGCTGATAGTTTCTCAGCGAAGGAGTATCTTTCGCCGAAAAACTGCTTTAAAACTCTGAGGACACAAAAATCCGGAACCAACTTATGAGTGTTTCTGCCCGAACGATCGGATTATCGTACCTTTTGTTTCTTCTCATGATTCAGGGATCCAATGCTTTGGACAGTCAGGGAACCACCAGTTCGTCATTGATGGAAAGGTATGGCTTTAGTCGGGATCCATCCTCGGCTCTATCAGAGATTCTTTCAAAAGATGAATTCAGAAACTATGACCATCAATCATGGATCGAAAAAGTAAAATTGTTCGTCAAAGAACTGTTGAGCGATCTACTGAATAGAATCGATTTTCAGATTAATCCACCCAAAGAATTTCTTGAAAATCTTGAACGATTTTGGGTTGTTCTGGGTTCCGTAATCATCATATCGGCTTTAGTCTTATTGTGTTTCGGATTGATACGCTTCTATAACTTTTTGCGTAAAGAAAAACGGGCAGCCGATGTCGTTTCGGCTCTGGATTACTCAGCATCGGAATCCAAGGAGATATTGAAAGACTTGGCGGATCGAGCAGCTAAGGCCGGTGATTACGGTCAAGCCGTGATTTATATGTTCAAATATCTACTCAATGAATTGGACGAATCTGGACGAATATCCAGATTCACGTTGAAAACCAATAAAGAGCTTCTCCCCTTTTTTCCGGATGATAAGAAGAAATCCATTTTGGAGCAGTTAATAAACGTATTTGACTTTATCAAATACGGAGGGGGCAACTGTTCAAGATCCGAGTATGATCAATTCCTCCTGAACTGCCGATCCATGTTGGGACAAACCTAGTTGATCTCAAGAAAACTAACCTTTGTCTTGATCCTAATTGCAATGGCATTGATCGGTGCAATTGGGGACACGTTTTTGAAGCCAAAGTACGTCGATCAAAGTGCGTCCACCTATTCATCAGGTCCCAATGGAACTAAGGTACTTTTTCTACTAATGGATGAACTGGGTATAAACATAAAGAGATTGGAGCAAAATTTCAGTAATCTCGATAAGTTCAGCGGGACACTTTTAGTAAACGATTTCCCTTGGAAGAGGTTTTCGCAGCGAGAGATTAAACAATTGGTCAACTGGGTGGAATCGGGCAATACACTAATCTTAATTCAGGGAAATCGTAAAGACTTCTTGAACAAGTATGATAAGCATAGTACCAAGGATCGTCAGAAAATTCGCAGTCGTATTGCGGAACACTTCGGATTAACACTTTTGAACGACCAATTTCTCCAACCCGGAAACCTCACAATCAAGCTGCCTTCTTCAAGCAGGAGTTTCACAATATACAATGAGGGAACTTCCGTCTGGAAAGTTCGCGGCTACAGGTGGACTATCCTGGCTCGAAACTCTTCAGGGCCGGTCTTGGTTCATCAAAACCGCAAGAAGGGCCAGGTTTTCGCTCTTTCAGACCCGACGATTTTCTCGAATAGAAACATCGGCAAGGCTGAAAATGGGCTGTTTGCTCTGGAGTTCGCTTTACGGAACAAACCTGATTCAAAAATATTGTTCGATGAATATCATCATGGTCACATTACCGCAGATTCATTAAGCCACTTTGTTTCCAATTCCGTCTTCGGGTTGATATTGTTGCAGCTGGGTCTAGGTGCTCTCTTCTATTTTTATACCCGTAGGGGGAGCATTGTAGGCCGTTATGAGTCTTTGCAACCTATGCAGGGAAGATCTACGATGGAGTATGTGAACTCGATGGCCGGCATCTTTGCGACCTATAGAGCGGAAGCTGCATCATTGGATGCAATACTTTCCAGAATTCTGATGAAGCTTTCACGGAAAGCCGGTACTTCTCTCAAGAATCTCGATGATAAGGACTTGAGGCTAAAACTCGGCCGTTTCGAAGATCAGTATCCCGGCATTTCCGAGGTGATTATAAAATCGAGGCAACGGATACGATTGGAAACGAAGAGCAAGGAGATTTTGGAGTTGGCAGATCGTTTATCCGAACTGG
This sequence comes from uncultured Syntrophaceae bacterium, assembly GCA_964613745.1. GTDB lineage: Bacteria > Desulfobacterota > Desulfomonilia > Desulfomonilales > Desulfomonilaceae > CAZTJA01. The sequence goes on from CAZTJA010000056.1 coordinate 11,838, forward strand.
ACAAAGCAATTGAACGCAAACGGGCTGCATAAAGTACTACTCACCGCAAAAAGTTTTCCTGCCGGATGAAACCGAGCTAATCAGGGCTCGGTTCGTGAGAATCCGGTCCACGCCGTCCCAGTTCAGTTCAGCCAACCCATCCTCTTTTGTCAGCGTATTCACAACTTCAAGAGAGTTTTCGATTTTTTTCACTATGATCAATTGCTCCAACGGAATCGGTTCACGTTCGGATCCACCTCTAGCGACAATACCCTTTGTACTCACGGAAGCCCTTCTACCCTGAGACGAATCAAAACCCTCCTGCCGAGAGTACAGGAAATAGGCATCAAGACTTCTATCATTGTAAAGCATTTTGATGTATTGGCGCAGTCCGTCCACACCTTGGAACACTACGGCTCGGTTCGAAATGTATGATTGCAAATCCCAAAACAGGAAAGTCGAACCTGATCTTACTCCCGGAACATTGTTCAGCAAGGATGTACACAATTGGGTCCTGAGGAGTGCAGCATTCTGCCAGTCGAAACGCAAATTCGACCAAAAAGCTACGTTTACAAAAACAAAAGATACCACAAACGCTGTGCCGATAACTCGACCTATTCTCTTGGATGACAATGTGGAGAATCCGGCTAAAAAGATTGCCGCGCCGAAACTTGCAGATGAGTAAATTCTACTTTGACTTGTGAACCCAATCTCGGCCGTGTATCCGGCCATCATATACGGCACTATTCCAAGTGCAAACACTAGCCCACCTAGACCCAAAACATAAAAAGGACTCTCGTACCATAGGGGTTTTTCCTTCGATGAACCGGAACCATTAAAGTACAGGATAGTGATCATCCCAATGACCGCTACAAGGGCAAGAATTGCCGACATACCACTTATTTCAGTTATTTCGAGGAATGGCACACGTAAATAGATGAGAAATCCCGAGATGTACTTCGGGATCAACAGCAGATTTGGAAAAATGGACCTATGACCAACTGCACCTCCGGAAAACAACGAGAATCGAATCAGAATGAAAAGTCCGAATCCCAAAGTTGTTGCGGCAACGGATTTCCAAAAAAAATGGTTTAAGCTGCCATCCGTTCCTCTAGTCCGCAGGTGTACGGGCAACGTAAAGAATGGTACGGCAAAGATAAGAAATGATGCCGTCTCATAAGTCGTGCAAGCAATCAGATAAAGAGCGAGAGCAAAAATGAGTCTTTTGAAGGAAATACTATTCTTCGCCCACCACTGAAACAGGAGGACGGAGCACCAGAAGAAGACAATTGCAAGCCGAGAATTGTCAGTATGGATGAGGTAAGTTAAAGGACTAAGAACCGGCAGAGACCAACAGATAAATATTGCGGTGATCCACAAAGAAGGCTTATGAGGGAATGCCCTCTTGAGACACATTCCCATTAGAAAACAGCCCATGGAAGACAACAAAATGGAGCAAAATTGATAGTAAATCCGATTGAATTCGAAAAGTTTAAAGAGACTTATCCAGTAGAATCCTTCCACCGGTCTCAACGAATCCACTGCATACAGCCACAAAGCATCGAAGTAGCCGTTCCAATAGGGGTAGGCCAGGACCCACCAATCGTCTCCCTGGAATCCGATGTCTCCTATGATGGTCGTGAGAAGCAAAGATAATGCAATCAAAAAGAGAAGTACAGAAAGATCAGTAAAATCGGAAGTTGACTTGCCGAAAATTTTCACGATGCGCAACAGCTCTTCATTAATCAACTTCCTCGCTTGATTTGGTCACGACAATAACCTGGTCGTCCGACTTCCTCGTATGACCATGAGGCCCAGAATACCGGCTGAACAGCCACAATTCGGGAATTATTTCCGAAACCAGTTCCCCATCATCAAAGACCCGAACTATGGAACTCTCAGAGACTACAACAGAAACGGCATTCGTGTCCCTTGAAATTGATGCGCCTGCCATGTGCCGTGCTCCTAAGCCGAGCGGCATCTTTATGCCTGTTGATGAGGCATCCAGATAACGACAAGCTGAAACTGCAATTCCATCATCCGAAATGATAAAGGCTCCATCAAGCTGAGCAAGTTCCTTAACAGTTTCTCTCATATTTGGGTCGCGAATCATCTTCTTTTCATCAGGGTGTCCAAATAGAGGATCGAGAATGAGATTTTGAGATTTCTCCATCACCTTTTCGGAATCCGACACAACGAATATGGTTCCTACTTTTCTACCTTCGCGACCTTCTCGCGCTATTTCTACGGCGAGAATTATAACCTGCTCCAAAGTGCCGACGTTAATGTTACGTTTTTCCGAACATACCTCACAAAATACATTCTTAGGTTCACGCATTACTAACTCCAAGCCTCTGTGGTAACAATTCTGAAAGGGTATCTCCTTGGGCGGTGCAGGCAAGACGCATTAAAATAAATGCAGATAACTGTGCTCTTTCGACTAAGCTTGGCAAATATACATATTCCTCTGCGCTATGAAGTTTACCGCCGACAACTCCCATACTATCTATCACAGTCAGTCCGGCTGCATGCAGATTGTTTCCGTCACATGCACCACCGCTCATCCGGTGGGTTAAATTGAGGTTTAGTTTTCTCCCACAGTCCTGAATAAATTCTAATAACCATCTTACCCTACTGGTAAGAGGTTTTGGAGGGCGACGAAAAGCTCCTTGCACATTAATGGAAATGCCGTCCATCTCATTTATCATTTCGGCTGTTTTGGAAATATGGCTTTCGGCACCCTGCTGCTCCTCATCGGTCAAGACCCGAATATTAAATCTGCACAATGCTTCATCAGGCACTATGTTTACGGGACCTCCACCTTTTATGTATCCGACGTTCAGCGTTATGCCGTTTCGGTTTAGTTTATCCAGTTCCATTATAAATTTAGCTAGTGCCGTAATTGCATTTCTGCCCCGTTCAGGGTCTCTCCCCGCATGGGCTGCCCGACCGAATGCTGCAGCCGCAAAATTGCCTGATCCTTTCCGAAAACTCACAAGGCTTCCATCGGGAAAAGCAGGCTCGTATACAAATCCGAGATCGTTGGACCGACCGCTTAATGCTATGATTTGATTAGATCCAGGCGACCCAATCTCCTCATCCTGATTTATCAGTACCTCCCACGATAATTCTGAGGCAAACGGACTTTCCTCGAAAAGGCGCAGAGACTCTAAAATGAGAAGAATGCCGCCTTTGGCATCGGCTACCCCGGGTCCTATTAGATTGTGTCCTGATTGACTACACTTTTGAAATGTATGATCCGGGGCATAGACGGTATCCATATGACATACTAATAAAACCTTTATTTTGCCGGGTCTGGACTTTCTTATCCGTAGAATTTTACCGCCGTGGTATTCCTTCGATGACGGAATCTGAATGATCTCAGTTTCTCCTTCGGTTATTGAGAAATCCGAAATGAGACGGTCCAACATCCGATCCAGCCCGATCATGTTATACGTGCCCGTATTGATTTCCGACCACTCGATGAGCTTATCCAGCATCCATGGTTCATGGCGTTCTGCAATTTTACAATACTGAACGTGCCGGTCGTAATTTTCAGATTTCATGGGGCACACGACTTAACAATGCACGAACCCCCACGGCTGCATCTTCCGGAAGCACATAAGCGGGAATTCCTGCCTGCTGCAATTTATCTCTGTCGGAAGCTATTTTCGTCAACGTTCCTATGAAGCAGGCAACTATTGATTTGTTAAACCGTTTCGCCAACTCAATTAGCTCTTCTGTTGGATATATCCAATTCTTATGTTCACAAAAAATTGCCAAGAGAAGATCTACATTTTCGTCATTGAGAACGGCTTCTGCAATGTCATGGAATGGTTGAGTCAAGAAAGCTCCTGCTGCTCCATCCACAGGATTCTTGTGAATTACGGGAACACTAGGGCCAAGTATTGACGCAATTGTTGTAAGCGTATCGTCGTTCAAGTCCGGTAATTCGGCGTTCGGTTCATCTCGCAATATGTCCCAGGCTACAATGCTGGGCCCGGCAGTATGGGTAAAAATGCCGATCCTCTTTCCTGACGGTATTTTCCCAATCGATAGTGCTTTGGCCTCGGCAATCATTTCGGCAGTTGAACAGACCATCCGAGCTCCCGCTTGTTTTAGAGCTCCCGACCATATCTCGTTTCTACCTGCTGCAGCTCCGGTATGGGATACAGTGACTCGGTCAGCATTTTCCCCTCTCCCTCCTTTGTAGACTAACACCGGTTTGTTTTTCGTCGTGAGACTAATTTGTTCTGCTAATCTCCTGGGGTTTGAAGTACCCTCAATGAACAATCCGATTACCTGTGTGTCATCATCTTCTCTCAAATATTCAATTAAGTCATGAAACTCGAGATTTGCCCTATTCCCAACCCCGATCCACTTGGCGATTCCAAGACCTTCATCATCGGACCTACCCTTTAAGGCAAGCCCGATTCCTCCACTTTGACTTAGATACGATACGTTGCCGGGTTTCAATTCACGGGGATAGAATGTCACGTTTAATCTTGCTCGCGCGTTCAGAAATCCGAGAGTGTTTGGTCCCACTATAGGCATGTTTTCCGCAGCTTCGGCTAATTTGAGCTGCAATCTCGAGCCGTCGCCGCCCATTTCGGAAAATCCACCGGCAATTACACTGACGCCTCCAACCCCTAGTTTACTCAATTGGGCCACCATTTTTATTGCCGACTCCTGGTTCAACGCAACAACCGCTAAGTCAGGAATTTCGGGAAGAAAGTCGATATCCGAAAAGACTCGAATTCCCAGAATCTCCCTATGCTTCGGATGTACAGGATATATGTCGCCGGGAAATCCTCCCGTGACCAAGCTGTCCATTATGGCGTGTCCCACCTTATCCGGTGTAGCCCCGGCTCCAATGACGGCAACTGATCGGGGAGCGAACATGCGATCGAGTCTTTTTCTTAATTGTTTGTCCATTGCGTCCTCCTGTCAGCCATCAATAAACACGATTACACCCATGAACCGGCTTAATGTAAAGCGAATTTGGCCATTGCAAAACAACTGATTAGACATTTGCAGTTAAGAGCTATAATAAACGGGTGAGTTCTTGTGAAGGGATGAAAATGCATTCAGGTCTCACCAATAGGATATCGATTCACTATCATTCAGGGGCTACGGAGATCAGAATAAAATCAGTTCCGAATAGACTGGCTGTTTTTTTTCTCATTTTCTGGCTTGCCGCTTGGATAGTAGGAGGCTTTTTCGCGGTCTATTCTCTCCTCACCCAAAGACACGAGCAAGCATGGTTTATTATGGTTTGGCTGGTATTCTGGTTCGCTGCTGTTTTGATAGTTCTTTTTCAAATATTATGGTTTCTTTTTGGCTACGAGAGAGTGACCATCGAAGATTCACAAGTTTCCGTGGCACGGTATCTCTTCAGACCCTTCCTTGAAAAAACGTACGTCAAGTCGGAAACTTTGCACTTTCTGGCTTCCGGGTACTTCGGGGAAAACGCCCGAAACAAAGCATCCCTCATTTATTGGGGTCATGAAGGGGGAACCATAGTGCTTGAATCACAAGACGAGAAACATCGCTTCGGAATTCAGCTTAGTGAAGAAGATTCAAAGAATTTGGTTGAACTGTTGAATGAACTCGTTGCGCAAAGGATTATTTGATTACTCGCCGACTGTCGATTTCGGAAATCCGGTCTTTGATATTTGAAACTGCTTTTGTTTTAATGAAAGTGTGATAGGCTATCCAATATCTCGCATAAGAACTCCGGGGGGAAGAAATGAAAAAGTTCACCAAACTCTTCATTGCAATCTTATTTGTTGTGTTCTCGGGTGTATTAGAAATTGCATCTTCTCAGCCGATTTTGGCGGTTTGCCGAACCTATGTTGCGAACAAGAACTGTTATAAGTGCTCAGATTATTTTTCGGTCAGATCCCAAGACGAAGCCGAAGAACGGTGTTCACAAATGGGCTACGATGAGGCCAATTACTTCCCGAGTGTTGGAGCAATAGCGGCATGGAAATTAGGAAATTGCACCTGTGGTTTCGGACATTAGAAATTACGGAAGTTCGCAGCAGGACAAAAAGCTGATTAATTTGCGTAATAATTCCAGATGGGCATCATCAATCCGGGTGATTTCGAAACCTCCCGTCCAATAGTCTTTTTTTCTACGCACCCATCGGCATGTCGTTTCAAATCGGATGTCTTCAAGAGCGCAGAAATCATTTGATGGAATCGTAAGACCTACCGATTCATCTACATCAACGTAAATGCCGGCTATACCCATACCTTTTTCCGAGATGTTACGAACGATACCTCGTCTCTGCGGGTCTGCAGAAACATGAACCGGCAGGGCAATTTCAAGGTATTCGCGCTCAACCTCCCTGAGCGGTAAAAAACATTCAGTTGAATCATAATTCGGAAAACGGACGCAAGCTTCAGTTGATCTTAGTGCTCCGGCCGCAACAAGTTTTTGCACTATCTTAATCAGTGCTGAATTGGATAACTGATATTTTTTCAACAATTCAGCAGTGGTCATACTGCTACGCAAATCACTCACGATTTCTCTGGCTTTGATTTTTCGAGATGTGGATTCACTATCGAATTCCTGGGTTTCCGTTCCGATGGTCGATGTAGCCGTTTTCTTAAAGAAACTGTTGAATTCCGGTAGCGGAGCTAGGCGCGACCAAAGTCCTTTATTGCGGCAGGTTTCAACCGCACGAGCTAGAATCGGCTGATTCTGGTCGATAACGTCTATGAATTCGCAATCAAGCTTGTGACGGTAACCCCCAACCTTGCCCGGATCCCATGTATCCGAAAAGCAGTATTTACCCGTGATTCTTGAAACCGAATGGCAACCGTAAGAAGGCAGATCCAAATATATCAAATAATCGCCGGGTCTTAAGTCCAAAAGGAAGGCACAACTTGACCAGGAATTTCGTTCTGCTTCCGTAAGTTGGTTCCACTGAACTTTAGTCAATCTAAGTTTCAGTTGTTCAAGATCGGCGTCGGCGAGCGATGACAGTCCGAAATGTGCTATTCCCTGCTGGAGATCATTGTATACACTCTGTTTCCAGTATTCCGGATCTCGGATGTCAGCGGTTACAATTCTCACAACGATGATCTTGGCGGTCTGCATAAGATGGCTCGAACTCGGGTTGTTGAAAAAGCTAACGCTTTTTATCACCGCACGTAACATCAGTCAAATAGATACTTTGACAAATTTACAACTCGGATTAGAACGCATATAGTGGATATACAAAGACATGTAGCTCATATTCTCGGCCGAATTACCGATCCATGAATCCGGAAGGCTACGAAATGAAAAAAGTTGAGGCACATCTTATCTTAAATGACCTCAGGAGTGGTCTCGGAGACATTCCTATAATGGAAAAATACGGACTATCTCCCGCCCAATATTTGGATATTCTGAATAAATTGAAAAATCTGGACTTGGGACGGCAATCCGGAGTTGAAAGCCGAATTCAGTTTCTTGAGAATGAGACCGTTATTGACAATTTGAGGCAATGGCCTCGCTGTTATTTGACTATGATCGTTGTGGTCAGTGATATTCAAAATCCCAAGTTATCCGGTGAACTTGTAAATCTCTCGGAGGCAGGATGCCAAACCGTGGGACTGAATGCGCAGGTCGGAGAGCAAAAAACGCTTGTAATTCACGTGGACAAATTAGAAAACTTGGTCAAATCTTTTTCATTTACAGCGGAATGTAGGTGGGCATCGGTAGATGATCAAGGTGATACCAACGCCGGCTTCTTTTTCGTTGACATGCCCACAAGAAATCTCATTGAACTCAGAAAACTAATCGAATTAGTCGGGCTGTGCGATTCCTGATTTCAGCGAAGTAAATTGTTTACCAAAGTTTAAGAAACGTCGGACGAATGCCCTAATCATCCGCTTTATAAGCACATAATTCCCCACACATGGTGCAGGTCTCATGA
>CAZTJA010000057.1:0-15379 GCA_964613745.1 uncultured Syntrophaceae bacterium
GATCAAAAATAGTAGAGATACCACTTTATGCTTTTAAGAGCAATTATTGTATTCGGCGGCTTAACGGTATCGGGAAGAGGCCCAGCGGGCCTTTCCCTTTTGATAGGAACAGCTAGGCTGCTACGCTCCACTTTGGGAGTGAAATTCTGGGAAGGGATCGCTCAATTTCAATGCGCCTGTTCTCTAACGACTCAGGCAGCATGAGATGCCGACCTAGACTTGAGTAAGGTTCATCAATCATGAATCCCGGACCCTCGGTAGCCACTTCCAACAAAACACCGCCGGGCTCCCGAAAATAGATCGATTGAAAATACTTGCGATCTCTAATTGGTGTGACCTGATGACCGGCTTCAACTATCTTGTCCTTTAGCATTATCTGAGAATCTTTGCCCACGATTCTAAAAGCTACATGATGGATTGTTCCAACCGAAACATAGCCCAGTTTTCCTGATTTATCAGGCACTATATCCACGGCGTTTCCCAAGGGTCCATCACCGCTGATCATTCTTGTACGTTCGTGCTCAACTCCCAAAGTTGTGAAACCCAAGTTTTCTTCCAAAAATCTTTTCGTCTGCGCACGAGGACTCTCGGTCAAAGTTACGCTGTGAATGCCGCGTATTGCATAATCGTCCGGTATAGGACCTTTAATGCCATCCAACATCGCTGAGTTAGACGCTATCAATTCAACACAGAGGTTATCCGGATCATAGAAGGTTAAAACTTCTTCATTATAGCGCCTGGAAACTGCGGTTTGGATTACACTCCTTCTCTGAAGCCGATCCTTCCAGTAGTTAATCGCATTCAGGGGTACAGAGAAAGCCAATGAAGTGGCTTGCCCCATTCCCCGTCTACCTGGAGGACCGCCGGGCCAAGGAAAAAACGTTAAGATGGTTCCGGGCGTTCCTCTCACATCAGCATAATAGAAATGATAAGTCCCAGGATCATCGAAATTAACTGTTAATTTGACCAGTTTTATCCCGAGAACATCCGTATAAAAATCAATATTCCGCTGAGGATCTCCGGCAATTGCAGTCACATGATGTATTCCATTAATTACGCCTCTCATTTTGTATTCCAACTTTCCGGCCGAGAATTGGCCGTAAATGCTAATTATCAATTCATCCTTCTCTATGTAGATGCAAAAGAGGAGTTGGAAATTCACGAAGCTCAATGAAAGTGCTGAAACTTAATGTTTGCAACTTGACGGATCCGAATGAACGGTCCACTGGTTTATTTACCTGTCCATGTAGGCTTTGTCTTCTGCAAAAAAGCATTGATGCCGGCCTGGGCATCATCTGCTAAGAGATTGAGCGTTATCACGTTTGAGGCATACTCGTAAGCTCTGACCTTATCCATTTCAATTTGGTGATAAAATGCTCTCTTGCCGGTTGCGAGCACGAGCGGACTTGCTTCGGAGATAGATAATGCCATTTCCATAACCGTAGCTTCCAAATCTTGCGCCGGCACCACTCTGTTTATCAATCCGTAATGTTCCGCTTCCTGGGCTGAAATCATTTTCCCCGTCATAAGCATTTCCATCGATCGTTTTCGACCAATATTGCGACTTAGTGCAACCATAGGGGTTGTGCAAAAAAGGCCTATTTTGACGCCCGGAGTAGCAAATCTTGAAGTCTCGTCGGCAACGGCCAGATCACAGGATGCGACCAATTGACATCCACCTGCCGTGGCCACGCCATGAACTTGTGCGATGACAATTTGCGGTATCTCTTGGATCAACAACATCATTCGAGTACACTGATCAAATATGAATTTGTACTCGCCGCGCGAACCGCCAACCATTTCGGACAAATTGTGTCCCGAGCAGAAATGTTTTCCATTGGCCTTAATAATTATTGTTTTGAGATTTACATCCTCAGAAAAAGAGTTTAAGGCAGAAATGATTTCAGCGATCATAGTCCTTGAGAGGGCATTGACCGTCTTTGGTGAGTTGAGTGTCAGGATGCCGATCGGCCCTTGAGATTCGACTAGAATTTGTTCGTAACCCATAATCTACCCTCCCATGGATGTTATACATGTGCTTGTAAGCTATGTGATCTTGCTTTGGAATACAAATACAAATTTATTACAAAGGTTCAATGGAGCAGGTTCAGATGTTTTTTCGTAACTATGCGGTAGTGCTCATGATGCTGAGCGTGCTATCGATAGGATCCTTAACTTCTGCACAGGTATCTCAAACTAAATCAAAAACAGGCAATGTTCAAAGTTTGAGTCTGGATACTCTCGTTCGTGTTGGGAAAGATCATTTTGAAAATGGCCGTCATCAACAGGCGCTCCGTTTCTTTTCGACTGCAATTAAGAAGGACCCGGAATACGCGGATCTTTACATATATCGTGGGGAAACATATGAAGCCATGAATTTGCCTGGGCAGGCCATAAAAGACTTTGGCAAATTCATTGAATTGCGCCCCCGGGATCCGAAAGGTTACCTTCGACGAGCGGATGTGAATAACTTTAATCAGAATTTTGAATCTGCAATCGAAGATTACAACAAAGCAGTAAAAATAAGTCCGTCCAAGATTGAGCCCTATTTGGGGCGTGGGCTTGCGTACGCGGGCTTAGAGAGATTCCAAGATGCCGTTAAAGACTATCAATGGGTGCTCAAGAATGATCCTGCGCATAAAGAAGCCACTATCAACATGGGAATTGCCTATATGCTCAGCGGAAAAAACCTTGAAGCGGTAGCTTACTTCGAACGAGCATTAAAACTGGGAATTGATGCCCAGTCAAAATCGAAAATTGAAAAATGGACTCAGGAAATACTCAATAAGGCCGATCACATACCGGCCATGAAGAGCGACCCTATCAAGGGACCGCGCTGAACGGGGTCTTAGGAATTCAGTGGGAATCATTTTATTATTCGTGACTGATTTGCAGAAGAGCTTAGCTGCTTGCCAATATCCATTATTCTGATTTTCCGAGGCTTGACCCTTCCTTTTTGCCATGTTAATAAATTGGATGCGGAAAATGACCTCACTTGCCGACACTTTTGGGATCCCGAGTGTTGAATTAACTAATAGATCCCTGAACCATGTCCGCAAACTCTCCTTTGGTGATGTCAATCAACGCAAAATCTAACTCCAAATATCTGCTTTCAAAGAGCGGACATTCGAATTTCGAATAAAATTGAATTCAGGTATGGACTTCAAGGTAAATTTATGGCCGACGTCAAACCCTTTAGAGCAGTAACCTACAATGACCGGTATTCAGACCAACTAGATAAGCTGATCACCCCCCCATACGATGTTATATCCAGTTCGGAGCAACAATCCTTTTATGAATCGAATCCCTACAATATTATTCGACTCGTACTCGGGAAACAGTTTTCGGACGACTCAGAATCAAACAATCGATATACGCGGGCCGCTGCGACCATGCAAGAATGGTTGGATCAGAAAGTTCTGATTCATAAGCCGGACGAAGCTTTTGTTCTTTATAGGATGGAGTTCAGGAAACCGGAAGGTGAAAGCATAGCCCTGGACGGAATCATAGGTCTCATAAAGGTAGATGATTACGGAGTAGGCAAAGTTTTGCCCCATGAGAAGACCTATAAAGGACCAAAGCTCGATCAGCTCAATCTATTGCGGGCATGTAAAGCCAATTTTACTCCCATCCATGGCTTGTTCGACGACCCTTCTAATGAGATCGCCCAAGAATACCAGTCAGTGTTGGCTTCAAAGCCGGAACAGCAAACGGTCGATAAAGACGGAACCATCCATAAGACGTGGAGCATAACCGATAAAGAGCTTATACAGAAAATTTCGGGCGCTTTATCGCACAAGAGTGTGTTCATAGCTGACGGGCATCATCGTTACGAAACTTCACTGGCTTACAGGAAAGAAGTGGAAGAATCCGGCAATGCGATTCCGGGGGGAGCTCATGAGTATGTGATGATGTATCTTACATCCATGTCACACCCCGGTTTAACGATTCTTCCGGCTCACAGAATGGTCAAAGGTATCGACAACGTCTCTTTTGACAGCATTAGCAACGCACTGAATCCCTACTTTGATATCGAACCCCTTTGTTTTTCCCCTTCCGACCGAGATAAAGTCGGGGCCACTATGGTCCGGAGAATTCATTCATATAGTGATGTCGGTGGAAAATTCGGAATGGTATTGCAGGGGGACACGTGCTTTTATTTACTTCGGTTAAAAGATTTTTCGGCGATTCAAGATCTCATTAGCTCCGATGTGCCTTCATCTTTGCGAGGACTGGACGTCACCATTTTGAGAGAAGTCATAATGAGCGTCGGTTTGGGACTGGATGTCGATGCTTCCGAGGGAAAGATTGAGTATACCCCATTAATATCCGAGGCAATGGCCAAAGCCCTGGATGGCGAGGTTCAAGCGAGCTTCATACTCAATGCTACCAGAGTCGATCAAATGAGAGAGGCAGCTGAACTTGGACACAAGCTGCCGCACAAATCAACTTATTTTTTCCCTAAATTGTCGTCCGGACTGGTTTTGAATGTGTTTTAGGAATCTCGTTCGCGGCGGCTAAAAAGTTGATGTGGCAATCACATTTCCCGGTGAATCAATAGATGGGCTTCTAAGGAACAAGATCCGTGTGATTCAAGCATTGCGCGGATATCGTGTTTCCGAAGATGCCGTGATTTTGGCATGGTTTGCACATCCCAAGGCCGGTGAGCTGGTTCTGGACGCGGGAACAGGCTGCGGTGTTATTGCATTTAGCCTTGTGACGTCTGAACCTTCCTCTCGGGTCATAGGCGTTGAAATCCAGGAAACCCTCGCAAGCCGGGCGGACAGAGGACGCAAACTCAACAACCTGGAATCGAAAGTCCAGATCATTAGAGGTGACATCAGAAAAGCCGATTCTTTTATAAAGCCAAAGACATTCGACGCAATTGTCTGCAACCCGCCTTACTACGAAGCCGGTTCCGGCAAAGTGTCCCGACTTTCGGAAAAAGCGATATCACGTCACCAAACAATGATGCCGCCTCTGGACCTATTTCGGGTTTCGGCAATTCTACTCAATGACTCGGGTCGATTATGTGTAATATACCCGGCCGGAGCCGTCGAGGGAATTCAAAGGATAATGAAAGGTACTGGATTTAAGGCTTCACGTATGTTATGGATTTACTCGCACGAGGGAGCGGAGCCCGGTCTGGTCTGCATTGAAGCATGTCTTTCACCGATGCTCAGCGATTCTGTGGAAAATTCTCTCGTTCTATATGATTCTCCCGGAATCAGGACTCGCGATGCCGAAGCGATTCTTTCGGGAAAAGACATCCACATATAAGCATTTGTTTTGATCGTTAGAAAAAATTGTTGAGAGTGGTGATTCAACCGACGTTATCGGTTGAGTTTGCGATTCGTTTTCGAGATGAGATCGCAGTGTATCGCATGGCCCGCATCATGCTTGAGCACAGCAGCAAAATAAAATTTCAGATCGGCAAACGATTCAATACCACTTCAGGAGATCGTCGGTTATGAGCCGACCGGAGGTGTAAGTTGGAAGAGTTCAGAAGAATCAAACGTCTCCCGCCGTACGTTTTTCAGGTTGTCAATGAGCTGAAAATGAAACTCAGACGTGCAGGTGAGGACATTATTGATCTGGGCATGGGAAATCCGGACCTCCCTACCCCCGATCACATCGTGAACAAGGTCATAGAGGCCGTTCAGAATTCGAGGAACCACAGATACAGCGCATCTGCAGGTATTCCAAAGCTGCGGTCGGCGTTTGCGGACTGGTGGAGCAGGCGTTATGGCGTGGAACTCGATCCAGATAAAGAGATTGTAGCGACCATGGGGGCAAAGGACGCCCTGGCGCATCTCGTTTTGGCAACAATTACTCCCGGAGATGTCGTATTTGCCCCGTCACCCACTTATCCGATTCATCCGTATTCGGTCGTGATAGCCGGTGGTGATTTACGCCATATACCAATCCGACCTGATTGCGACTTTTTTGAAGATCTCAAAGCTGCTGTTCGTCTGACATGGCCGTTACCGAAGATGCTCATAATTTCTTTTCCCCACAATCCGACAACTATGGTGGTGGAGAAAGACTTCTTTGAACGGATCGTAGAATTCGCGCATGAATATAAAATCATGATCGTTCATGATTTCGCGTATGCTGATCTCACTTTCGACGGCTATCAGGCGCCAAGCTTTCTTTCGATTCCCGGAGCCAAAGAAGTCGGTGTTGAAATTCTTTCGTTGTCTAAAAGCTATTCCATGGCCGGATGGCGAGTAGGCTGCGCAGCCGGTAATCCTCAAATGGTTGAAGCTCTCAGGAGACTCAAGAGCTACATAGATTACGGAATCTTTCAACCTCTGCAAATTGCCGCGATCATTGCACTTAATGAAGATCAGGAATGCGTTAAGAACATCGTTAGTGAATACCGGGATCGTAGAGACGCCCTTTGTCATGGATTAAATGACAGCGGTTGGGAAGTGACTCCACCGAAAGGCACGATGTTCCTATGGGCCAAAATTCCCGAACAATTCAGGCATATGGGCTCACTGGAATTTTCAAAGCTTATGACTGAAAAGGCACGGGTTGCGGTCAGCCCAGGTATAGGATTTGGACCATATGGGGATGAGCACGTCCGTTTCGCGCTCGTGGAAAATCGTATGCGCATAAATCAAGCTATTCGAGGAATAAGGCAGCTATTAAACTCGAACTCCCCGGAATTAGATCAGGAATTACCCGTGGACTCTCCGGCAAGATCCGCCGTGCTTTAGCTGAGCCGGTAAACGAAACAGAGGCGGGTTCAAACCCGCCTTTATGCATTCTAGGTATTGGCTCAAGTTGTGTCACTAGTGGAGTTCACAAGTGCATTCAACGCTTTAGAAATTTAGAGTTTCCCCAGGTAAGGGATTTGTTATGAAGGAAGTGGGAATAGGCCTTATAGGTTTCGGTACCATCGGTACCGGTGTAGTCAAGATTTTGCAGGATAATGAAGGCATTATCCAGTCTAGAGTTGGATTGCCGATTAAACTTTTACGAATTTCCGACCTGGACATCACGACGGATCGCGGCATCAAAATTGATCGAGATTTACTCACCACAAACACGAGTGAGCTTCTCAATGATCCCCGAATATCAATTATAGTCGAACTAATTGGGGGATATGAACCTGCAAAGAGTTTTATACTCACGGCCTTTCGCAACGGGAAGCAGGTAGTGACGGCAAATAAAGCTCTCCTGGCGGAATATGGTCCTGAAGTGTTTAATGCGGCTCACACAAGCGGCGTAGATATAGCCTTTGAGGCTGCAGTTGCAGGCGGAATCCCGATCCTGAGATCCTTAAGGGAAGGTCTTGTCGCCAATAGATTTGAGAAAATTTTGGCCATATTGAACGGCACCTGCAACTATATCCTCACTGCTATGGATGCCCATCCTGGCGTGCAGTTCAAAGACATTCTCAAAGAAGCCCAAGACCTGGGATATGCTGAGGCTGATCCGAGCTTGGATATTGACGGAATAGACTCGGCACATAAATTGGTCTTGGTTCTCAGTCTCACGCACGGCATTAGACTGGCTGTTAAGGATGTTTTTATAGAAGGTATCAGGCACATCGACTCGTTCGATATTCGTCTAGCAAAGGAATTCGGGTACAAGATCAAGCTACTTGCGGTCATAAACACTCATGGTGAGAATGTAGAAGCCCGTTTACATCCCACCATGATCCCGGAACAGCATCCTCTGGCCAGAGTCGACGGTGTCTTTAACGGTATTTATTTAAAAGGGGACATGGTTGGGGAACAGCTGTTCTATGGACGTGGAGCTGGAAGAGAACCGACAGCTTCTGCGGTTATAGGTGATATAATAGAAACTGCTAGAAATGTTGTAAGAGGCGAAGCCGGTAGAGTACCGCCCCTTGGGTATCCGAATAATTGGCAAGCCCCCGGCAGGGTCTTGGATATGCAAGATGTTCACACAAATTATTACATCAGAGTCCAAGCTCAAGATCGCCCCAAAGTGTTGTCGAGAATTACAGGTATCATGGGTGATCATTCGATAAGCATTCATTCAGTCGCTCAGAAAGGGCGAGAACACAATGGTTCCGTGCCGGTAGTTTTCATAACCCATGTTGCGAAGGAATCTGATGTTCGACGTGCATGTGAAAAAATCAGCGACATGGAAATTGTCGAAGGTTTTCCTAAAATCATCAGAATTGAAGATGATACACTTTCTTAACTACACTACATCGGAAAGATAAACTCATGTGGAAGGGTATAATCAAACATTATCGGGATTTTTATCACTTCGAAAACGATGGGCACATCGTCACGATCTTGGAGGGGAATACACCGCTCATTCCGGCTCCTCGTTTGGCTAGTGAAATAAATCCCGGGTTGAACATATTCTTAAAATACGAAGGTCTCAACCCTACCGGCTCATTTAAAGATAGAGGAATGACTCTGGCCGTATCGAGAGCACTGGAGAGCGGTTCCCGTTCGGTAATTTGCGCCTCCACAGGAAATACATCCGCAGCAGCCGCGGCATATGCAGCACGAGCCGGTTTGAAAGCCTTCGTTCTCATACCGGAGGGGAAAATAGCTCTCGGCAAACTTGCGCAGGCAATGATCCACGGGGCGACCGTAATCAAAATTCTGGGTAATTTTGATCAGGCGCTCACCCTTGTAAGGGAAATATCCTCAAACTACCCCATAACCCTGGTAAACTCTCTTAATCCCCACAGGATAGAAGGCCAGAAATCCGCTGCATTTGAGGTCTGCGACTCCTTGGGACGGGCTCCCGAGTACCATGCCCTACCCGTTGGAAATGCAGGAAATATCACTGCTTACTGGGCGGGGTATAAACATTATAATGATATCCAGAAAATTACTTCTCTACCAAAAATGATCGGCTTTCAAGCTCAAGGCGCGGCTCCGATCGTCATGGGGCACGTTTTCGAAAAACCGGAAACGGTTGCCACTGCAATCCGGATTGGGAACCCCGCATCCTGGAAGAAAGCCGAGACTGCTAGGGACGAGTCCGGTGGATTGATCGATATGGTAACTGATGAAGAAATTCTTTCTGCATATCGCCTGGTGGCTTCAACTGAAGGCGTGTTCTGTGAACCTGCTTCGGCCGCTTCAATTGCCGGTGTAATCAAGAAGAATAATTCCGGATTCTTCAAAAAAGGAGAAACCATCGTGTGCACATTAACGGGACACGGGCTTAAAGATCCTGATAACGCAATTAAGGAATCTCCGGACCCCGTGACCTGTGAACCCGAAATGAAGAAGGTGCTCAATGTCCTCGGATTCTAATCGCAAATATCTGATACTGGTTCCGGATGGTATGTCGGACATACCCGGATCTTCACCCACGCCTATGGAAAGTGCCAGGACACCATGGATGGACAAAATTGCATCCTTGGGTGAGCTTGGGATTGCGGAAACCATACCCAAAGGAATGGATGCCGGCAGCGACGTCGCAAATCTCGCAATAATGGGATATTCACCATCAGAAATCTACACAGGAAGAGCTCCCTTTGAAGCTATTTCCATGGGGATTTCACTTAAACCGAATGACCTGGCTTTTCGATTAAACTTAGTCACTCTCGAACGCAATTTTACTATGATGGCGGATCACAGCTCGGACCACATTTCCACGCCTGAAGCTCATGAGATTGCTCGATCACTCGAACCGGAAGCTGAACACCTGGGCCTCAAAATCTACCCCGGTGTGTCGTATCGCAATCTGTTGGTCTGGACTGATGGACCGGACGGCTGCATAACCCATCCGCCCCATGATATACCCGGTGAACCAATAGCGCACTTTTTACCCAAGGGACCGGGTGCTGATGTTCTCATACGTTTGATGTTGAAATCATGGAAAATTCTGGAAAATCATCCGGTAAATCAGCGAAGGGCAAAAAGATGTCAGGGCACTGCAAATTCCGTATGGCCCTGGGGCCAAGGAAGGCCCCCGAAAATACCGACCCTGAAGGAAAGATTTGGAATCGAGGGTTCAGTCGTAGCTGCAGTGGATCTAATCCGTGGCATCGGTAAATATGCAGGACTCGACATTATAGATGTGGTCGGAGCTACCGGTTATTTGGATACGAACTACGAAGGAAAGGTTGAAGCTGCTCTAAAATCTCTAGAAAATCGAGATTTCGTCTATCTTCATGTGGAAGCTCCTGATGAAGCCGGCCACTCAGGTCAAAAGGACCTGAAGATCAAAGCAATAGAAGACTTTGATAACAGAATTCTCGGACCAATCTTGACCGGATTAGAGAAATTTGCTGAATGGAGAATTCTCTTGATGCCTGATCACTGCACACCGGTCAACTTAAGGACGCACACATCTGATCCTGTTCCGTACGTATTGTTAGATTCCGCCAACTGGAAGGCCGATGCAACAACAAATCTGAAGTTTTCGGAAACAACGGCCAAGTCTCATAACAGTGAGGTTCAGTCAGGTCAACTGCTCATAAATAGGCTTCTGAATAGGGAATCGGCATAGGAATTCTGAAGAATTGCCGGGGCAACATAGTTGGCATTAATATTAAAAGGTTCGGGTAAATTTCCCGAACCTTTTTTGTTTGTGGGCCTACTATTCGGATGCGCGATGTTTATTTTTAATGATGTGAAAGCGCCGAGCACCCCGAAAGGATAACCCATGGAGAAGTTCGAGTATAAAATGACGGTCCATTCGAACGATACTTTCAGTAGGGTGACCTACTTCTGTAGTGCTGAAGGGAACTGTGCTCAGAACATACTCCCGGAGAATGAATCGTACATACTCGTCAAATTACTAAACGAGTTTGGAAATGACGGATGGGAGTTGATTCAGCTTGAATTCGGCACTGGCGGTGTCATGGCTTTTTGGAAGAGACGTCAATTAGAAAGCTCTGAAGAAAAGATCTAAACTAAGAAGCAATTTTCAAAGGAGGAAAAAATGCAGGAAGTCTTAAAAATCAAAGGCATGTCGTGCGGTCATTGCGTCAATGCAGTGGCGAAAGCTTTATCCGAGGTGGAGGGAGTTTCAGACGTGAAAGTCAGCATTGAAAAAGGCGAAGCATCTTTCAGCCGAACTGATGCAGCGGACATGTCACAAATAAAGAAAAGAATAGAACGGGCCGGGTACGAAGTTGGTTAGAGAACGGATCAAGATCGGTGGCATGAGCTGTGCTGCATGCGTAAGACGGGTTGAAAACGGCTTAAAAGAGCTTGACGGGGTTCTAGGCGCGGAAGTCAATTTTGCCACCGAAACAGCCACAGTCGAATACGACGAGACCGTAACAAATCCAAGCAAAATAGAGGAAAGAATTCAAGATCTGGGTTATGAACCCTTTCAGCGAACTGATCCAAAAGAAGCAAGGCTAAGCATTCTAGTTGGTGGCATGACTTGTGCCGCCTGTGTGAGAAGGGTTGAACAAACATTGTCCGGCGTACCGGGAGTGGTTTCTGCAAATGTGAATTTTGCGAATTCAAAAGCATTCTTGACCTATAATCCTGACCTAATGGATTTTGCCGCCATTCAGAAAGCTATATCCGATTCCGGTTATGAATTCCTGGGAATAGTTGGTCAAACTGAAGTAGACCCTCTGGAAGAGGCATCGCGACGTGAAACATACGAGCTGAAGAGAAAGCTTTGGGTTGGCGCAATCCTGAGTGTTCTCATACATGTAGTATCAATGCCGCACCTCGTGCCTTTCCTGTCGAGAATACCTCATCATGTCATTCTCCTCATTCTTTTCGTGATGACTACCCCGGTAGTTTTTTGGACCGGCAGCAGATTTTTTACAGGCGCCTGGAAAGCTTTGAAACAGCGAACCAGCGATATGAACACGCTTGTCGCTGTGGGCGCTTTGTCTGCCTATTTATACTCCACGGTTGTTGCGTTTTTCCCAGGTGCCTTTCATTCGACCGGTGAAGCCCCCGTGTATTTTGACGGTGCGGCTATGATCATCACTCTAATACTCTTGGGCCGTTACCTCGAATCCCGTGCCAAAGGTCGTACTTCAGAAGCAATTAAAAAATTGGTTGGTCTAAAACCCAAGACAGCCAATGTCCTGAAGAATGACAAAGAGATAGAAGTGCCCATAGAGCTGGTGTCAGTAGGAGACATCGTCGTAGTCAGGCCGGGAGAAAAGATTGCCACCGATGGTATTGTTATTTCCGGGACCTCTGCGGTTGATGAGTCAATGTTGACTGGTGAAAGCGTACCAGTTTCTAAGGAAGAGGGAAGTTCAGTTTTCGGAGCTACAGTTAATCGAGCCGGAATGTTCCGATTTCAAGCTACCAAAGTCGGGTCTGAAACCGCGCTTGCGCAAATAATCAGGTTGGTGGAGGAAGCTCAGGGAACGAAAGCTCCCATACAGAGGATAGCTGATAGGGTCGCAGCTGTATTTGTGCCGACAGTATTTGCCATTGCATTTATTACGTTTGTCATCTGGGCCTTTGTCGTCCCTGAACCCTCTTTGTCCAGAGCTATACTAAACTTCGTTTCCGTTCTTATCATCGCTTGCCCGTGTGCACTTGGGCTTGCAACACCGACTGCGATAATAGTTGGTACCGGGGCGGGAGCCGAAAAGGGTATTCTGATCAAGAACGGTGAAAGTTTAGAAAAAGCGTATGAGCTTTCGACAGTTGTCTTCGACAAAACGGGAACACTTACTCGGGGCCGGCCAACAGTTAAAAAGGTAATAGGATTAAACGGCTACTCAGAAAATCAAATACTTAGAATGGCTTTTTCTATAGAAGCCGCTTCGGAACATCCTCTAGGATCCGCCATTGTGGAGAAAGGTCGCGAGCTAGGATTACCAATCGAACAGGTTCAAAATTTCGAAGCGGTGTCAGGCCTGGGAGTCAGAGGAGCCTTAAACTCTTCTCACGTCCTTATTGGTAACATGAGATATATGGAAGAGAATGGGATTGATCTCGGTGTTGCTCGCCTTGAAGCGGACAAATTGGCCGATCAAGGCCACACGGCTGTTTTCGTTTCGGAAGGACGGCACTTAATTGGAATCATCGGAATCTCGGATGTGGAGCGAGAGTCCGCCAAGAAAGCTGTTTCAATGTTGAAAGACATGGGTCTCAAATGCGTCATGATCACGGGGGATAATAAAAAAACTGCTCAGGCCATCGGAAAATCCGTCGGCATCGAGGAAATCATGGCTGAGGTTATGCCCGCCAAAAAGTCCGAAGCTGTCCGGAACCTCCAAAGCCAAGGTGAAGTAGTGGCAATGGTCGGTGACGGCATAAATGACGCCCCCGCTCTGACTGCCGCGGACATAGGTATAGCCATAGGAGCGGGCACCGATGTGGCCATTGAATCTGCAGACATCACTCTCATCAAAGATGACTTGAGATTAGTTCCTGCAGCAATAAATCTTTCCAGAAAGACAATGAAGATTATCAAGCAGAATCTTTTTTGGGCATTTTTTTACAATGTTCTTGGCATACCACTTGCCGCCGGGGTTTTTTATCCTTTCTTCGGCATCCTTCTCAGCCCGGTCTTCGCCGCGGCGGCTATGGCCTTTAGCTCCGTTTCGGTAGTAAGCAATTCCCTTCGACTACGATATGCCGCACGCAAAGCTACTGCTTTCGAGTAATCACGAATTTTTCAATCATGTGATGAGGATAGTATGACTGTTTTGCTTGTCTCAACCCGCTAATGCCAAGATCCTGTTCCCGATTGATATATTTAAAATCCGTGAAGTTATTGGCACAAAACAGCTGATTGATAGCGGCATACAGTCCATTGATTTCCGGGTTCGCCTTTTCTATGTGTATAACTGCAGTTTCATCATTGAGCCTTTCACCCAGAGCAAAGGCTTCAACTTTATTGTCGATGAGAATTCCCCCTCCTCTGAAATCAAGTTCTTCATAGTTTATGAGCGCCTCGTATATCGCTTTGTCCTCTTGCAACAACTCTGGATCCTCGATACACTTTCTCATTTCACACCAGTCTTCCTGTAAATTAAGAAAGCAGTCTACCGAGTTTACGTCCAGATTTTTGTATTCAAATTCGAAATTTCGTGTGAACTTATTTATATGGTTCCGTTTCTTGTGATAGCGATTACCCGGTAATTCAATGAGATTCTTGGACAGATAAACATAATCACTATTGTCAATATCTTCCGAAACATTATATGCTCCAGGATCAATCCACTGTTCTATGAACCTCTTTTCCGCTTTGGCTACATAGCCCGCTACTGAGAATTTTTCCAAATCATCAAAAATCGTCCTCAAAGCATCTTCTTTATTGCCCATACCGATGGGAGGGGTGCCGAAGTATTCTCCGGCATCATTACGGAGCAAAATTACAAGAAGATCATTAATCCTTTTCCAGATTGGTTTATAACGGCAACGCCACATAAACAGATTAGTGAAAGTAAATTCAGAAGCTAGAGGTGGATCAAGCTTGAGAAATTCGCAAATTATCGGCTTATCTTCTAAACTCAGTCGTTTAAAGTCCATAAAAGAACATGGCTCCACTTTCCCAAAAAAGGTTCCCAACAATTTGAATTCTACGCCCGAAATAGGTATCTTACAATATACACGTCAGACACGGCAATGTAGGCCCAACTGTTATATATGGTAGGGTCCGGACGATCATTAATGTGAAATGGACCAAATATGAGTAAGGATGAATTGAAAGAATTGATTTTGAAGAAAGCGGAAAATGGCAGGATTTCCTGTAGTGACGCCGGTGATATCGCCGATCAAACCGGTACACCAAAAAATGAGGTTGGTCGGTTAATCGACGAATTGAAAATCAAAATCGTCGCCTGTCAGTTGGGGTGTTTCTAACTGGAACTACATCTCAGCTTCTTTTCCTTCTCTATAGAGTGGGATAACACGATCCTGACCGGAACGATGCAAATGCAGCGTCATTCCGCGATTGTTCACCTGCGTAATGGTCGCTCCTGAAACCTGGGTCCCAACAGTTACATAATAACCACGGCCATCAGGATCTTCTACCATTCCCTTGTAATTTCCGTCCACCTGGATAACGCCTACTAGTTTAAGTTGTGATGGATCAAATCGGCACAGCGGCATAGATGGCGGACATTCAGAATCGGGCGGCAGCATAGAAGCAGTAGGATCCACAAAAGGTTCTCGTCCCATATAAAATTGAGAACGTTGTGCCTGGTCTCCTGTGGCTTGGCGACTCGGACTCAGCACTCCCGGTGTCCTTCGTTTTCCTAAAAATACTTGCCCTTCCGGGACCGGTGTTTCCGCACCGGCTACGTCAGGGGGGGGGGCAGATTCGGCAGGTGCATTCAGTCTATCAGTTGATTGGGTCGGGGGAACATCGCTGCTTGGTCGAAGCGGGTCCGAGCTTCCTGAAGGTGCATTTTGGGGCGGCATCTTTCCCGGTTCACTTCGCTTCGCCTGTGCAATTTTTGTGGATGTCTTGGCACTTTGTG
>CAZTJA010000057.1:15479-19133 GCA_964613745.1 uncultured Syntrophaceae bacterium
CCGCCTGCCTTATTCAATCTGATGCTCGGAACCTTCACGATTCGAGGCAAATCATTGAGACTCGCAAGAAACGATCCCTGTTTACGATAATCTCCACGAACGCTCAATTGAATCGGTATTACGGCGTAGTAATTTTCTTCATTTATTTGTTCTTGACCAGGAACAAATCTCTTTGCAACCAAATTGGTCTCACTTAATAAATCCGTTATTTTTTTGAGCAGAACTTCAATTTCCTGCTTTTCGGGTAAGGAAGCCACCATTGTTTGAAGACGTTTTTCCCATTCCTCTATTTGAGCCTTCAATTTTGGACCCTGTGCTAAAATGGCCTCTTGATCCCGAATCTGTTTCTGCAAGTCACCTATGCGTGTTTCTAGATTTGAAATTTCCGCCAACTGATCAGAAACAAGTAAAAAATAGAAACCGACCAGCAGAAGAACACAGACCGCGATTACGACTAGAATTCTTTGTAGTTTGCTGAGCCGATAAAAGATTTCATTTGGCGACATCGCTTTGTACCGCCTCTCTGATACTGCCCACTATCTTGAAATTCATGGGACTTGTTCCCGGCATGCCGGGTTGCTGGCCCGCAGCTACTATCTGAAGCAATTTGACATCGGAGAAAAAGGTCCGATCAGATGGATTGTTTGGATCTACGTAATATCTCTTGTCAGATAAATCTTGGCGAACTCGCTGTAAATCTTGAACGAATTTAACCACTGCCGTGTTGTCCGCCCCAACGCCGTCAATTGTGAATGTCCTACCGGTCTTCTGAATGTTTGTCACATACACTTCATCTGGAATGGCCAAGCTTAACGCAGACATGAACGGTGCCGGTGTATCCCGCGTTTTGATCAAATTTTGAATAGTGTTAACCTGTTTTTGGAGGCGAGTTATTCTATTCTTCAATTCATCTATTTCTTTGGTTTTCTCTTTCAATTGAGCGAGTTTGGTCTTTAGACCGCCTTCCTGTGCCTGCAGATCCGATATTTTCCAACTAAGGAGAGCGTACGTTAGCCCCGCTATCAAAACAGCAGAACTGAAAATCGCTATAGCCGTAATTATGAACTGTTTCAGTTCACGTTTACGAAGAATTTCTCTGATAGGGAGGAGGTTTATCCTGACCATTAGACTTTCTTGTCCCTCTCGTCCCTCAAAGCCAGACCAACCGCAATGGCCATCTGTGCTCCGATGGAATTCAGATAGTTAACATCAAAATTCTTCTCGTTTATTTTTAGGCTGCGAAAAGGATCAACAATTTCCACCGGTATGCCCAACTCTGACTGCATAGTCGGAACAAGCCCATATGTGTACGCAGCTCCGCCTGAAAGAAAGATCTTTTGAATCGGATCATAAGAAATATTAGTTGAGAAAAAATCCAAAATCTTTTGCAGCTCAGAAACAAATGAATCCACGGATCTTTGGAATATACGTCTCAAATTCCTGGAATTTACTTTTTCTAATTGTGCCCCACGTTTGATATTTTCCGCACGTTCGAAAGATACGTCGAAAAATCTCATTATTTCTCGTGTAATGGAATCCCCACCCAGAGATATGTCCCTTGTGTACTGTGAGCCCATTGATTTGAGAATATTGATGTTCATAGTACTAGCGCCGATGTTCACGAGTGCAACGATTTCCTCCGTAACGTTCGGATAACAGAATTCGTACATTACCTCCAGCGCAAAAGGATCAACATCAACAACAACCGGCACAAGACTCAAGGATTTGAGTAAGTCTAGGTATTCACTCAAGAAATCCCTGCGAGCGGCCACGAGGACGACATCCATCTGGCCTTCTTTTTCAGGTCTATCACCCATAATAAAGAAGTCTAAATCAACATCTTTTACATCGAAAGGTATGTAAGGCTCGGCCTCCATTTGAATCTGTCTTTCCAACTGGGCATCAGGCATGGAGGTCATTTGGACCAATTTTACTATTACTGATTTCCCCGATACGGATATACAAACCTGCTTCGCACGACTGGTGTAGGAGTGTAAATTTTTTATGGCTTGCCCGACTTGATCCGGCTTCTTTATAGATTTGTCTACTACGGCTCCATCGGGCAAAGGTGTCAAGCCCGCGAACTGGAGTTCAAAACCTTTCTTTGATTTTTCTATTTCGATCATTTTGACCGCATTGGAGCCTATATCTAAGCCGATGATTTTCGAGACAGCCATTTGAGTTCCTTGGATTGATGTACATATCGTCTCGGGCATACTAATAATAGCCCAAAAAACCATGCTGTGTCAATATAATTTCGTTATTTTGAAACCTTATGTTAGTTTATTAAAGTGATCACCTTTTACGGCTTGGAACCATCGATTCCTTTGGAATCGAACAGATAAATGGTCTCATCGGGTCCAGCCATGCCTAGTTTACTCTTAGCCGCCTTTTCTATGGTAGGTTTATCAGAGCGCAATAATGTTATTTTGCGTTCAAGATTCTGGTTTTCAATTTCTAAGCTTTGATTTTCTTTGCCGATCTGAAACTTGTGTTCTTCTAGAGTATGCTTCTGACTTAAGCTCTTTTCACCCAGCAAGAAACCTAGAGCCGTAATCAGCAAGAAAACCAGGCCGTAATTTCCCAATTTCATCAATTTTGAAAAGGCTCTCTTCATTTGTTTATGCCTATATGGGAAGTCAAAAACAGCCCCAAACTATCCTAGAGGCCTCTCAAAAGCAATCATTTTCAATAATTTGACTGCAAAATATAGAAAAACTCTGGGTGGACCAAGTAAATACCATTAATGTTTTAAGTCTTCCAGAAGCAACGACAAACTTAATGATGTCTGATCTTTCTCAAGATAATCTTTTCCAATTGAACTTCGAAGGAACGAAATGGGCGAGCCATCGTATAAAATCATGCCTTTATCCAGAAACACGGCTCTATCGCATGATCGTATTTCATCCAGGTGTGATGTCGCATGGAGCATTCCCACCCGAAAGTCTTTTCGCAATCGGGCCAATTGGTTGGATATTCGTTTTCTTGTGGGAATGTCAAGCATGGCCAAACAGTCATCCAGAACGAAATACCGGCATTGTAAGGCTAGAAGCCCGGCGAGCGCAGCAAGTTGCTTTTCTCCCCCGGAAAGAGTTTGGATCGGTCGGTAGCGCAAATGCTCAATTCTCAGGGTTCTAAGTGATTGTTCAACTCGGAACATTATTTCGGATGCAGAATTTTCAAGATTTTCCAGGCCAAAGGCTATATCTTCCTCAACCGTGCTGCCGACAAAAAATTCGTCTGGGTCCGACGGTATGTAACCGACCTGGTTGAGTTCTCGAGGGACAACTATTTCACCCTGTTTAGGCCCTAGAAGACCTTTTACAAGCTTACATAGAGTACTTTTTCCCGCATTACTTGGGCCGATCACCAAAGTGTAATTATCACACGATACATTTAAAGAAATATTGGATAGAACAGGCTTTGTGGCTTCTTCATAACGGAAGGATACGTTGTCTATATGGATCATCAAGGTGGAATGGAAAAACTTGAGGAAGGTTATGATTCCAATGGATCAAAAATCCATCGGAATCGAACACTACAGAAAAGCTACTTTTTGGTTCGGAATTTGTCCATAATTTTGTCTTTGAAGCCCTTGGCCTTTTCCGCAACTCCGCCTTCCTCTTTGGGTTTTCTCTCAACTAGCTCCACCAA
>CAZTJA010000058.1:0-15217 GCA_964613745.1 uncultured Syntrophaceae bacterium
AACTGCCCGTAAGCTCTGAGAGACTCTATGTGACAATGAAAAAAACGGATTAACCAAGAGTCGCCGAAGCCATTGCTTCGGTGACGTTATCCCTTTAAGCTTTCTCTGACATACGACTAATTAAATCATCAGGAAACAAACTTTTCCATGGTCAAGATCATTTTTAACGGATTCCCGGAAGAGTTCCCTCTCGACAACTTAACTATTCAACAGCTCTTGGACATCACCCAGGAAGACGATCCCGCGGTCATCGTCGAGATAAACGGCCGATTTATTTTTAGGCAAGATTACGCCACTCACCTGATAAATGAGGGAGATAGGATCGAATTTATACACCCTTCCTTTGGGGGATGACACCCCCGATTGTTTGCTCAAAATGATCTTCTAGTCTATATTCAAATTCAGCAGTTAAAACACATCATTGAGGGCTCATGGGGATTGTTGACCACATTGAACCACGTTTTGGGGCTAAAAAGGCGATTTTCCTTGATAGAGATGGAGTCATCAATCGCAAACTTCCGGAAGACCATTACGTTTCTACTGTTCAGGAATTCTCGTTTCTACCCGGAGTCTTTGAAGCCCTGAAGGCGCTGAAACAATTGGGTTTCCTGCTCATAGTGGTTACGAATCAAAGGGGCGTTGCTCGAGGCTTTATGACTGAGGATGATCTTTCAACAGTCCATCAATATATGTGCAGCGTTCTCAAAGATGAAGGATCTGGACTCGATGCAGTATATCACTGTCCTCACGAGAAGTTTGAGAACTGTACCTGCAGAAAACCGGAACCCGGTATGATAACGACAGGTTGTGAGGATTTTAACATCAACATATCGGAATCATATATGGTAGGAGATTCCGAGAGCGACGTTCAGGCAGGCAGGAGAGCAGGACTAAGAACGGTTCATATTTCAAGTCATCCCAGTTCCTTCGCTGATCTCTCTTTTTCATCGTTGCTCGACTTCGTATCCTATTTACACGGCCTGCCGAAAAAACAGGAGAATGAATGACTCAGGTTACAGCACCCAAAGAGGGTATAGATCTCAGTAAAAAATTGCAACATGACGACCAGTTCAAATTTGAATGCGGACCACATGTTCCGTGTTTCACCGAGTGTTGCGGCAAGCTGGAATTACTGCTTACTCCATATGACATATTGAGACTTAAAACACGCCTACGCATGACTGCAGACGACTTTCTTGAACAATACGGGATCATGAGACGCAGAACCGCTCATGGCTTTCCTGAATTCCTCATGCAGATGAATCCGGAAACCAAACGCTGCCCCTTTGTTACTGAGAATGGATGCACCGTGTACGAAGATCGTCCCGCGGCTTGCCGAATTTATCCATTGGGCAGAGCATCCACAAGACATCCAATGACAGGAGAAAATCAGGAATTCTATTTCACCGTTAGGGAAGCTCACTGCAAGGGATTTGATTTTCCGCGCGAATGGCAGGTAAGAGAATGGCTGTCAGATCAGGATCTGGAAACATATAACAGAATAAACGACCTGTTGATGGACCTTTACGTGATGAATTCCCGAAACAAATCCATTGAGATAACCCCTCAGCATATACAGATGTTCATAATGTCTCTGTACAATTTGGAAAAATTTCGGGACTTTATTTTCAAGAGTCCTTTTCTGCAGAGATTTGAACTAGACCCTTCCCAAATAGAAATCATGAGGTCCGATGATTTGAGTCTGCTGGAATTCGCTTTCTCGTGGCTGAAATTTGCCATTTTTAGAGAGCCTACACTGAAGATAAGGGACTGACACCCAACATGCTGGTGCCTGAGCATCGACCATTTTACACCAGTAACTTTGAAACCGGATTAATACGCTTCTATTATATGGATTGTTTCAAAGGTATGGAGCACGTCCTCGGCCCCCAATCCGTCGACGTGATCGTAACGTCACCGCCTTACAACATAGGGGTCAATTACGGCGTCTACAATGACCGGATTCCCCGAACTGAATATCTCCTTTGGTTGAAAGAATGGGGAAAATGGTGCGGCTACGTCCTCAAAGAGGGAGGCAGTCTTTTCCTCAATATCGGCACTAAGCCAAAAGATCAGTGGCTTCCATTTGACGCAGCAGCTACCCTCCGTGATACATTTCAACTCCAGAATGTGTTCCATTGGGTTAAATCCATCTATATTGAAAATTCCAGTTACGGATCAGATACATCGCTCAACGTCGGCCACTTCAAGCCTATAAACAGCAAGCGTTTCGTAAACGATGCACATGAGTACGTGTTCCAATTCACCCACCAGGGAAATGTTGAGCTGGATAGGCTCGCCGTCGGAGTCCCATATAGAGATGAATCGAACGTCAAGAGATGGAAAGCTGCCGGTCAAGGTATTCGATGTCGGGGCAACATCTGGTACATACCCTATCCCACAATCCAGAAGCGAGCCTCTGATCGGCCCCATCCGGCAAGTTTCCCGCTAGGCTTGCCGGAAATGTGCATGAAAATCCATGGTCTCAACCGAATCAATTTGGTGCTCGACCCATTCCTCGGGATCGGCAATACTGCCGTCGCATGCAAAAAATTGGGCAAATCTTTCGTGGGATTTGAAATCGACACGGGTTACTTGGAAACTGCTGTATGGAATGTTGACAGGGTTTAGCTTTATCTACTAGAGCGTTAAGCCTAATATCCAAATACTACTTATTATCCATTCAATTAGACGAGACTTTATTCGAACACCTTGACAAGGTCGTTGTACGACCCTTGACAGTATATACCCCAAGGGGTATTATTTTCTTATGGCTTGGGAGGTTGAGTATACGGACCAATTCGGGGAATGGTATGAACGCCTGACTGAAAGTGAACAAGAGGCAATAAGGTCCGATGTTAAACTCTTAGAGATTTTCGGCCCGTCTCTTCCCTTTCCCAAGTCCAGTGGCATTAAAGGGTCTAGGCATGGTCATATGCGAGAGTTAAGAATTGTGCACGCTGGTCATCCTTATCGTCTACTATATGCTTTCGATCCGAGGCGAGTTGCTATTTTGCTTGTCGGGGGAGACAAGCTCGGAAATGATCGGTGGTATAAGGAGAACATACCGTTGGCTGACCGACTTTATGATGAACATTTGGTGCTATTGAAGAGAGAGGAAAAAGAAGATGGCTCATAAATTTTCGGAACTTGAAGCCAAAATGTCGAAAGAGTCCATTGCTCGTTCAAATGCACTTTTCCGAAAAAAGCTCATTGAGATGATCTTTAGCGAGATAAGACGTTCCCGTGGAATGTCTCAAGAGAGGTTGGCTCAGGCCTTGAATATCAAACAACCGAATGTTGCCAAACTGGAAAAGCGGAATGACATTTACATTTCAACATTGCGTTCGGCAATTGAAGCCATGGGGGGAACACTCGAGATTGTGGCCAATTTCTCCGATGAGGCAATAAGAATTACAAACTTCTCTTCAATTGGCGGAGAAGAGGTTCAAGATAAGGAAAATATTAAGAAAAGACGATCATTAGACAAAGTTGGTGCTGAAGTAGATCATACGATCGATACCAGTTCCGCAGGATGAACAACTTCATTTAGATATAATCCATGTCCAAAGCATGGTTTCAGCTTCAGAATACCAATCGTATTTTGCTCAACTCCCTCTACGTCATCTGGACTACCCGTGTACAAAGCAAAATCATTACGTCTAAACGGGGTATTCCTGTTTCAGACGAACAAGACCCAACAACATGTATGGTCTATTTCTTACCAGCCCTTTTCCGGTCATTTTCCGTTAGATATTGTTTTCTTAATCGAACACTTTGAGGCGTTATCTCCAGGTATTCGTCCTCAGCCATGATCTCAAGACCTTTTTCTATCGTAATTTCTACCGGTGGAGTTAGCTGAATAGCGTCATCGGATCCGGAAGCCCGCATATTCGTGAGCTGTTTTCCTTTGATTGGATTCACGGCCATGTCATTGCCCTTTGATGTATTCCCAATAACCATGCCTTCGTATACATCAGTGCCGGGGCCGATATAAAGTGTGCCGCGCTCCTGAAGATTAAATAGAGAAAATCCTAGTGCCTTGCCAGTAGCCATGGAAATCATTGAACCAACCGCTCTTTTCTTGATTTCACCAACATGCGGTCTATATCCAACAACTCTCGAACAGATGATACCTTCGCCTCTCGTATCCACAATGAATTCATTGTGATAGCCAAGCAATCCACGGGTAGGAATTTCGAAAATCATTCTCTTTTGATTGCCGTTAACTTCAGTCGCAATCATTATTCCTTTACGTCGACCCATCTTTTCCGCAACTGTTCCGGCATACTCATCAGGAACATCAATCACCGCTTCCTCAAAAGGCTCAAGTTTTTCGCCGTCAACTTCTTTGATGATTACTTGAGGCTGCGAGACCTGAACTTCGTATCCTTCCCTGCGCATGTTTTCGAGCAGAATAGCAATGTGCAATTCACCCCGGCCGTATGCCTTGTATATGTCGGTCATAAAATCGATCTTCAGACCCACATTTACTTTCAGCTCTCTCTCCAATCGTTCCTTGATCTGCTTGTTGGTAACGAACTTGCCTTCTTTGCCTGCGAAGGGAGAATTGTTAACGAGAAAATTTAAGCAAATGGTCGGCTCATCGACGGTGATCGCGGGAAGAGCTTCTTGATCCGGTCGATCACACAGAGTCTCCCCGATGTCTATATCGGGAAAGCCCGCCACCATAACGATGTCTCCGGCATACGCTTCTTCCACTTCCACCCGGTCGAGACCCTTGAACGTGAAGAGTTTCGTGACCCTGCCGGTCTTGCATTCGCCATTAAGCTTTTTCAAAGTCAACACGCTGCCGGACTTTATTGAACCTTCATAAATTCGTCCTATGGCCAGTCGACCCACAAAATTATCGTAACCCAGATTAAAAGGCTGCAATCGTAATGGAATGTCGTTGTTAGATGGAGCCGGATGTACTTCGGACAGGATGGTATCAAGAAGAGGCGACAAATCGGACGATTCGTCCGCGAGCTTTTCTTTAGCGATGCCGTCCCTACCTATGGCGTATACGGTGGTGAAATCGAGTTGTTCATCATCCGCGCCCAGATCATAGAATAAATCAAAAACCTTTTCCTCGGCCAAATCCGGATCAGCAGCAGGTTTATCAATTTTGTTGATTACCACGATAGGCTTTAAGCTCAGCTCCAGAGACTTTTTTAGTACGAATCTGGTCTGAGGCATGGGACCTTCTTGAGCGTCCACCACCAACAAGACGCTATCTATCGAACGGAGCACGCGTTCAACTTCAGACCCGAAATCCGCATGTCCGGGGGTATCGACTATGTTGATCTTGGTTCCCCGGTGAAAAACGGATGCGTTTTTTGAGTAGATGGTAATTCCGCGCTCTTTTTCGAGCATATTTGAATCCATAGTAACGCTGTCATCATCGACCATGCCTGTCTGTTTCATGATTGCGTCGGTGAGCGTAGTCTTGCCATGATCTACGTGGGCTATAATTGCTATATTTCTGATTTCCATGTGCTTTGGTTCTGGGTAATGCAACTTCTACGGTCTGATGCAGTAGCCGGCCCTCATAAAGAGTTTGCTCAGATGCAGGGCTGATTTTAGGAAACTAATTACAAAGAAAAAGCCGGAATTCTTACTGCAAACTCCGGCTTTTCGTCAAATCAGATTACGTCGGCTAAATTACCAGCGTGATCCTGAATTGCGTCTTCCGCCATCTCGTGAATCGTTCTTGGGACGGGCTTCATTGATCTTGAGGCTGCGGCCGCCAAGTTCCTTTGAATCCAGTTCCTGGATGGCTTTCAGACCTTCTTCACGGTTCTGCATTTCCACAAAACCAAATCCGCGTGATCTGTTCGTGAACTGATCTACGATGATTTTGACGGAATCAACCGCGCCGTAAGGTTCGAACATGCCCTGAACGTCACGTTCGCTGGAATTGAAAGAGAGATTGCCGACATAGATTTTGATACTCATTAAATTGAGCTCCTTAGAAAGATGGCACGCCACACTATCATGCGAGTGCGTTTACGGTTAATGAACAATTGGCCTTATGTGATCGGGGATAACCGATTGAAAGTACGGCGTGTGTCCTCGGCACGGGTGCCTATGTCCTAGGATTTCAATCCTTGCATAACGCCCGTGGTCCCGAAAAGAGGTCAACTGGAGAGACGCAAGATATATTAGGTATTCTATAACACGACTCGAATGGAGTCAACAGTTTATCTACTCATTCGAGGTACTTCAGACAAAGAATCACGTTCCTTATGAAAGGGATTGTACGTCGGGTTAAGTCGCTTGTTTATAGCCTGCCAGGTTTGTTCCATCAACTCCGGCACGCTGCTCTCGCTCAGACCCATCGTGGTGATCGGATCACCAATGGAAAGGGTGACATGTCCCGGTTTGAACCTCAACGTCTTTTTGGGCAAAATTTCGTAAGCGCCATTGCACGTTACAGGCAATATTGAAATGCCGGTTTGCACGGCCATCATGAACGCACCCTTTTTGAAAGACTGCAATAAACCGTCCGCGGTCCTCGTACCTTCCGGATAAATGAGAACCGACCAACCATCCTTTAATTTCTTTATGCCGTCCTGGAGGCTCTTTACAGCCCTGTCCCGATTGGACCTATCCAAACAAATGGCTCCTGTGGCCATCATTGCTCGACCGAACAGCGGGATCTTAAGGATTTCTTTCTTTATAACCCACTTGAACGGAACAGGAAAACTGACGAACAATGCCAAAATATCGGCAAAGCCCTGGTGATTCGGAGTAATAATGTATGACTGACCCGGAACGAGTTTTTCCGCACCATCCAAAGTAAATGTTATGCCCATACTTTTGGCCACACATCTGTTCCAAAATCTTCCCAGGCGAAATGTGGCGAGATCCGATCGAGGAAAGAGACTTCTTATCATAATTACCGGTGCCACAAAGATGGTCATGAATACTATGCAAAGGCCGGCGTAAAGCTGCCTCGGAATCAACTTTATATTTGCGATCAAAGTAAAACTCCTGAGAAGTTGGAATGGGGCGGCCCGGGGATTTAGTTCTAGATAAGCACATCCGGGCTGATATGGGATTACGTGGATTCCTGGATATAAATGCGTAAAGAGCGGTTTCTGATCGGAAAAGTCCGAGATCTGCAACGAGGATCAGTTCAGCACCTCTTTCGGCGATCATCACCGATAACAATTGCTTTGTCAAGCATTGCCTGCAAAGCCGATTCCGAGCCTGTCGCAAAGAATCCGCCGACCAGTTAGACTTGACGATGCGCCAGAATTGCCGTATCGCTTACCTGGATTTATAAATAAATTGCTTTTCCCACCGCGAGCACCTGATGAAATTACAGATTAAGCCGGATTATCTTCCTGACCGCTTCCAACGTATACATATTGAACTGACGAACAAATGCAATTTCTCCTGCACCTTCTGTCCTGATGCGATAATGAACAGGAACCGCGGTTTCATGGAGAAAGAAACGGCATTCAAGATTCTCGATGAAATAGCCGCGTTTGATTTCACCAATAAAATCACCTTTCATGTTATGGGTGAACCGCTCCTGCATCCCGATTTTTTTGAAATAGCCGATCATGCAGTGGATCTTGGATTGCCCATAGGGCTCACTACTAACGGGGCGTTGCTCGGACCGAAGTTCATTGAAAAGCTGACTACTCGGCCAATTCACCAGATAGATATTTCGTTACAAACTCCGGACGCGGAGAGTTTTGCCATAACCCGGGGCACGAAAATCGACTTTGACAAGTACACGTCGGGGCTTCTTGAGTTATTGAAGAAAACCCGACAATCATCCACTCCCCCGATCTTCAAGATTAGGATTATGACGACTAAGTTTGCATCCAAAATGCGAAAACAACTCGGTATACCTAATTTTCTGCCGGGCTCCCGGGAGTTGCGTGATCTTATACGAACGTGGACCCACGAAGTTCATGAAGTTCTAGGGCTGCGAACAAATCACGGTAAGTTGAAAAGGGAATTATCGCGTATTCACATTTTCGGATGGAACGTCGTGGAGATCGCTCCTAGAGTTTTCATCGAAACATACGTGCTGACGGATTGGGGCAATTCATTCTCATCCGAAAAGATCATACCTGCAAAACACGGCTTCTGTTTTGGAATGCAGGACCACTTCGCAGTATTGTATTCCGGTGATGTGGTACTGTGCTGCATCGACTACGAAGGAAAGACTTCTCTGGGTAATGTGAACGAGAGATCATTGGCGGACATATTCAATTCCAGGGAGACTGAACTGATAGTGAAAGGATTGCAGAAAGGAAAACTGTTGCACGAGCATTGCAGATCTTGTCTGGGGAGCTCGAACAACCTGTCGTCCTGGACGAAACCTGCTTTGTCTTACCTTGGCCTCAAACTCTTGAAGCCATTTTTCTACCGCAGTTACAAGGTGTTTTGATCTAAAATTGTAATGCCTGAGTTTCGACCGGCCTAATGACAGGTTTTTCGAGCAACTTCATTGTCTCGCGGTCAAGTCGTACGACTTTGTCAATAGTGCATTCGAATTGAAGGATGTTCCACTTGTACCACCTCCGAATACCTAAACCCCATTCAACTCCAGCCCTGAATTCATTTGGACTGGACATTTTGATTTAAATGCCTCAAATGACTGCGACTAACAGGCGTTACCCTAAATCGCAGTGAACCGGGGTGGAATCAGTTTTCTTCTATTATGTACGTTCCTGAAATAATGATAACTTTGCGGCCCACGATGAATCTGGCTGAACCACCTTCCAACTCAACCTGAACACGGCCGGTCCAGGATTTTATTGGTTTTCCATCATGGGAGTACAGTGTGATAGTCCTGTCGAGACCAATGGCACTCGATTCGGCGTGGCTGATCCTTTGTTTAACCGACGGCAGGCTAAGGTAAACGTAAAGACCAATTCCTAAAATTGCGAGAAAGGCAATTCCCGCTATGGTCAATTTTGATTTCGTGGTCATTTAGCAATCTCCTTGTTTCATCTTCTGTCTACTGTCTACTGTAAGCATTCACATAGTTATCATGTTTC
Source organism: uncultured Syntrophaceae bacterium (assembly GCA_964613745.1). Taxonomy (GTDB): domain Bacteria; phylum Desulfobacterota; class Desulfomonilia; order Desulfomonilales; family Desulfomonilaceae; genus CAZTJA01. The sequence goes on from CAZTJA010000058.1 coordinate 9,027, forward strand.
GCAAATGTGCAAAAAAGATCCGACCTCCGAACACGCAAAGACATTACCGGTATGTGAAACAGGTCTCAATAGACCGGCCACCCTGGAAAGTAGTGTCGCGCTCACACTGAAATATACACTATTTTGTTCACTTTTCGGACAGTTCTATGATATGTACATTAAAGAGACATATCACAAAAACGACCTTCCATGAATTGACTGCCTTCTATTATTGTGGAGACCATATGGAAGTTAAATATTTTGAATGTAGAAGCATTGTAATTTTCCTTCTAACCCTATTCCTTCTTGCCCTTACCGGTAATGTTTCCGCCCAATCTCTACAACCAATGGCACATTTACCTCTGCTTGGTGGAGTTTTCGGGCAAACCGAAGATTGCTCTTCGAGATCCCCCTTCGGTCCACTGACTTTTTACGCAGGTTGGGGAACCGATTTGAAGGACACAAAAGCATCCTTTGATCTTCAAAACAGTATCTTGCAGGAAGACAAGTTCAATTTACAGCAGAGGTTTCCTGTGAAAGGCCTTTGGTTGGGATTGACCGCAGAGGCAAGTTTGTCGCAAAGATTAGGTTTATTTGTTGACGGATGGATTTTATTTGCTGCGAATGGCGGTGCAGATGAAGCGGGAACCGGATCGGTTGACCCCAGACATTGGGATACGAATACCGACTGGTGGTTTACAGACGGGGCATTGACCTATGAGTTTAACAACCTCGGTAAGTTCATTGGAGGCCTGCGTTATGACAGATTTGCAGTCAATTTCAAGAACCCAAGTTTTGGGAGCGGAGCAAATCTGTACACCAACGCCGACGAAGCCGACTTCACGGTCAATCTCTATTTCCCCTATATCGGACTGCAGCTCGACCGCGGGACACTAGCGGGAAATCAATACCTCTTCAAAGTTATCGGTACATGTTTCGTTGGGAGCGATGTTAAATACAACGAAACCTGGGGAAACGGATTTCAAGTTCCATCCAGAATCACGGGGAAAAAGCCTACGGACGACTATTTTATCGAAGCATTCGGTGAGATGAACAGAAGTCTTTTCGGATCCGCCAACATTGGATTATTTGGAAGATGGAATTTGGTCCATTCCACGAAATCGGAGTTTCGACTCGATGAAACAGCAGTGGGCGATTTGACGCATTTAGCTGCAAATTATCGATTTTCTTTTCATCGCGAATCTTTGACGTTCGGCGGAAACTTGATCTGGAATTTTTAATTACGTCCTATCGGTGAGAGTTTTAATGCATCTTTACAGCTAACAATTTGAGGCGAATTTGTTTGGATCGTATTCGGCACGTACTATTTTGCTCTGCTCCATAATTATTGTATTCTGGACGCATGCTTCTTTTGCCCAGGAGAGTGATGCTTGCAGCAAGATGACAAGCGAGCTGGAAACAAAACTCTTCCAATTGAAAAATCGTGTTGCAGAATTAGAAATTGCTCAAAAAAAACGTGATTCGAAAACAACGTCGAACATTCTCGATCACATCGAACAACTTGCATCGGAAATACGAATTCTGGATTTAAATGTATCGGATTGCAGTCGAGTACCTGTAAAAGAAGAAACGACGCTCGAACCGGTTAAGTCCCATTCGGGCGATTTTGCTAATCTGAATTGTGACGATTTAGCCAGAAAACACGTACAGACATCCCGTAAAATCAACTCCCTTAGAAGACAAATTGAGAGTGTAGGTGCGGAACCGGGTTCGGAATTACACAGAGAATACAAGGAAAACGAGAAGACTTTGTCTCTCCTGAAGAATGAATTGGCAACCCGCTGTATGAAAAAATCGAAGCCGAGCCCCAAGCAGCGGCACTAATATAATTTCAACATTTCTACGCTTGCCGCAAAAGAACACCCGGAATTGGCGTCTCCCGACTTTATACTAGGATCGATGTTCCAACCTGGGGCAATCATTTCCCTCTTCCGGGCGGCCTTCCCTGTTTGGATATTCAGCGCAGTTCAGCTTATAGATCACTCTTTCGACGTTCGCGTTATTGAGATCGGTATGAGTGACTTGCCTCGTTCATGGGCCAATTGCATGATATATTCCTTCGCACTGGCCGGTGGTATGCGACGATCCGATTCAGGTTTCATGTTCAGCGTAATTGCATCTCCGGGGCAGGTCGTCACGCACAAACCGCACCCAATGCATCTGTCCCTGTCCACTTGTGCGGACTCATCGATAATTTTGATTGCATCCATTTGGCACCGGTCGAGGCAGGTCTCACAGGCGCTGCAAGCGTTATCATCTATTGCGGCATAATAGTTTGAAAGCACCTTTTCAGCCGGTTTAGGGTGCATTTTGATCGATCTCAGAATGCCGCAACAATCTCCACAACAGTTGCACATACCCCCTGCATCCTGGGATACGAACGGCTGCGGCACAAGTCCTTCCTCCTCACACTTCTCAAGTATACTTATGGCTTCATCCTTTTCGATGTACCTGGCCATACCCTTGTCAACGTAGAAATCTGCGTGGCTCCCGAACTGGAAACAGGTTTCGAGCGGCTTGTCACACCCTTTCTCCAAGAGATGTTGCTGGGATCTGCAGATACAAGAAGCAACGGCAATTTTGTCACGCGATTCAAAAATCTTCTTCATATCTTCATATGGAACTACAGGCCAGGAATGATTCAGTGACTTGTTCACGGGTATTGTTCTCAAAGGTGAACTTTTCGAAAGTCCTTCCGGTCCTAAAGCTTCGGTGAAATACTGTTCGAATAATTCGGCAAATTCCTTATCCATGTTCTTGAGTTGATATTCAAAAGACCCGACTACGAAAGGAACCGCTCCGTACTTAGCACCATCACCTTTGCGCTGCCTAAAGATAAGCCCCTTGTCGAACATTTTCTCGAGCATGGCGGAAATGACTTTGAGATCTTTGCCTGTCCGCTGTGAGATGGATTCAGGTGTTTCGAGCATCATACTGATGGACAGATAAAGCTCGGCCTCTTCTTCCGTGAAAAGCTTCTCGAGAATTCGGAGTTCAACCCCCGATTCCGTTGCAGGAAACCCAACGGAGTACTGGTCGAGTTGTTCGCGTAAATCATAATAGATTTTTTTTGCCATTCTTTAGCTCCTCTCTCATGTGGCCGGTTGAACACTTTCTATAAACGGAAGTACACCACCATCTAAGCAGGCTTCACCGAGCATGGCACAAATCGGTGGAGCGGAGTCCCTGCAAACGGGTCACGATGGGTGTTCTTCGTCAATCTGTTTACGTTTGCTCCGGATTTTACCCCGGCATGAATGAGCCCGAAGCCGTGTGGCATCACGACTTGGCCTTTTCGGGCATTTTCAGTGACTTCCAACTCAATTGATTCCGATCCGGCTTCCGTGATCACGGTAACTTTTTGGCCGTTCGAAAGGCCGCGACTTTCTGCATCGGCAGGGTGCATCAAGAGCGTGCAAGGCCGAGGCATGTCCTTGTTCCATGCAGGATCTCTCATCACTGTGTTTGCATTGCAATCCATGTGTCGGCCCGCAGTTAGCAAGAGCGGGTACTCCGGAGTTAGGTTTAGCAGCCTTGTCTCGTTTTCCGGCAGGATAGACTTGAGAGCGGTTTCAAGTTCCGGAATGTGTACGTTGATCCGTTTATCTTCGGTGCGAAGTTCTCCAAATGGATTGTCCACATCGCATGCTCCGATGCGAATACCCTGTGGATTGTCGAGGATTGACTGAAATATCTGCTCACCCGTGGCCATGCCGGGATCGAAACCGGCTCGCACTGCATTGGCCCGGAAACTTTTAGGGGCTGTTTGCAGAAGTCCCCAAAGAGCTGCAAGATTGGGTGAGCCAAGAGCTTTGCCCAAAGTAGTACCCAGAACAAACGGCATCATCTTCATGGCCTTGGGATCTTTTTGGGCAAAGGCAAGAAGCTCCATACCAAAACTGAGACGATCCTTTTGGGCTGCATCGTACAGTGATTGGGGAATGTCGGGGAGCAACCCTAACCGATCTGCGAGATCAATCAATATTTCGCTTTCCTCTCGCGCAAGGTGTTCCGTCTGAATGACCGGTCGGCGCATCTGAAAATAAATGTCCGGATAATTCCATGAAAAAAATGTTCCATCCCATTTTTCATATGCTGACTTTGCAGGTAAAACATAATTGGCCATGCGAGCAGTTTCACTGAATGCCACGTCGACGACCACTGAGAGTTCCAGCTTCTGAAAGGCTTTCTCGTATGCGGTTGTATCCGCATAGGACCTGAGTGGATTCGAACCGCTCACTATAATTGCCCGCAAACGCTCGGGATTGTCTGAGAGAACTTCTTCGGGCATCACATTCGGCGGAAAAGTTCCCATAATGGCGGGAAAGTCGGTTACAACCGTTCGCCAGGTTCTTGAATCGCGTTCATCTGAATGAGCACCTAGAGGCATGAAATATCCGGGAATAAAGTTTCCGCCGGGGACTCCAACACGGCCACAGATGGCCATAAGGATCAGCTCAAGATATGAGGTGACCGTGCTGTTTCGCCCCATGAGAACACCGAGATCCGAATGGGAGGCCCAACTTCTAGTGGTGAGCAGTCGGCATAATTCGTATACTTGATCGAATTCAAGTTCACAGACTCGTAAGGCGCTTTTATAATCAAAATCGAGAAACCAGGGCTTTATGGTGTCGAATCCGCTTACGTGGGCGGAAATGTATTCGGTATTTTCCCATCCCTTTTCAAGTATCAAGCTTATCATCGACCGGAAGAGAAGAGCGTCGGTTCCAGGGCGAATGGGAACGTGAATATCGGCTCTTTCAGCCGTTTCCGACACTCTGGGATCTATCACCACCAGAAGTTTGTCGGGATCCTCTGCAATCCTCTTCAGGTGTCGCCTCGCCTGAGGTATTTGATGGCTCATCCATCCGTTCCATCCTATGGCGAGAAGCATATCCGTTTTGTCGTGGTCCGGAACGGTCCCCAGATACTGCCGTCCAAAACCTCTCCCGTTCACCCAAAAGTAACCCGTGAGTTCCTGTGCAAGAGGGCTATAATGATAATGTGATCCCAGAGCCCTGAGCAGTCTAACGCCGAAGGCTGCTTCGAAATGACATGCCTGACCGCCTCCGCCCATATAAGCTAAAGACCTCGGTCCATTTTTCTCGACGATCTCCTTTAGCTTCTCTGCAATTTCATCCAGTGCTTGGTCCCAAGAGATCTCCTCAAAAGTATCGCCCATTTTTTTCAACGGATGTTTTAGTCTATCCGCATGGTGCTGGTAATGAGCTATCTTCAGCCCCTTTCGACAACAATAACCCTGACTTCGTGGATTGTCCCTATCCGGTCTCACCTTTATGATTCGGTTATCCGTAATCATTACTTCGAGTCCACAATTTTGGCCGCAACATACACAAGAAGTCTTATTCCACATGTTCTCGGTTTCCTTTCACATCGCAAGGTTGATTGCTGCAGACAAATAGTCTTTTGAAAACTGCCGCGTTTGCGCAACAACGGACCATAGTTCGTTTTGTCGAATTGCTGAAACTATTTCGTATACTAAAGAATTGATCAAAAAAATCAGTCTCTGATGACCTTAAGGAGTCTTTTAAGGAGTACTTTTTCCTCCAGGGTCAAATTTGAGAGGATCTCCTCATTTGCCCGATCTCTCGCTTCGACGAGTTGAGGCCCGAGATTCCTAGCTTCTTGAGTCAGGTAAAGCCGTAACAACCGCTTGTCATCGGGGTCCGTTTCCTTGACGATCCATCCCCGCTCGCTCATCCTATCCAACACTCCGGACAAGGTAGCAGGATCGAGACCAAGGCTCTTTCCTAAATCTCCAGCCGAAATTCCCTCTTCAGAGCTAATCCCCGCAAGCACAAGCTGCTGGACCGGGGTGAGACCGTAAGCTGAGAGCCGTCTTTTTGCGCAAGCATGCGCTCTTTGGTACGCTTTGGCCAACAAATAAACAATGCAATCATCATGGGGCGGCATACTGTTCCTTCGTATACAAACTAATTGGACTGATGACCGTTGTCAAGAAATATTGAATTCTCGTCAATTACGGATCGAAACTCATCAACCGAGTTCGAACGTTGTTACGCCATACCATTTGTTTAAGGCTAGATCCGGTGGCGGACCATTGTACATGCGAGTGGTTCTGAAGACTTCTTTCATGTTGTAATTTGCAGCAAGACCTAGGGCTCGTTCATTGTGAGCAGGTACGTCAAGGAACACGGGAATCCCGGAAC
>CAZTJA010000058.1:15317-19070 GCA_964613745.1 uncultured Syntrophaceae bacterium
CCTAGGGCTCGTTCATTGTGAGCAGGTACGTCAAGGAACACGGGAATCCCGGAACCAAGAGAGTATGTGAGCCCCAGAAAGATCTTTTCAGCCGAGATTTCTGAATCGGCAAAGAGTGGGCCTATTTTGTACCCGTTGCGACATTGCCTAATCACTCCATACCCCGAAATGAGATTATTTTCTGTTATCCCTAACGCTATAGATCCGGGACGGCTGATCCAAAGCTTTAAAAAGTTTTCTCTGGAGAACCCAAAAAGTTTTCTATCGTAGCGGGACAACTCTGAAAAGGGTATATCCGCAAGATTGATTAGTTCAGCAACTGATCTTGTTTCGGAATCTCTGATCCACTGAAAGCGATAGTTCACGTAAGCTGATTTGAATTCGGGTTTTTTGCAGGAAACCAAATCTGGTCGTACACTATCCAGACCGATGCAGCGGCCCTGTAGGTATTGCAATCCCGCATTCCAAAGTTCCAATCCATAGCCCTTGTTGCGGACTTCCGGATTTACCAAGTAAAATCCCATAAAGCCGAAATCATCATCATATTTGACTGCGGAAACCGTTCCGACTATCCGACCACTTTCCAGACCGGCAAAGAAGCCGTGATTGTCTGCAGCGTAGAAGCAGTCCGCATCGTGAATACCCGGATTCCAGCCTTCAGTGTTTGCCCATTCAATGGCTGTTTCTAATTCAACGCGGGACATTTGGCGAACATGAAACGAATGTGAGCTCATGTGACAGCCCTCTACAAGAGTCTAAGAATGTTTGATATCGAGAGATTGTGAGGCACAAATGCAAAAGAAACAATTGGAATTTCATCCGGAGAAGCGCAGACTCGGTTACTTGCCGTCCAATACCTTCCTAACTTTCCGAGCAAGACCTTCGATAGTGAATGGCTTTTGCAAGAAGTTGATCTTAGATTTCAAAATGCCTCTATGAACGATAAAATTTTCCGTGTAGCCCGACACATAGAGTACTTTCATTTCAGGCCGCTTATCGGAGAGACTTTCGAAGAGACTCTTGCCGTCCATTTCCGGAAGAATGACGTCCGTCAACAAAAGAGAAATGGTTTCCGTATGATTTTCCGAAATTTCGATTGCCTCTCGCGGTGAAGATGCCGTCAGCACAGAGTAGCCAAGCATGGCAAGTACTTCCGTTGCAAGATCTCGCACAGCTTCTTCGTCTTCGACGAGCAAAATAGTTTCGGAACCTTTAGGGCGTTTATCGGCTTCAGGTTGGATCGCCTGTTTACCTCTAGCCTCTTTCGATCGCGGCAAATAGACTTTAAACGTTGTCCCCTTTCCCACCTCACTGTAAACCGTCACATGACCGCCATGCTGCTTAACTATTCCATAAACAGTCGAGAGGCCCAGACCAGTCCCGACACCTTTTTCTTTTGTAGTAAAAAACGGATCGAAAATGCGTTTCAGAATCTCATGAGACATACCATGCCCAGTATCGCACACGTTGACTACTACATATGGCCCGGGTTTAACTTCCGTATTGCTGTGGCAATAATACTCATCAAGATCAATGTTGTGGGTTTCTATCGTGATGGTTCCACCTGAGGGCATTGCATCTCTGGCATTTACGGCAAGGTTCACAAGAACCTGCTCTAATTGAGTTTGATCAGCCTTTACCTTTCCGATTTTATCGGCCTTTTTCGTGACGAGTGTGATGTCTTCGCCGATCAGCCTCCGAAGCATGCTCTCTATGTCGGTAACTAGGTCGTTCACGTTTACAAGACTTACTTCCAACACCTGTTTGCGACTAAAAGCGAGTAACTGCCTTGTGAGATCCGCTGCTCGTGCCGAAGCTCGAGTTATCTGAAGTAGTTTCCGTTGTATGCTCTTGTCGTCGGGTAGTTCCAGGCCGAGCATATTGGTATAGCCCATGATGGCGGTCAAAAGATTATTAAAATCGTGAGCTATGCCTCCGGAAAGCCTGCCGATGGCTTCCATTTTTACCGCTTGTCGAAGTTGCTCTTCCAAATGCTTACGATCCGTAATGTCTCTGAAAATACCCCTGAATCCGATAGGTTCGTTGTTTGAATCTCTGACCGGTGCTATGGAAACGGAAACATCCCGAACTGTGCCGTCCTTCCTAAACACCTTGTAGGAGAATTCCGGATTGGAAATTCCCGTCCTGAATACTGCATTGTATGCTTCACGGATACCCCGAGCATTCTCCTCATCCATAATCTGTTTGTAGCTCATGCCTATGAGTTCATCTCTGGAGTATCCCAGTATTTCACAGAGCGAATCATTGACCAGAGTCAGATTACCTTGAAGGTCCACTTCATGGTAACCGTCAGCGATTGTTTCTAAAATTTTCCGGTGTTTTTCTTCGGATTCCCTAAGAGCTTTCTCTATCTTTTTACGTTGCGTAATTTCGCGGGCGGAACCTACTGTACCGATGACCGCACCTTCATCATCATACAGAGGGGTCTTGAACGTTTCGAACCATTTGGAAACGCCCTGATCCATTATTTGTTCTTCTACGGTCTTGGAAATTCTTTCCGCTATTACGGATTCATCATCCGATCTGTACAACTGTGCCAGACCTTGGGGCCATAGATCGTAATCGGTTTTTCCAATTATCTCTTCAACGGAGACTTTTCCTGCTGCTGCAACAAATGCCTTGTTGACCAGGAGAAAACATCCTTCACTATTCTTCATCCAAAGCATGTCCGGAAGATGGTCCTGGATTGCCCGAAGCCGAGTCTGATTGATCGCCAGTTCGGATTCGGCCTTCTTTCTCTCGGTTGTGTCTCTGGCTACGGCAAAAATCAGCTTGTCTTCCATCAGAGGAAATGAGTTCCATGAGACCCAACGGTAAGTTCCGTCTTTGCAGAGGTAACGATTCTCGTACGAGTAGACAGGTTTTCCAATGAGCAAGTTTTGAGCGATTTTGAAGGTTTCTCGTCTATCATCAGGATGAACAAAATCGATCCAGGGTTTCGTTATCAATTCATCCAAACTCCAACCTAATGTTTTCGTCCATGCCGGATTGATCTGCCGGAAGTAACCGTCAAAACCGGCAATGCAGAGCATGTCCATGGAAAGGTTAAAGAGTCGATCCCGTTCCTCTTCGAATTTCTTCTGCTCAGTAATATCTTTACATGCCAGTACTTGCTGTCCCGTGGGCAATTGAACCGGTGAAAACTCTATCACCTTACGTGTGCCGTTCTTGCAAGTTACGGTAAAAATTCGTCGGCGGGAATCTGAGAAAGGGGACTCGTTAAGGTCCTTTATCCAGGCGTTTATTACCTCTTTGCGATAAACGGGGTCCGGGTAAGCCCTATTAAACCATTCTGAACCGTTTGGTATTTCCGTTAATTCATATCCGAAAAGCTCCCGGAATTTACGATTGATATACTCAAATGTACCGTCCGGGCCGATCATAACAAGACCGAATGGAGAATTTTCGACCAGAATCTCAAAATCCGTCAACTTAATTCCGCTTACCATCACGATCCTCTTACGGCGGCGTCTTGTCTGCGCAAGATAAGGCATTAGAACGACAGGATTCGAATGAAAAAAAGTCCTGACTAAGGCCGTAAAGCTCGGAAGAGTCGCTCCTCTTGTTGCCGGCGAACTAATCTTTGGAAAAGCGAAAAAGTACCATCATTTAAGCAGGGAGCTTACGAGGAGTCCTAGCTTACAATCTTGTTTACGTAAACCAAACAGTGAAAAGGCAATCCATCCAATTAGATGTACACCATACATGAAATTACTCGTGTAGCAACCAATT
>CAZTJA010000059.1:0-19052 GCA_964613745.1 uncultured Syntrophaceae bacterium
CCCAATTACGGGTTTTTTCCGAAAGGTACAGGGCCGGAATCCGTGCGGTGGGTAAAAGAAGAGAATGATCGATCATTGGTGCTGAAAACGTTAAATGGCGATTTCGAAGGCGTCATAGAAGATTCAGAAGAAAAGTTCAACACCTGTTCGGCAGGTCCGATAGCTGCAGTTATAGCGTCGGTCGGATTACATGGAATAAAGCAGGGCCGCTTATTGGAATATTATACGAGTTATGACGTCATGCCGGGAAACAGCTTTGTGGGGTATGCCGGCATTTTGTTCTAGCCACAACGAATGAATTTTACGAACGGACGTTGCAGGGCTCGAGACGCGAGTGGTTTCTATGACTCTACCGGTTTTTTCTCAGTGAATCGCTTCAATTTCGTAAAGTTTCTTTTGGTCTTCCAGGCCTTTGAGGCAGGCAGTGAATTGAAGTGAAACCATCAGCTTGTCTTTTATGAGTTCATAGGTACTTTCTGAAATAATCACTTTGCCCGCAGAAGCAGTTGCCTGAATGCGGTCCGTTAGGTTGACGTCGGAGCCGACGATCCCGTATTTCGCACGGCTTTCCGTTCCGATGTTGCCGACGATCACTTCTCCCGTGTGAACTCCTATACCCATATTGATTTCAGGCAAGCCTCGATCAATGTTTTCCTGTACAAACGCATGATGACTGGACTGCATTTCAATTGCACATTGAACTGCATCCAATGCTCTCTTTTCGACGTCGGCCTCGATACCGTCGAAAAAGACGAGGATGGAATCACCGTAAAAATCCACAATGATTCCTTTGTGATGCTCGATCACCGAGATCATGCGGGCAAAGTAGCGGTTCAGCATCTTTATTACGACTTCGGGCGGCAGCTTTTCCGAAATTCCTGTAAAATTTCTCAGATCAGACATCATGATCGAAACGGTTCTTTTTTGGCCACCGAGCTTCAATGCCTCCGGGCGGCTCATGAGTTCGGCTGCAATGTTTTTGTCCACATAACGCCCGAAGGTTTGTTCAATAAGCTCTCTTTTTTGGAGGCCTTCTATCATGTTGTTGAATCCACTGCTCAGTGTTCCGATTTCATCATTGCTGGTCACGGGAACCTGTACCGTGTAATCGCCTTCCGCAACCTTGGCTGCAGCCAAGGATATGGTTGAAATGGATGCGGCTACGCTGCGAGTCATGAACCGAATAATGAGCAAAATCACTATCAGGCACAAAATACCGCCCAACATGTAGTAATCCCGGAATTGAACAATGGGACCGAGAAGCACGTTTCCCTGGGTAAAAAGGACCAAGTACCAGTTTATGGACGGCATCTTGTAGAAAGAGGCAATAAGGTCGGGTGGATGACCCTTTCCCCACACAGTTCCGAACGCTTGATGCCGTATTGCTTCCAGAAGTCTCAGTTCGAATTCGTTGCCGGTTTCTCCAAGCCTTCGTCTATCGGACATGGACTTATGGGTATGAGCAAGCAGTTGGCCTGTACTGGTAACCAGGCATCCGGTGCTGCCGTGCCAAAGCTCCATTTGTTTTATTGGTTCCAGAAAGGAATCGAAATTTACTCTGACAATCAGGCGCTTCAAGTGTCCTGATTCGGGGCGGCCGAGTATGCGGACGATTTTCAAGGCTCGATCGGAAGCATTTGGATCCATTACGGGAGCACAGAAACCGAAATCACCGCACAGCTCCATTGTGTAGAGTCCATCCACTCCATCGAAATTGAACTGTGAAGCTGAAGAACTTTCGGGATCCGTTTCGGTCTCGGAAAGGGACTCTATATCGACGAATCGCACACCCTCTTTTTCCACAAGCTGTTGAATCAGAAAGGTCTGCAAAACCGCCTGATCCGGGACATCTTCGGCTTTCGCAATTAACTTAATTAATTCGAGTTTTTCATCCAATTTCATGGTAATCTGGTGCGCCGATTTTTCGAGCTTTAATCTGGTAAGTTCTATCCACTGTTCCAGGAGGAATGCCCTGGCGTAGAACCATCCTACAGATCCGACGGTTATGAGGATCAGTGCTACGGGAATTAACAGTAGGAGCAAAAATCTGCGTTCCAGAGAAAATATCATTGGTCTCTCATCTGATTTTGGAGATAAACCGGCATAGCAATATTTGATTTAAGAGTCAACTGCGAGGGATGTGAGGCTTTGTGATTGGAGGTACATCGCTGGTTGTCGTAAATGAATTCTTTTGATCTTTGATTGTTCACTGTAACCTATCGCTTAACGATTTAGAATATTCAGTTCATGTTTTTTCTGAAGGTCGCTACATGTACGACGATAAAACCTCAATCAGTTTCCATAAATCCATTCTATTTCTCGGTGCTTTTGCCCTGTTTTCTGCGTCTGTTTTTATAGTTTATCACCCGGCATTCAATGCTCCTTTGTATTACGACTCTGCTGCACGAATCTTGGGCGAAGAAGATGTCTTCCGAAATGACGGCCTTCTAAGCGTCCTAAAGCTTTTTCCTCAGCGGCCGATACCAATGCTGAGTTTCTATTTTAATTATAAGATTAGCGGTATGAATCCGTTTGGGTTCAGAATTTTCAATACATTGCTCATGGCGCTTGCAGGAATTCTGGTCTCTTACTTTGTGTATTTTATGTTGAATCATGCTCACCCTGTGAAAAAGATCACTCCGAAAGATAATGTTTATATAAGCATATTGATAGGTTACGTCTTTGTTCTTCATCCTATTCAACAGTACTGGATTATATACGTATGGCAAAGAATGGCTTTAATGGCGGCCATTTTCTATTTGGGTGCGGTGATCACATATTTAAGGGTCAGAGAAGGAAAATCCCGTTCAATAGGTTTGTCGTATGGAGTTTGCATTTTGCTCTTCGTTTTTTCAATGATGAGCAAAGAATTTGCCGTTACTCTTCCGGTCACTCTTGTGTTGTTGGAAATAAGTCTATTTCAGGAGGAGTTGCGTCCCCGCCTCTTTAGAATCGGAATAATTATCGGAATAGCAATCCTGATCGTCATGGCTCTGTCCGCACTCCAGCGGGCTCACGGCATCGAAACGAATGCTTCCGGAATTTTGATTACCCTGAAGCAATACTATAGGGAGAGCGGACTGAGTATTGCACAAGTAATTTTCACCCAAGCAGGTCTACTTTTCTCGTATATTGCGCTGATATTATTGCCGTTGCCTTCAAAGCTCCACCTTGTCACACCAATTGTGCCTGTACCAAACGTGTGGTCGGTAGGTGTTGCGACACACATTGCGGCTGTAATCATTCTAATAATGTTAGGTGTTTACCTTTTAAGAAAGCGGTTTCTTTCCGGCTTTGGGATTCTCTTTTTTATTACAACTCTCATTCCCGAATCCATTCTCGTACCCCAATATCTATTCGTGGTTTACAGGGCGGCATTTCCGATGATCGGCATTCTTCTGATACTTGCCGAATTGTCAAGTATGTGTCTGAGTTTTGCCCGTTCTAAGAATCTGCCGGTCAATATTACAAGAATTGCTTTCTTGGCTGCAGCCGTTTTTCCTGTTACGGCTATGGGGCTTATCAATTATCACAAAGCGCACATTTGGTCTGATCCTGTTCAATTCTGGAGCATCGCGGTCAGAAATCTACCACCTATTTCCGATAAGCCGGAAATCAATGGGACTGCACAAGTACTGAATAGTCTTGGTGTGACTCTGCAGTCAGAAAAGAAATTCGAGGAAGCGTTAGATCTCCATCAGAAGGCAATGGACATAAGTCCAAAGCACGTCCTTGCGTACTCGGGCATGGGATCTGCTTACAGACAGCTCGGCAGGGTTGAAGATGCTAAATCATTGATAAGAAACTCCTTGGAAATATTTCCCAAAAATCCTGAACTTCGCATCCAATTAGCAGAAATTTATATGGCCGGAAATGCCTCCGCTGAGGCGGAAGAATTATACAAAAGAGCCGTGGAACTGGCGCCGAATGACTCGAAGGTATTGGATAAATATGCACAACACCTTGTCCTGCAGAACCGCTCGAAGGAAGCACTAAGTTATTTACAAAGATCGCTGGAAATCAAACCCAATAGATTCCTTGCACACTATTTATTGGGAAAAGTTTATATGCGTTCCGGTCAGACGGAAAAAGCGCTGAGTCATTTCGCTCGCGCCTTGAACTTCAAACCGGATTCATGGGAGTCCTACAATGACATAGGCGTGCTGCTTGCAACCAACGGCAAGCAGCAGGAAGCAGTATCTTTTTTTAAGAAAGCGCTCGAAATTAATCCGAATGACGGAGCAACTAAAGCGAACCTGGCTACAGCAATACGGGATATCCAAGCTGCAGAATCCAATTAGACCGAAAAAAACAAACTGATGAAGCAAACCAATACAAACGAAGATTGAAGATTCTAATGTTTTGAGCCGTGCCCGTGTTCCATCTTCAGTTTCTTCTTAGCGGATTTGAGGTCATCCATTTTCAAATCGGAGAATTTAGAAATATTCTTTCCGTGGTGTTCCGATTTAAACTTCTCTGCATCTTCCTTTTTTGAAAACGGCGCAAGTTCGGGTCCCATACCTTCCTGAAGATCACTTCCAGTGACATAGAGAGCGTCCTTGGCATTCAAGAAGTTTTTTGTGCCGTATTCGGTGACATACATTTCTTTAATTTGTTTTACGTCTAACCCATATTTTTCGGGTTCCAAGTAATAACGGAACAAATCGCCGGCGGCATCAAATCCCAACACCTTGCCGTTTTGTAGAACTATTGCGGCCGGTCCCAAAACGCTTGATTCGATCTTCATTTTGCAGACCGGGCAGATGTCTTCCAGATTCAATTTGCTTCCGTCCGGCAGGTCAATTGTGGCTGCCAGAGAGGGTCCAGCGTGGCAAAACACTAAGAATACTACAAGCAATGCAAGTTTTTTCATGAGATAGCCTCCTGTTGAATTTGTTTCCCGCGGTTCTTACGTTTGAATTGAATTTCTTTCATCCAACAATAGATGTTGGGAACAACGAAAATCGTTATGATATCGATAGTCATTCCGCCGAAACTTGGAAGCGCCATTGGGACCATCACATCAGATCCTTTGCCTTGAGATGTGAGTACCGGAATAAGAGCAAGGATTGTTGTCGCTGTGGTCATGAGAGCAGGACGAACTCGCTTGAGCCCGGCTTCGACCGTTGCTTCACGGATTTCCTCAATCGATTTGAACTTGTGCTCGCTGAACACCTGGTCAAGGTAGGTAGAAAAAATAACCCCGTCATTCGTTGAAATACCGAAGAGAGCAAGAAAACCGACCCAAACGGCAACACTCAGGTTATATGGTCGTACCTGAAACAAATCTCGCATGTTGGTTCCGAAGATTGAGAAATCGAGAAACCACGGTTGAGCATACAGCCAGAGCATAATAAATCCGCCGGACCACGCAACAAAAATTCCTGAAAACACATTCAAAGAAGTAGAAATCGAATAAAACTGAAAATAGAGTGTAAGAAAAATTAATAACAATGCTATGGGAATGACAATTCGCAGGGTTTGTTCAGATCGTACTTGGTTTTCATAGGATCCTGCAAAGGCAAAGGACATTCCGGCTGGGACGATCAGTTCACCTTTGTTTATTTTGTGTCGTAAATAGTTGTCGGCGGCTGTTACAACGTCAACTTCCGCCGTACCGGGACGTTTATCGAAAAGCACATAGCTGACCAAAAACGTGTCTTCACTCTTGATCTGCATCGGGCCTCGAGTGAACCGTATTTCAGCTAATAAACTTAGGGGAATTTGTGTACCATCCGCACCTGTCACGAGAATTTTTTCCAGTGCCTCAAGGGAATCTCGTAACTCACGCTGATATCGGACACGAACCGGATATCTCTCCCGTCCTTCAACGGTGCGGGTAATCATCTTACCGCCGATGGCAATTTCAATGACGTCCTGAACATCTTGCACTTTAATGCCGTATCTTCCGATTTCACGGCGATTGACGGCGATTTCAATGTATGGATTGCCGACAACACGGTCGGCTACAACGGATGCCGGTTCTATGGAAGGAACTTCCTTTAGGTATTTTTCAATTTCTAAACCGAGTTTTTCAACTTCTTCAAGATTCTTACCTCGAATTTTGACTCCCATTGCGGCACGCATGCCGCTTTGAAGCATTACAATGCGGGCGGCGATGGGCTGGAGCTTGGGAGCGGAAGTCGTTCCCGGCAGCTTTGCCGCCTTTGTTATCTCCTTCCAGATGTCGTCAGGGGTCCTGATGTGGGGTCGCCAATCTCTTATCGGTTTGCCCGTATCAGGGTCAATCACTCTTCTTCCGGTTTCAGGATCTAAACGATACTCCGGTTTGTATGTGATAACGGTTTCGATCATTGAGATTGGGGCAGGGTCCAATGCGCTGTCGACACGACCGATTTTTCCGACAACGGACTCGATTTCCGGTATGGATCTGATGGCGATGTCCTGCTTCTGGATCACGTCCAATGCCTCACCTATTGAAGCGTGAGGCATGGTAGTCGGCATGAAAAGGAAAGAACCTTCATCCAGATTGGGCATAAATTCTTTTCCAAGTCCTGGAAAAAGGTGAGCAAGCTTGGTCCATGGGCGGGACCTTCGAATGGGATTGTCCGCACCGTGTCCGGGCTGAGCCGATTCTTCCATTTTTTGCGAGTGTCCGAAGGCCCTATCGTAAGCAGAGGGGATAAACCCGAAGACCCGATCAAAACCCAGCCAAATGACCGTTCCAAACAATACCAGACTGAGCGGCAACATTAAAAACGTGATCTTATGGTCCAGAGACCATCGCAGCAGAGGACCGTAAAATGAGGTAAAAGCCTTACGAAGACCCAATAAGCCGAAAATGATTCCTGACGCAAAGACAAGGTTTCGCCAAAACCCCTTTTCCGGACCCAAAGGCAGCCAGTGTTCCGTAAGGATTACAATTACAAACAGCAGAGCCAGCAGATTGAGGTAGGTCGGAGCTTTCTGAGCAATGGGTTTCGGGACGTAAAGCATAAGCAAACGAAATGCACCCACCGCAACCAGGGGAGTGCCCAGCCACCAGGAATACATTAAGCCAAAGAACAAGCCCAACAGCATTAACCCGGCATTTATAACGATCAAGAGCGGCTGCTTGAAATTTCTCTTTCTGAAAACCAGGTGAGCCAGCGGAGGAATAATGGCAAGGGCAAGTATGAGGGATGCAGCTACAGCAAAGGTTTTCGTGAATGCCACCGGTTGAAACAACTTGCCTTCGGGGCCTGTCAATGTGAAGACGGGTAGGAAAGAAATGATGGTGGTCAAAGATGAAGTTATTACCGCTCCGCCGACTTCCACGGCCGATTCATGTACAATGCTGAACGTGCTTCTCCCCGGCGGGCTTTCTTCCATGTGACGCAAAATGTTTTCACATAGGATTACCCCCATGTCGACCATCACCCCGATGGCGATTGCAATTCCGGAGAGTGCCATGATATTGGCATCTATTCCGATCACCTTCATAAATATGAAAGTGAACAAGACGGCCAGAGGTAGCACCGCTGAGATAAGCGCTGAACTTACGATGTGATTCAGCATCACTATTACGACTATTATAGTGACGAGAATTTCATCCGTCAGACCTTGTTTGAGGGTATCCAAGGTCTCGTAAATCAATCCGGTTCTGTCATAGAACGGTACTATGCTGACCTGGGAAACTCTGCCGTCCGGAAGTTCCTTTTTCGGTAGTCCAGGTGAAATTTCACGTATTTTATTTTTTACATTTTTAATTACGTGTAAGGGGTTCTCACCAAAACGGACTACAACGACCCCGCCGACAACCTCGGCTCCTTCTTTGTCCAAGGCCCCGCGCCTCATCTCAGGTCCCTGGGAAACGACCGCGACATCTTTTATGTAGAGCGGAACGTTTTCGTTTACCTTGACGACGCTATTTCGAATGTCGTCGACGGACTTGATGAAGCCCAGTCCTCTAATGGTGTACTCGGCCCTGTTAACTTCAATGGTGCCCGCACCCACATCGATGTTGGATGCCTTCACCGCGGAAAATATCTCGGGCAGAGTGATGTTGTGGGCTCGCATGGCATCCGGGTTAATATCAATCTGATATTCACGGACGAAGCCGCCCACGGAGGCCACTTCACTGACACCTCCTGCGGACTGGAGGTAATATTTTACGTAATAGTCCTGGATTGTACGGAGTTCGTCGAGTCCGAAACCTTCACCTTCTAGTGTGTACCAGAATACCTGCCCGAGAGCCGTTGCATCCGGTCCCAAGGTCGGAGTGACACCTTCAGGCAGTGTCCCTGAAGGAAGTGAGTTCAGTTTTTCCAATACTCGGGATCTTGACCAATAGAATTCGATACTGTCCTGAAAGATTATGTATATAGTTGAAAAGCCGAAAAACGAATTGCTCCGAATAGCTTTTACGCCGGGTATACCAAGCAGCGATACGGTGAGGGGATACGTTATTTGATCTTCGATATCCTTGGGCGATCTACCTTCCCATGAAGTAAAGACTATCTGCTGATTTTCGCCAATGTCCGGGATCGCGTCTACCGGAACCGGATTTCTGGGCAACCATGATATATCCCAATCAAATGGAGCAGTGATCAGCCCGAAAAAAGCGACCGTTACGAACATAATTCCCATGAGGAGCTTCTGACGAATCCAGAAGCCCATCAACCTTGAAAACACAGAGTCGTTTGATTTGGGGTTCACGGGTTGGTCCGGCATCATGGCCTCCCGTGGTTATGAGGAGGGGAGGGATTGCTTTGGGATCTCTCTTTAGGAGGACCTTGGGTCTGGTTAGGTTTTTTCACTTCCGAAGAAATGGGTTCAATTGTCTCAGTGAGTTCTGCACATGAATTGAGATTTCCGTCCTTATCCTGGGCGTAAGGGTTCTTTGTTTCTTTAATTGAATCGATCCAATAGGCCCCTCGGCCATCGAAATTGTCTGCGCAAAAGAAGAGAAACAGCGGATCGGGTCGAGTGTGCCTGAATGTCATCATGAGTTTTGCAAACGACTCGGAGAGAGTATCAAAAGCAGTTCTCTGGGCATCGAGTTCATGCTTAACGGCAATAAGTTTCAGTTCCATCAGCATGGCTTCCGATAGTTTGCTGAAGGTATATACCGCCCTTTCATTTAACCCAGTGCGTGAGATATCCTGTAATTTCGCCGACATTCTCTTTGCGACTTCAGATGTTTTGTCTGGGTCGGCTTCGGTTACGGCATTTTTCAGGTCGATATAATCCTGAATAACCGGATTCAAAGCGGTGAGAAAATCCGAAGGTACATCAATTTTCCTGAGGACTTCTTCATCAGATTTTGGAGTCTGTGCTTTTGGGTCCTTCGGGGACATCATGCTTGTCTTAGCGAGAATTTGCATCGCGCTGTCGATCTTGAAGTTTCCCCTGGAGACAACTTTTTCTCCTTCGGACAGACCTTCATACACCACGTATTTGTCTTTGGCTCTCGGACCCAAAACAACTTCTCGCAACTGGTAAGTAGGTTTGTCGCCGGGGATTTCTACATATACGATGCTTCTCTTACCTGTTATCAGGGGGGCTGTAGCGGGTATGGTGAGAGGAAGCTTTGGATTCGGGTCGTCGGCATATCCAAAAGCTGAGGCCGGCTGCATTGCTACTTTGCTTTCCGGGCATATTCCCGGAGTATCGCTTGCAACGTCCCGGGGATGTACCGGACAAATATATTTTCCGGCCCATTCGGATTTTATGATTCGTCCTTGGGAATCAACTTCCGATTCAAGTTCCGCGGAAACAAACATTCCCGGTTTTAAAGTGAAATCAGGATTTTCCGCTTCGACTCTGATCTTAACCGACCTTGTCTTCATGTCCAGGACCGGATCGATGAATAGGACGCGACCCGTGAACTTTCGGCCGGGAACGGCCGGAGTGGTAAATGTTACATTCTGACCGTATCGAATCCACGGCAAGTCCGTTTCATAGGCATCCAGTTTGATCCACACATGCGAAAGGTCATTGATTATGTACATGTCTTGGCCTTCTTTTACGAACTGGCCAAGAAAAGCCATTTTCCTGGTAACAATACCGTTAATGGGGGCTCTTAACGTCACATTGAGAATAGGTTTTTTCTTCTGCTTAATCTCTTCGATTTGATCTCGCGTGAGTCCGTACTGGATGAGTTTTTCTTCCGCTCCTCTGAGTACCTGCGGGTCGTCGCCGCTACGCATTGTCTCGAATAACTCAACTTGCGACCTTATGAGCGTGGGGCTCCAAATTGTGACCATGGGATCACCCTTGGTTACGCGAACGCCGGTGAAATTTATGAATACTTCATCCAACCTTCCGTCAATTCGAGCCGTAAGATTTGCAGTTCTCGTTTCGTCCTCGAATACCAGCCCCTGCATTCCAACAATAACTTTCGCCTGTTCTCGAGCAACGGGAGATGTTTCCACTTCTGCGAGTTTCTTTGCAGTTTCGGACATAACGAAGGTGTTATCGGATTCATGGGAATGATCGTCACTTTCGAGAGGTATCAAATCCATGTAACAAATGGGACATTTTCCGGGCTGAGGCAGTTTGATCTGCGGGTGCATGGAACAGGTCCAAAGCTGCTGATTTCCGGCTTTCTTATCTTTTTGAGCGGGGTCGACATGATCGGCGGTGTTAGGGGTATTGATTACATTTGCCTGATGTGGTCCGGCCCAAAAATAGCCAAACAAAAAGGCAAGGATTATTACGCCCACGAATGGCAGCGTTCTAAAAATCCATGATCGACCGCCGGACATTTTCCGAATCTCCTTTATTGCCGAATTGCAGCACGTCCTGAAGAATTTACCTCTAAGCCTAGTCTAAAGATTAGGACCAAAAGTGTGTCGTCAATAGCCCAGAAGATTCCTTCTTGTTTGACAAACCGCCGATGAAAACATTGGCCGTTTTCGAAGAAAAATTACATGGCTGATGTTACATATCGTTGGATATGCCGTAGGTGCGCTTTGGTGAACGGAATGATAGGAACTGAGTGTTTCAGAGCAATCACTTCATGACTGCTCTGAAAATGTAATCTTACCAGAGGTTGCCGAATGGGCCGATCGCAGGCCCCATCAATCGGCTGATTCCGGTTCCCACAACCGCCGACACCGGTATGATTTTGAATTCCGGGAATTGTGCGGCATTCTTCGTTCCCAATCCATCAGGTTTTGCGGACTGCGCGCCTGGATTGCAGCAATCCGGTGTGGGGTTTTGAGGTGCCGTTTTTCTATTTACGAGTTCGCGAATTTTTCCGCTATTGGCTCCTGCACAACAACTCGGGAGTGAGGGTTGCTTTCCACCGCAACAAGACCCGGAGGCTATTTGGGGAGCAATACTTCCTCCGCAGCAGCCGCCTCGGGCCGTGGGGCCTTCGCCCTGATTCAGATATTTTGTTACAAGTTCCAATCCGGGTTTTCCTGCAATGTCGTTTCCTCTCGGGGCCATGAGATTATTGCGAAGATTTGCCGGTGCCGACAAATTCTGATTGTTTGCCGATGAAGCTCCGGGATCACAACATGAAGCTGCGAAAACAACTTGGCAAGTTGTCGCAACCAATATTAATCCAAGTAACAAGGCCAATTTTCTCACGATTATTTCTCCTTTTTACATAAAACAAATCAAAATAGTTGGATTGGCGCCTTCCGGTTTTGTGCAGGTTCAAATCGTCATCCGCAGACGGCTTTCACTACGGGTGACTCTCTGATCATGCCGTCAGCCACTTCTACGATTCTGTCCGCGTATTCAGCATTTTTTCGGCTATGTGTAACCATGACGATTGTCTGACCTTCCGAGTTAAGTAACTTCAGCAGGTTCATAACTTCCATTGAATTCCGTGAATCGAGGTTTCCCGTGGGTTCGTCTGCATACAAAATAGGGGGTTCATTGACTACCGCCCGTGCAATAGCGACTCTCTCCTGTTCACCTCCGGATAGCTGGTTGGGTAATCGCGCCGCTTTCTCTTTAAGGCCTACACGTTCCAGAGCCGACAGCGCCAAAGTAGTTTTATCCGCTTCGGAATGATGAGTAATCGCCAACGGCAGTTGCACATTTTCGAGAACCGTCAAATAAGGAACGAGTTGGAAAGACTGGAAAATGAAGCCCATGAACTCTCGTCGGAAATCGGCCAGCTTGTCGCGTTTTAATGAATAAATGTCGATATCACCGATGACTACTGCGCCGCCGGTTGGGCTTAGGAGTCCGCCGAGCATGGAAAGGAGTGTGCTCTTACCTGCACCCGACTCTCCCATGATGGAAATGAATTCACCTTGCTTTATGGCTAAATCCATTTTCCTTACGGCAACGACTTTGCCGTCACCCTCACCAAATTCTTTGGATACGTTATCAACTAAAATGTAGCTCATAATCTCCTCCTATAAACTGCGAAGGGCTTCGTTGGGATCCATCTTGGATGCAGCAAGGGCCGGGTATAGAGAGGCCAGCAACCCCACTATGATCGCCAAGAACAGCGATCCTGCAGCAACCATCGGATCGATTGAGAAATGCGGCATATGCTCCGTTAAAAATGTGAGGAGGAGACGAGTAACTCCGATGCCGAGTAGAAACCCCAATACACCTGCAATAAAGGACACTATGAAAGCCTCAAAAAGTATGATTTTCATAATGTGAGATCTTCGAAAACCAATTGCGCTGAATATTCCGATTTCCCGAGTACGTTCAGTAACGCTTCCCATCATCGTTACGAAAACCACCATCGAGCCGACCAGGAGAACCAGCCCGGAAATCCCGAGAGAAAATTGTCGAAATTTGTGAAGTGTATCCATTCGACTTTCAACAACTTGCTGGACGGCAGTAACCTTTGCGGTCGGCAGTTTTTCAGATACTTGTTCGACGATTTCAGAAATGGGGCAGTTCTTACACAGGGCGGCTACCTCAATCATTCCAATTTTGCCTTCTTTACCGAAAAGCTTTTGGGTAACGGGCAGGCTCATAAAAATCAAGCCGTCATCCTGGGAACCTGTCTGTTCAAGAATTCCTGCAATCTTGAATTGTTTCTCTTTGATTTCGAAGGTGGATCCTGTCTTGAGATTGTATTTTTCCGCAACTTCGTGTCCGATCAGTAGATCGTGCATGTCGGTGGGTTTGTTGCCGTCGATCTTCCACCATTTCTTGAGAGATAACTCTGCAGGGAAATCCACTCCTACGATTAGGGCTTTTTTGTCCGCGTGTTCCAAGACTCCAAAGACTTTCGGACTTACTATGCTGATATTCTCGGCATTTTTGATTTGTCGTATTTTAGGGAGGTCCGATTCGGCTATCTCTTTGAGATCGAATGACAGACCGCCCAGACTAAGGCCGCCATAGGTGAGAGACAATCCTTCGGATTTCGGGGTAATTATTATGTTTGCCCCAAACTCATCCATTTTATGCGCAATGTCTTCCTCAAGGATTCGAGTTGTGGTGAGAAGTGCAACAACGGCTGCCACTCCGATCAGCAATCCACTGATGAGAAAGAAAACTTTACCCTTCCTACGTCGCAGATTATTGAGGGCTATGTCTTTTAATTTCATGGAATCCTCCTACTGAAAGTACTTCAGACCGGCAATGACGTCCTGTTGTGAAATAACAACTTTGTCGCCTTCGATAACTCTCTTCAAAGGATGAGGATTGCAGCCCCCTTTAGCTTCATTGATTTTGTCCGTCTTGAACTTTAGGCCACAGTTGATGCACGTCATGTCGTTACCATTTTGAACGTAGCCCTTCTTGGATCTAAAGCAGACGTCACATGCATCCAAAGCAGCTCTGATTGTTCCATCCACCGATTTGACGATAAAAAAACGGACACTTTGATCAGGAGCGGTCTTGAACTCATAATGCCGAGCTTTACCGTCGGCAAAAGCTGAAACGGGAAATTTAAACAAACCGTTTTCCGGTTTGACTTCCTGTGCGGCCACAGTGAAATTCCCTGATGCGGCATTTACTGCGGGAGCCCCGAAGGACGCGATTATTGCGACACAGAGCACGAGAATGAAGTTGCGCATTGTATTTTCCTCTTTCTTAATTTGTTTGTACGAGAATTGATTTAAGGTCGGAGGATCGGCCTATCATCTTGGGCCAAAATACTTTCCAACCCTCGGAACCGGGCGATCCCATTTGGGTCCTGATAGTCTCATCGAGTATCTGAACGTCGGAGTCCTTAAAGAGGCCACCTATCCATTCAAGGGTTTTTCGATTGCGCTCATCGGTTTCTTTGATGCCGGGAGCCACATGGTCTTCAATGAGTCTTTGAATTCCAAGTTTCTGGGCAACTGCCTGCAGAAACTTTTCTTCAGATCCGAATTTTGAAATCATTTGAGCCATGAATGCTTCGCGGGAGATCTCGTTTTTCTTGAGCATTGAATCGATTTCTTCCTGCACCTCGGACGGCTGAATGACGACCATCTTGGAATCGGCGGATTGGAGCAGGATTTCTTTTCCTAAAACGGAAAACACTGCTGAGCTTAGGTCCTGCTTCGAATCAAAGTCCTTAGTTCCGAGAATCGGGATTTCCAGATCGTTGCGGAATACCGGCTTGCCGTTGACCAATGCTATCGCCTGATTTGACGATTTGCCGTCTTTTTTTGCGATCCCATCGATTTTGCTGGGATAACCTGCTTTTACGATCGCAGCCTGAATTTGTTCCGGATTTGTCTGTTTCTCCCTGTATTGAATAGTTGCGTCACCGGCGGAGAGACTTACTTCCGTCTTCACAACTCCCGGTATCTTCTCCGTAATTTCTTTTACGGTAACAATACATGCAGGGCAGTTCATCTTATTGATGACGAACCTCGACGCAATCACGTCTCCCGAAATGATACGAAAGGCGGCGTACGCTCCAACTGAAACAAAACACAAGACCAGGGCGATAACGCCTAATCGCTTGAATTTATTGATGGAGATCTTCTTTTCCGCTTGGTCGAGGTTCTCCAGCGTTATTTGTTTGAGTTTGCTGTCCTTAGACATGGAATTCTCCTAAACTCCAAACCATGATTTAGAGCCATTCAGAAAGCTGAATTTTTGGTAAAAAAAGGGGATCAGAAGTGAATCAGGAGCTTAGGATCAACAGCGCAGAGTACACGTTTGTAAGGTGAGTAGGGCTATAGGATGTTCATCACAGAGACTTGGTATGAGGACTGATTGATGTGAACTAATGTCGGAGGAAATTACATGGGTTTTCAGTTCCGGCATTTCATAATTCGACTCCATTGAAGAGCCGTTTAAATAACCGGACAACGCGAGAATCTGAAGGTGCTCAAGGCATCTGCACTTTGAACATTTCTCGGTGATTACATTCACGACCGTATCGGGACATGATTGACCTTCACAGCATGCGTGTTTGATCGTGTGCTTAGCCGAGCAACATGATGGAGCGGCTTGGGTGTCAGTCTTGTTCGTGCTTGAGGAAAGATCATACGTTGTCTTACAGCAGCACGGTATCATATATGCCGGAACCATGGTTGTCCCTAACATACACATGCAGCTAACAAGTATGATCAATTTTTTGGGCACGCGATACGCTCCATAGAATTGCCTACAGCTTTAATCTACACACCTGGAAATATATGTCAAGTAGTTTGGTAGGAATTAGCCTGGGCAATACAACTAAGTTCGTAAACGTTTGGGCAACAAGAGAGAAACAAAAGTATGCTTCGGAAGTACTTATCTCTTTATTCCCAATCGACTCCAGAGACTCTGTTTTTTTTCTTTAATCTGTTTTTTTCCCGATCGCAACAGTTCATCTCGGAGTTGCTCCAAGGCATTCAACAATTCTCGTGCAGAGGAATACCTATCGTTGGGATTCTTTGCCGTCATTTTCAAAATGAGTTTGAAAATATCGTCGGGAATCGGGGGTGATATTCCTTGAAAGGGAGGTAAAGGCTCATGGACGTGTTTCTGGAAGATTACATACGCCGATTCTCCCTTGAAAGGAGGGGAACCGTCCAACAGATGGTATAAAGTTATACCCAACGAGTATATGTCCGAACGGATATCCATGTTGGGTGAGCCTTTGGCCTGCTCAGGGGAGAAATAGAGCGGGGTTCCACATGCGATTCCGGTCTGTGTGATTCCGGAATCCTGAGAATCCAAATAATTTTTAGCTAAACCCAAGTCCGCGAGCATGGCGTCGCCTCGCTCGTTGAACAGAATATTGGCGGGTTTTATATCGCGATGAAGCGTTTTCTGATCTTCGGCTACTATGAGCGCTTTGGAAATGTCGATTGCAATGTGAATAACTTTTTCTACCCTGAATCTACCCTGTTTCGCCAACATCACAGCAGCACTGCCACCGGTAATGAACGGCATAACGAGGAAATGAAGACCCTCCTCAAATCCAACATTCATGACGCCTACAACATTAGGGTGCTGTAACTTAGCAGCCGCTCTGGCTTCGCGAATAAACCTTTTTACGAAGACCGGATCTTTTTCGGCCAAATGAGCATGGAGAATTTTGACGGCAACGGGAATGTCCAAGGCGATGTGATGCCCTTTGAAAACCCCTCCCATTCCGCCTCCACCTAGTTTGTACAATAACCTGCATCCCCCGACGATTTTTCCGACGAGCAATTTAGATAGGCTGTCCTGCCGCAGATCCACCACCGGTACGCGCATCGTACGACCGCAATTGCCGCACTTTCCCTTTTTTCCCACACTGCGAACAGGGACTGAATGTATTTGCCCGCATTCGCATGCAAATCTGAGCCGCTGATCAGGCTCGGCCTCAATTGCTATTTCGTCGGAATCCGGATCACTACGGTCCTCGGGAACCTGTACTTCCTTCAATTGGGTTGGTGGGAGGTCTCCTATTAAGCCGCTTTCAAAAAGCTTTATTGCTTCGGCTTCAAGTTGTTCAAATACGTTGGTGGATTCAACTTGCAGTCCGGATATATCGGTGCCGGTGGATTCATCATTTAATAATGAAGAATCAATACGAATTTTCTTGATAAACTGCCTTAGAAGGTTTTCTCCTCCGGGGAGAAAGGAAACAAATTCGGTTTTTACTTCGGGGCTTTTGTCTTGTGTTCGAAAAAAGGATTTTTTTGCAATTCTTGTAACAACCCAAACACGTTCATTGTTCTCGAAATCGGGAAGCTGAATTTGAAGTACTACTGAATCACCGGGTTCTGGTTTGAATTCCGAAAAGTCCACGAGGGCAAAAGACGTTGAGATTTGGCGTACCATTCCGTCATGCCATGTCTTTGAATCAATGGAGTATTTGACCGGCAGGTCCAGTTCCACTGGATCATCATTATCGGTGGAATCACTTCGGGAGGTTTGGTCATCTGCTTCGGAAGCGGGAGAACTTACGTCAATTTTCCCGGAATAGCTTCGGCCCGTTTCGGGATCTTCAATGAGAACCTTCACTGTGCGGCCGGCATTGGCGGACGCCAATTTATCCAAGATCGTTTCGTAATCGGTGATGTAGCTTTTCACTTCATCGGGGGCCTCCGACAAGAAGTTCTGAGCTATGGCATACGCCCCCACTTTGACGTAAGCGCAGGCAATTTCCGTGAAAAAATCTCCCCGTTCGGTCAAGGAAAGAGATTTATCCTGAAGCAATTGGTTGGTAATCGCTTCAGCTTCTTCATACTTGCTCATGTAGATCAAACAAGTAGCAGTGTACTTAAGAATTTCGTTGCGAAAAACGGGTGATGGAGCAAGAGCTTTCTTGAATTCATCGAGGGCTTCGGGATAGAGGCTCATACCCATGTAAGCGATTCCGAGATCCAAAGCCAGTCGCGGTGACAATTTGTTATTATCGAGGGAATTTCTTACTTCGGTGGTCTCGCCTATCTGCTGGTTGAACTGTATTTGAACTACTTTTGCCTGTGCTTTACGATCATCAGGTCTCTTGGTCAAGATGTTTTTGTACAACATCACTGCATGATCATAGAGCCCTTGTTTTTCGTAAACTTCGGCCTCCTGCCACATGCGATCCACGTCATCTCTATTCGGCCGATTTTCATTCATATCGGAGGCTCATGGTCGGATTAGCATATGGAACATGGGTTTGTGTGTGACAGAGCACCTTTGGTGAGACCCCGTTTGTATTCCTTAACATTGTTGTAACTAGTTACTTTCCAAAGGAATTATAGCACAGGCCGGCAAAGAAGTCAGTTCAATTGTTAGTAAAACCCGGTGGAAGTCCCGAATCATCTTTTGAATCAGGAATTTTCTTCGGCTCAAGATCATTCTTGTCGAGTCCGGATTCCGAATTTTCAAACGTGTCCGGCGCCAATCGATCGGCAGGGTCACGAATCTTAAATTGGAAACCGTACTCTTCGGCTTTTTCGATGTAGGAACCTTCAGACAGCCTGACTTCGCCCACTACGTTGACTCGGATTGCAGATGCTCCGTTGATTGGGCAAGCGGTCTCGCACCACCCACATCCGGTGCATCTGTTTTCATGAACAAAAGGCGCTGCGTTCTGCAATCCTGCAACAGGATTGAAGGAGATTGCGTTGTAGGGACAAACCTCGTCGCACACGAGACACTTTTTGTCCTGTTCCCATACGAGGCAGTTGCGTCTATTGATCCATGCGGTCCCGATCTTAGCATGATTCTTTTCGATCAGGGGTAGCGCTCTAATGGCCCCGGTGGGACAGACCTGACCACATGCGTTGCAATTGACTGCGCACGCGGCCAATCTGGGGACCAAAATCGGAGAAAATACTCCCTCAAGGCCGGCTTTGGCCCAGGTAGGTTGTAACGTATTGGAAGGGCAGACTTTCATGCACTGTCCGCATCGCACGCAGGATTGGAGAAATTCGGGTTCCGGTAAAGCACCAGGGGGCCTTATG
Source organism: uncultured Syntrophaceae bacterium (assembly GCA_964613745.1). GTDB lineage: Bacteria > Desulfobacterota > Desulfomonilia > Desulfomonilales > Desulfomonilaceae > CAZTJA01. The sequence continues at coordinate 18,750 of CAZTJA010000059.1, forward strand.
AGATCAGGGTCAACGAATGGCCTCTCTTTTGTAAACAGACGCGGTTGACCAATGTTTGTTTTTAGGAGTCCTGCCATGATGAGACCTCCACCCAGGCCGAATACAAGACCTCTTCTTGTAAAATCTGTGGCTGCAGTCGGGGTGTCATCTTTCAAGCCGGACGAAAAACCTATGGCTTTTTGAGGGCATACTTCTTTGCATTTCAAACATACGATGCATTCTCGAGCATTGGTTTCATGGGGGTCGTCTTCTATTGCCGACATGGGGCAATTTTTCTGACATAGACCACATTCGTTACACTTG
>CAZTJA010000060.1:0-5752 GCA_964613745.1 uncultured Syntrophaceae bacterium
GAATCCGCTATGAAGCACTCAAATTCTCATCGTTTGCCGAAATGGGAGAAGCGCTGAGGGGCAATCACATTCAAGCGGCGTTTATCATTGCACCGCTTTCCATCGTGCTCCATCAGCAAGGTGCGGATGTTAAGATAGTCTACATAGGCAATAGACATGAAAGTACATTCGTGTACCGACATGATTTGCCCATAAAATCTTTTTCGGATCTAGTCGGGAAAAACATAGCGGTACCATCCAAATATTCCGGGCACCATCTTTGTGTCAGAAAATTGGCCTATGAGATGGGTCTTTCTGCGAATGCCGTAAATATCGTTGAAATGAATCCGCCGGATATGCCGTCCGCACTTTCAACGGGATCGCTTGACGGATACTTTGTTGGGGAGCCTTTCGCTGCAAAATCGCTGCAGAATTCCACAGCCAAAGTGTTGTTTCACGTTGAGGATGTGTGGCCCGATTTCATCTGCAATTTATTGATCATGAAACGAAGCTTCATTGAGGCGGACGAAAAGCGAGCGGGTCACTTAATACAATCAGCGGCCCGGGCCGGCATTTGGGCCCAGACCAATCTCCAAAGCGCTGCAAATATTGCATCCAGCTACTGGAATCAGTCGCCTGATTTAGTCCAGTACGCATTAATGACTCCACCCAACCGTGTGGCATTCGATAGATTCGTCCCCAAAAAAGAAGAGATTCAATACATGGCTGATCTGATGGCCAAATTCGGATTAATTACCAACGGCAGTATTGAAGGACTTGTTGAGGACAAATTCGCGTTGAATGTTGATCTACAAAATATACAAAGCATTGAAAGCATAGTTCTCGGCATTGGTAATTAGTGAGCCGGGTAATGAACAAAATAGTGTTGGTGAATGAGAAGATTGGCAAACCGGTCTGGCATTAGCATCGTATAAGTTCCCGAATGGATTTGGATTGGACGCACTGATTGTTGAATTTTGACAATCAATCGTAACGTCTATCGAGGGATCTGTATTGAATTGCCTCAGCAACGTGAGGGGATTTCAGTTCCGGTGAATGGTCCAGATCTGCAATGGTTCTGGCTATTTTCAGTACCCGATGATAAGCCCTAGCCGATAAGCCCAGTTTCTCAACCGCTTTTTCCAAAAATCTGACTGACTCAGGACCCAGAGCGCAATGTTTTCGGATTAGGGCTGAACTCATCTGAGCATTACAGTACACACCGGATTTGTCATATCGATTAAGCTGAATTTCCCGGGCCTTGTTGATTCTGGACCGAATCGTTTCCGATGATTCGCCTTCGGAAACTGCGGTGAGATCCCTCCATTCCACCGCGGGAACATCAACGTGGATGTCTATCCTATCAAGTAACGGCCCGGAAATCTTGCTCCAATATCGTTGAATCAGCTGCTTAGAACATGAGCATTCGTGTTTGGGATCACCGTGGAATCCGCATGGGCAGGGATTCATGGCGGCAATGAGCATGAACCTAGCCGGAAATGTAACGGTGACCTGTGCCCGTGATATGGTGACTTTTCCATCCTCGATTGGTTGTCTGAGAACCTCAAGGACGTTTTTCCTGAATTCCGGCAGTTCATCCAAAAAGAGTACACCATTGTGGGCAAGTGACACCTCTCCGGGCCGTGGAATCATCCCGCCACCGATGAGACCCGCATCGGAAACCGTATGATGGGGAGACCTGAATGGCCGGTTCAACATGAGAGAGCCGTTTCGTCCGAGCATTCCCACAGCCGAATACACACGGGTGGTTTCCAGCATTTCTTCGAATACCGGTTCCGGTAATATGGAAGGAATTCTCTGGGAAATCATCGTCTTGCCGGAACCCGGCGGTCCGATCATTAAAACATTGTGACCGCCTGCTGCAGCCACCTCTATGGCTCTCTTCGCATATTCCTGACCCTTGATTTCTCTGAAATCAGGTGAATATTTTTCAACTCCGGTCTGGGATTTCTCCTTTGGTTTGGATGGAGCAATGTCAAGATTTCCGTTCAGAAATGCCGTTGTTTCGAGGAGAGATGAGACGCCTATTACATCTATTCCCTGTACGACCGCAGCTTCGGCCGCATTGATTTTCGGGAGGACGACTCCCTTAAAACCAGCGTCTCTTGCTGCTAATCCCAAAGATAAAGCCCCCTTGACCGACTTTATGGTTCCATCGAGAGACAGTTCACCTAAAATGAGATAGTCGCCGACTTTTTCATCGGACATAAGGTTCAAAGCAATAAGAATTCCCAGGCTTATAGGCAAGTCAAAGCCTGATCCTTCTTTTTTCAGATCTGCAGGCGCAAGATTAATCGTAACTCTTCTCGCCGGAAAGACATAACCACTGTTCGTAATTGCAGATTTTACACGAGCGGTGCTTTCTTTGACGGCATTGTCGGGGAGGCCCACTACTGCAATGGCGGGTAATCCCAGATACACATCAATTTCGACTTCGACCGGGTGAACTTCTATCCCTATCAATGACCCTGAATGGACTTTTGCGAGCACTACGTCTCCGGTAATAACTTCATTAAGACATTAAAAAATCAGCGAGATGGCACCAGAGTTTAGCAGCAACCCGTAAGGTATTCAAGCATCAAGCCTGTTTTTAAGCGGTGAATTATACTTCCGAGGATGCGGGACATTGATAAGCGGAAGGGGGATTGGTCAACATAGTTTGAATTTCGTTCATTATCTTAGTTCTATATTTATGTACAGATGAATCATTGGCCATTACCATGTCGAGTTGGCGAGTGTGGATAATCATGTAGCCGATTATCCTGAGACGCTCTTTCATAAAATCTTGGTCACGTCCTTCAATTCTTGCAAAAACCGAGTCCTTCTTCATCTCCGTACGGAATCCGAATTCTTCAAGAATATTTCCTACGAACGAGGCCCGACGGACACGGCGAGGATAATCCGCAGCTCCACCCTTAAAGGCAAAGCTGATATAATTTTCAATGGGCCTTTCACTGATCAGTGCTTCAACAGTGGAAAAATGGAAGCCGAAACGTGAATTCAAGCTGCAGAAGTTCTTGGAAATCATAAAATAATTGCGTGCTGCATAGGCTGATTTCATTGATGGGTCTAAGGCGGGATTTGAGGTCGCCTGAATCAAAACCGACATGAAACCTCCAGCTTCCAGAGGCGGCGGACCCTCCCAGGGAACAGCAACAACACCTTCCCAGATGGAGAGCATTGGGATAGAGACTATGTTGTCAATGTGAACAAATTTACCTTCCACGTCTTGTTTATAGCCATCGTCAAGATTGATAATCCACCATTGCATCGGCACATGACACATTAGCTGCTTGCTCGAACGCTCGGAAAAATGGTGCTCCTTTCCAAAGTTGAACATTTCGTGAACAGCTTTTTCATGGCAAAAACGGGTAATATCGTGCAAGGTCCGGCACTTTTTCGGGTGAAACTCCGGAGAGTCAGGATCAAGGAGATTTAATGGGACAATATGTTCAGCTGCTCTTTGGAGGGTTTCAAATATCGGACTACCTTCCATGAGATTTTTCTTTTGGGTGACAAGATCCAATAGACTCTTCACTTCTCCGTCATAGATAGTCAGCCCCTCTGCATCAACCGTGATAAGTTGATCATTTTCCAGCAGATTGGTAACGTCATGGACTCCGAATAATGCAGGAACCCCGAATTCTCGTGCTACGTTTGCAAGATGCCCTGCGACTCCCCCTAGTTCCGTCACCACAGCGGATGCATTCGATAAAAGAGGTGCCCAACGCGGCAAAGATTGAGCGGTAACGAGCACTGCTCCTTGTGGAAACTTGAGCTTATCCACGTCGCTCCGTACGATGTACACTTTTCCTACCGCTACTCCGGGAGACGCCGTTATTCCGCCTGTTGTTATTACCTTTTCGCCTTCTATGACAGAAGCCTTCTTGTCGGTTTCGAGGGAATACTGCTGGAGAGGTCTACATTGAAGAATAAGGATTTCATCGTTCTCGGTGATGGCCCACTCAATGTCCTGGGGAGAGCCGTAATAATCCTCTAGTTTGATCGCGATTTTGGCTAGTTCTATGGCGTTGGCATCAGTTATGGATTGTGCGGTTCGCTTCTCGGGAATTAGTACGGTGCGGCACACTCCTTCATCGGGGTAGCAGAGAAACTCCACTTCCTTGGTTCTGATTTCTTTGCTCTTGACTAATGGCGTTCTGTCGCGACTCAGAACAAATACATCCGGGTCAACCGTCCCATCTACGACGGCTTTCGGCAAGCCCCATACAGAATTAATAAATATGCTTTTGTCTCTAATGTTAATGGGATTCGTCGAGTACATGACTCCACCCGAGGCCGCATTGACCATGACCATGCAGCCGACGCACATTGCGACATCCTCGTCGGGAATGCCCCTGTTCAGCCGGTAAGTCACTGCCGGCAAACCGTACTTACTTGCAATAACCTCCTTGTAGGCATCGAGCAAATTCTCTTTGCTTACGTTCAGCACCGATCGGAATTGGCCCGCAAACGATGTTCCTGCCGTGTCTTCCCCGAGAGCGCTGCTTCGTAGAGACACTTTGACTCCTGGTCCCGCTTCCTCTTCAACCTGTTCAAATGCTTTGTAAATTTGCTCCTCAAGCTCCTTGGGAACCGAAGAGCGGATGATAAGTTGTTGGATATCGGCACTCAAAGAGTAGAGATCCTCGAACTCTTCGGTATCTGCAGCTTGGATCCGACGATCAATTTCCGCTTGCAAGTCATTGTGGGCAACAAAGAAGTCGTAGGCTGAGGCGGTGACAACAAATCCCGGCGGAACCGGCACGCCGATCTCATTTTTGATTTCAGCGACATTTGCCATCTTACTCCCGACCTGGTCCGTCAAATTTCGATCGACGGCTTTCAATGGGAGCACTAAATCACTATGCACAGCAAGCTTCTTGTGTGCGAGCAACAGGTTTATTGTTTCCTGAATGTTTTTGAATCTATCGAAAAGGGCAGAATATTTTCCGGGGGCAAGTTCCTCAAGATGCTTGATAATCCGGAATACGTTAACCAGGACGGCGGTGCAATTTGATCGGACGAAAGACATGCCGAACGTTTGACTGCCGTCCAAAGCTTTTTCCAGATCGCTCATAATTTCGAGGGCTTTGTTGTTGGCAGTCAAGAGCAATTTGAAATTATGATACCTTCTGGTAAAAGCAGCTCTAAGTTCCTGCACATTTTCGACGGTTTGCGGTTCATCGGACCGACCCGTCAAATAAAATTTCAATTTTTTTAATATGCGCGATGCTTTCATCTTTTCGGATTCTACAAATTTAGGATGCAGTTAATTGACGGAAAAAAAATGAGGAGTCCTTCAGTGAAAGCTCCTCCTCATTTTAGCAGACCAACTGATTCAATGCATGCGGGGATCTTACAGGCTCCCCGCACTCTCAAATTAAACCTCTTTTTTGTGGCCGGCCTTCATTTCAAGACCAAGACCTTCAAACAGGAACATTATCGCTATTCCCCACCACAGGGTGTAGATAACATAGAAGATAAGAGCAAACGTCAGAATGCCCGCTTTAGATGCAGCGGATTCCGGAGCAATACCAAAGAAATTAAAGGAGACCTCGACGCCTCTTTTGACAACCTCACCCAGAAATGCTGCTTCCTGGAATTTGGATTGTCTTTTCAGGTCTCGATCCATTTCCTTAAAAATATTCCACCAAACGAAAAGGACTTCCCTACCCGGAATGCCATACTTTTTTTCGAGATCGGCATCTTTATTTTCAAAGAGCAATCTGGAATCCGCAAGCGATGCGAG
>CAZTJA010000060.1:5852-18469 GCA_964613745.1 uncultured Syntrophaceae bacterium
CGAGATCGGCATCTTTATTTTCAAAGAGCAATCTGGAATCCGCAAGCGATGCGAGAAGTATTTTTCCGAAGTCTCCAGTGACAGTAACCTGGTCGCCGGCTGCACTTGTTTGTGTTTGTGTTGCGGTTAGAATTTTGACCGATTGTTGGGCCATATTTTCATTTTTCATTTTCAAACTAACGTTGATTTCTTTTCCTACCCAAGCCTCGGCTTTTTTCTGAAGACCGCCGATGAAATCGCTGGACCCTTTTGAAATCGAGTTAAACAATCTGTCTGATGCTTCCAGGGCATTTTCACCATTGCCGAACCAGGGCATGAACATGATTCCGAGAATGGTAAAGAAGGACACCGTTAGTAAAACACCTTTTAAAAAAGCGCCACTATCTCTAATCATTTCAAACCTCCCCTCTCAGCGCTTTGGTGTTTGCGAGGAATTTACCGATGACCCAGAAAGCGAAAATTCCTATAACCACAAAAAACACCACCAGTCCGATTGTGTTGAACATCTTAACTGTTGAATCCGAGAGTGAAACGAAACCCGAAACTTCCATTTGCTTGAGTTTATCAGGGAGAGCGAAGAATCTGTTCACGAACCCAGCCAAAATAGAAACGGCATAGAAACCGCGGATGTATATACCCTTAACGATTTTAGTGGTAAGCGCCCCGATCTGAATTCCAAGAAGGGATCCCAGCAACATTCCCATGGCCAATGTGTAGAAGATGAATCCATAAATGGCATACTGGGCTATGGCGGCGAGACCGGCCGTGAAGATGATCTGAAGAATGTCGGTTCCTACCGTGGTAAAGGATGACACGCCCAGAACATAGACGAATATCGGGAAAGTGAGAAAACCACCGCCGACGCCCATGATTGCCGCAGCAAACCCAACGAGCGCACCGGAGATAATAACGAAAATGGCAGGGATCTTCTTTCCACCGGGAACCAAATCTTCATCGAAGGTGATCTGTGGAGGAATGTTGGCGGCCTGCAATCTTGCGGGAAGCCCTACCTTGCCCGAAGCAGCCTCTCTACCTTGGGGACTTTCTCCTCCGTGTGCACCTACATCATCCCCTGCTTTTCTGAGCTTGAGGAAATCGAATAATGAGTAGAATCCCAGGAAGCCAAGAAGCACTACGTACACTATGCTGATAAAGGCATCGCTCAGAACGGGATCTTTTTCATATATCCACCGGTTGATCATACCACCACCGAAAACGCCTCCGGCGGAACCAACGAGAAACCAAAGAGCAAGCGGAACCGAGACATTTCCCAATTTTTTATGAACAACCGTGCCCATGATTGCTTTCGCAAATATGTGGAACAGGTCCGTTCCGACTGCAAGTATGCCCTTTACATTGACGCTCATGAGCGCCGGAGTGATTATGAAGCCTCCGCCGGCGCCGATGCAGCCGGTAATAAGACCGGCGCATAGACCGATAAAGATCGTTGCAATAAAGATTGTGGGTGTATAAAACGCAGGCTGGTACGCTTTGTAACCACCGATGGTTGAAGGTAGGTCTGCGGCCAGAGCTACACCTGTGAGAACCGCAGGAATAAGCATTAATCCGAAAATGCGGAGTCTGCGTTTGTCCCTGAGTATGTTCATGGATGTCTCGTAGTCCCATTTGGCATGAGCTATCGTGGCAGCCATCAACATTCGGTACAGATCTTTACCCCACTTCATGTCCATGTCCTCCATAACAAATGTTTAACAGAAAATGTGTGCGATACGCGTTCAAACAGACCGTTGACACATTGTCAAAATGTAGACAATGTCATCAACGGTTGCCGGCAAATAGATTTTGTGCGGAAGTTGTTTTAATGGAAGTAACTTTATAATACCTATTTCGTATTATCTCAAGAAAAAGATGTGAAGACCAATAGGATTAAGAGCGAATTTCCAAAGATTGCGGTAGGCGGCATTCACCCTCTTCTTCCCTGCACCATTTCTTTTTATATGCGTCCTGCAATTTGTAAAGCAGTTCGTCAATATCCATCGGCTTCATCAGATAATCAAATGCACCCAGTTCCATGCCTTGAATGGCGACTTCCACACTCGCATGGCCGGTCAGCATAATCACCTCTACTTGAGGGCTGATTTTTTTTATTTCTTTAAGTGTTTCTATTCCATCCATATCCGGCATTTTTACATCGAGAACTACAACATCAATCGGCTCAGCTCCAAGCGTGGCAAGTGCATCTTTTCCGCTTACAGCCGACACTACATCCAATTTTCTTTTTTTTAATCTTTTTACAAGGGTTTCAAGAAATTCCGTCTCATCGTCTACTAGTAGGACACGAAACTGGTTCAAAATTTCACCTCCTGCGGAGAGCACCTTTCTCTAAGTCGTTCATCGAAGACGCGAAAATTTTCTTTTCAATTACGTTGACAATCTAGAGCCAACTTAATGACTCATGTTGATTTCTTTCATTCTCGCTCTTCGAATCTTCTCCTCATGGCTCACTTTTTGTGCCTTTGCCTCGAGGATTCTCTTCAACAATACATCCATGTCACAAGGTTTGATGATGTAATCATATGCACCTAGCTTCATTCCCTCGATCGCGTTTTCCACTCCACCATGTCCCGTCAACATGATTACTTCGATCAAGGGTCTATATTCTTTAATTCTCCGAAGTGTTTCAATTCCATTCATGCCCGGCATCTTTACGTCAAGAATTACTACATCAATGTCACAGGTTTCCAATTTCCCGATTGCTTCAACGCCGCTGGTGGCGGTGATCACAGTGAACTCCCTTTTGGTGAGCCTTTTGCTCATTGCTTCAACAAATGGAATTTCATCATCAACTAACAAAATAACGGCATCGTTCATGATTCAACCCGATCCTGATACTACATAACTTTCGCATGAGGCTGATCGTCCAGTTCGCCGGCATCTTTGTTGGTTTTGGGGATCATAATTCGGAACGTAACGCCCGCACCAGCAACACTGTTGACCTGAATTTCTCCTCCGATTCTTTTCACTATTCCATAGCAAATCGATAGCCCGAGGCCGGTCCCTTTACCTACAGGCTTTGTTGTAAAAAAGGGATCAAAAATACGCGGCATATTAGTCTTTGGTATACCGGGTCCGTTATCTGCAACTTCGAGAGTTATATAGTTCTCATTCATCTCACTTTTTATATCTATTATTCCACCTTTGCCTTCCAATGCGTCCACACTGTTGTTGATCAAATTAAGTAGTACCTGTTGCAATTCGGACGGAGAGACATTGACTTCGGGCAAATCTTGTTCAAGTTGGACGTTTATACGAATATTGCTGTACCGAGCCCGCTGCTCCGTCAAACTGACTACGTCCTTAATTACCTCGTTCAGTTGCACACTTTTAACGGAGGGATCTGTTTTCCTGGCGAAACTCAATAACTTGTGAGTTATTTCTTTGCAGCGTTTGCCCTGTGTGCGTATTTGATTTAATGATCGCTTGAATTCCTGGAAGTTGGCCGAGCCGGCTAAATCTTCTTCCAACATTAAATCCTGGATCCAACCGGCTTCTTCGACCATAATCGCAACAGGGTTGTTAATTTCATGAGCAATGCCCGCTGCCAGTTCGCCCAATGAGGCCAGTTTCCCCGCCTCGATCATCTGTTCATTCATCAGTTCTTTTTCATCATCAGCCTGGGCAATATGGCCGACAATTCGTCTTACAGTGAAGAATGCCACGGATACGATTGCCATCCCGCCAAGCAAAACAATCATAAATGCGAGCCGACGAGTCCTGTTCAGCACGGAAAAAGCATCCGACTCTTCTTGTTGGTACCCCAGGAGCCAATTCCCTTTGTTTATGGGCGCCGCTATAAGAATGCAGTCGGACCGACCTGTTTTACCGGCTTCAAGTTTCGTGACCTGCTTAATTGCTGCGGGAGACTTTGACAAGTACTCGGTATAGGTGTCTTTGCACGGTATTGAATCGACTTTGGGAATGGTCTGCAAATCCCCTTGTCTATTGATTATAAACGCAAACCCCGTGGATCCCACGCGAATGTTTTCAACCATTGAATTGAATGATTCAAAATCGACGGTCGCCCTCAGAATCCATTTGCGTCCTTCATCTTCAATTCTCACTGCGACGACAAAATGAGGATAGCCTCTCAAACCATGAAACACGTCACTGACGTAATCATCTCGCGAGATAGCCTCCCGAAACCATTCTGCTTTTGAATAATCGGCATTCTTCAATTTGTATGGACCGGAATAGGCTACCTGGATTCCATCTTCATTCACCAAACCTAGATCAACGAAGGAGCGCCCATACTCTCCTATTATGACACTAAGTTTTTCCTTCAGAAAATCGTTGTCTTGAAGTTTGGCCAAGGGATATGTTCGAGCGATCACCTTAATATCGGCAAGTCTTTCCATCAAAAAGGAATCAATATTTCTACTATGCTTTTCTATGAGGAGATTGAGATTGTCGATCACCTTTTCTCTATAAGAGACATCAAAGTAATATCCGATTATTCCCGTGACAAGTATCAAAGGTGTTAGCGAGACTATGAGGATTACCGCACTCATATTCCTTCTCAGGTTGCGGTAATAATTGCTGTCGGAATTAATTCTATCCATAATCCGTGAACTCAGAATTCAATGTTATCTAAAATCTACTGAATGAGGCTTACCTTGTGAGGAGCATTACCCGCTCATGTCCCACTTAACTTCCGATGTACCGCTGATTCCCCGGACAAACAGAGCGAAGTCATCTGGATTCGTTGCAGCGGCCATAGCCGTTTCATAGGAAACATATTTGTTCTTGAACAGACCCATGAGGGATTGATCAAAAGTTTGCATTCCGTAACTCACATGCCCTTCCGCTATGGCGTCCTTGATTTCCCTGACCCGCTTCTCATCAGAAACACATTCTCGAACTCTCGAAGTCGAAATCAAGACTTCTACGGCAGGAACTCTACCTTTTCCATCTTGCCTCGGCAATAACCTTTGGGAAATGACACCCTTCAGAATACCCGATAATTGAAGACGCACGGAATTCTGATGCTGAATAGGGAATGCCGATATGATACGGGTGATCGTTTCCGTTGCATCTAAGGTATGCAGCGTACTGAATACGAGGTGCCCGGTTTCAGCAGCCAGCATGGCGATCTCAATGGTTTCCAAATCTCGCATTTCGCCTACGAGGATAACATCCGGATCCTCGCGGAGGGCAGCACGCAACGCGGTCTGGAAAGAGAGAGTATCCTGGCCGACTTCGCGTTGATTGATAATACTTTTCCTATCCCTATGAAGAAATTCGATTGGATCCTCAATCGTTATTAGATGGCAATTTCTATAAGAGTTGATGTGATTTATCATAGCCGCAAGAGTAGTTGATTTTCCGGACCCCGTTGTTCCGGTAACCAGTACTAATCCGCGGTTCTCCATGGCTATTTTCTCGATTATCGGCGGCAATCCCAGATCCTTCAGCATTGGCGGTTCCGAAGGAATGGTTCGAAATACCATGGCTATCGAATCCCTCTGGGAGAATACGTTGACTCTGAACCTGGCCAACTTAGAAACGCTGTAGGCCATGTCGAGTTCTTTGGTCTTGGTGAATATTTCTCTTTGCCGTTCATTCATGACGGACAGAGCTATTCGACGAATCTCATCGGGCGTGAGACGTTCCTCCCCACGCATGGGGGACAGAACACCGTTGATTCTGGTCACAGGGGGTAGAGGGACTTTTAGGTGAACATCCGAGGCACCTGAATCAATCGCCTTCCTGAGGACCTCATCAAGTTCCATCGTAATCTCCTATTTCATCACCGCCGATTTCCGTATCATCCGAAACGTTCTTGCTTAGGACGATACCTTTCGTTTCAAGCAGTTTTTCACGGATGGCGGCAGCTATTTCCGGGTGCTCTTTGAGAAACCGTTTCACGTTTTCTCGTCCCTGACCAATTCGTTCATCGCCGTACGAGTACCATGCTCCGGACTTGTCTATAAGTCCCGCTTCCACCCCAAGGTCCAGAACTTCACCAGCAAGGGAAATCCCTTCATTGTACATGATGTCGAACTCAACTTGTTGAAATGGCGGCGAAAGCTTGTTCTTGACTACTTTGACTCTGGTCCGAGACCCCACTACCTCTTCGCCTTCCTTAATTGCCCCTATTCGTCTTATATCCAGTCGAAGAGAAGCATAGAATTTGAGTGCGTTGCCGCCGGTGGTAGTCTCGGGATTTCCAAACATTATCCCAATCTTTTGCCTGATCTGATTTGTGAAGATTACCGATGTGTTTGACCTTGAAATAGCTGCAGTAAGCTTTCTCAATGCCTGTGACATGAGACGGGCCTGCAGTCCCATATGGGAATCACCCATGTCCCCTTCAATTTCTGCCCTGGGTACCAGAGCAGCAACCGAGTCTATTACAACGATGTCCAGTGCGCCGGAACGCACAAGTATTTCAGTAATCTCGAGAGCCTGTTCCCCTGTATCCGGCTGGCTTACAAGGAGCTCATCAGTGTTGACGCCCAACTTCTTTGCATAATTCAAGTCAAGCGCGTGTTCCGCATCAACAAAAGCGGCAAAGCCGCCTCGTTTTTGTGCTTCGGCTATAATATGGAGACAGAGCGTGGTCTTACCTGATGATTCCGGGCCGAAAATTTCGATGATTCGACCCTGGGGAATACCTCCGATGCCGATCGCCAGATCTAATCCAAGAGATCCCGAGGGAATCGTGTTTACATTTTGCACCACTCCGCCGCTTCCCAATTTCATAATTGCACCGCGACCAAATTGGCGTTCAATTTGACTAATGGCCATGTCTACGGCTCTGGTTTTATCGGAATCGCTCAAATTACTCTCAATGGGATCGCGACCCTTCTTGGCTTTAGCCATTACGAATCCTTTCTGGAAATAAAGAACCTGAATTATAAAACTCTAAGTTTCGGTCATTCAGTTGATTTAATTATCAAAATCAGACATAATTGCGAAACGTAAACAAACCGACGCATTACGGAGTACTCTGGAACGCTTAACAGAAATCTCCGTGATTTAAACGCGGTTTTCACACGGTCTTCAGCATGCGTGATTTTGCTTCAAAAAACATGAAATATCAATATTTTTAATCCACTCGAGCTACATCGGACCCCATGCACATCATTTCAGCAAGCAGACGTACGGACATACCCGCTTTTCATGCACAATGGTTTATGAACCGAATCAGAGCCGGTTTTGCAGGAGTTGTAAACCCCTTCAATGGAAATTACCGCCACGTATTGATGCGGCCCAAGGACGTTATAGGCATTACTTTTTGGACAAAGAACACTGAGCCGCTACTGGACTACTTGCCCGAATTGATCGATCAAGGACATGACTTCATTATTTCCCACACGATCAATAATTATCCGAAAATAGTCGAACCCTCTGTTCCGGATTATTCTCGAATCATGAGAAATGTGAATCGGCTCGCCCGAGATTTTCCTGAGAACATCGGGGCATGGCGGTACGACACTATTGTGTTGACGAGTGAGTTAAACGCTTCGTGGCATATAAACAACTTTACTGAAATCTGCCGAGAATTAAAGGGCATAGTCAGGCGCTGTTTGTTTAGTTTCTGTGATTTTTACCGCAAGACTACAAGGAACATGTGTTTTGCTCTACCAAACCATTACAAACCTACAGAGGACGAATGCAGGTGCATAGCAGCTGAACTTGCAAATATTGCTTCGGACTGCGGCATCACACTTGAATCATGTTCACACGATTTTCTTTTGTCCGCTAAGATCAGTCGAGGTTCTTGTATAAACCCATGGGAGCTTTTTAAAGTGGCAAGTACGGACGAGCGAAGAGTTGCACTCAAGAAAGTTAAGAAAGCCCCGACCAGAAAGGAATGCGGCTGCGTCGCTTCAGTAGACATAGGAGCGTACGATACGTGCGGCCACGGATGTGTTTACTGTTATGCGAACGCTACCCCGGAAAAAGCCAAGGCAAATCTCAAACGGGCAAACATGGAAGCGGAATGCCTTGATCCACACCGCATTCCGGAGACAAGCGGCGGTACGGCACATCAATCGAAAACTGGCACATGATTCAAGAAAAGATTATATATGTTCACAGGGGATCGAAATACGGTTTCAAGTGTCCGACTTCGTTTGACCTAGTCGCGCTCTGACAAGGAAGTGAATTGCTGGAATCAAAACTGACGGAAATAGGAACCGATCACGACCAGGATATTGATTCCGAAATAGACATCTTGGAATTCGATTCTGCAATTGGGTCATATAGTGCCCTTCGAGACGGCTCTCGAGAGAAGTACCTCAAGATATTTATTGTAACCTCTTTGTGTATACATCTCACCTTGTTTGCCGCAGTTCCGAGGTTGTTCAGCGTTCCAATGTCCAGTTCGATAAGTGATCCGAACGAACAGGTGACCAAGGTGCGACTGATTGAACCTACGGCGCCTGATTCGCCCAAAGAGCCTCCTCCGGAGCACGCAAGCGCGATTTCCGATAGGGACCATACCGCATTAAAAGAAAAGAAGCCCAAAATTGTAACGCCTCCGAAAGCGCCATTGGGCACCGTGGAACCTTTCGACAAGAGAATGGCTGCCCTGCCCCCACCTACGGCCCCCGAGGACTTACGAGAAAAGAAAGAAGATCGCAAGGAGGACGTTAAAGAAGATTCGCGCAAACCCAAGCAAACCCCGCCTGAATCCCTCAATAAATCGAAGCCGAAGTTATCGGATTCTCCTTCCAAAAGAGATCTGAAAAACAGAAACGTGGATTTGAGGCCGACAATTCAGGATTTGGCGAAGGGCCTTTCGGGCGCTCCCGGCAGTCCGGATTTTTTTCCGGATGGTGAAATTGAAGAGGCCGTAGTAGATATAAACACTAGAGAAGATCGCTTTTTTTCATATTTGTTGCATCTTAAGCGAAAAATTCAGGGAGTCTGGATTTATCCTTCCGTTGCGGCCAAATCCGGATTGGGAGGTAGTTTGACCGTCGAGTTCTCTATTGCCAATACGGGAGAACTCCTGAACGTCAATCTCCTGGATTCCTCCGGCCATTCTATCCTCGACGAATCCGCAATGAAGGCAATCAAGAGTGCGGCACCCTATTATCCTTTTCCTTCCAGGATGAGAGCTAAAAAGCTGCGAGTCAGAGCGAATTTTATTTACGTCACTGAGAGCTTCTTCCGCAACATCATGTAAATTATTCATCGCCTTTTACGAGACGTTCATATTGATCGTATCTCAATAACTCGCTTAATTCGTCCGGGTCTGAGGGATCCAGAACTGCCAGCCAACCGTCGCCATATGGGTCATCAGAAAGGGTCTCGGGTGATTCAGTGAGTAAGACGTTCGATTCAACAATCATGCCGCTTATGGGCGCTATTAGATCCGTTACCGCCTTACTGGTCTCGACGATTCCGAAAGCCTTGTCCTTCGTCAGGACATCTTCCGGTTGAGGCAATTCCACGTAATCTACTTCTCCAAGTTCCTCTTTGGCATAGTCGGTTAGACCAATAGTGTAATAATCCCGGTCTTTCTTGACCCACATATGATCTTCCGAATATAGCCTGTCTTTTGGAAAATCCATTCCTATGCTCCCATTCCGGTGAAAGAAAGAATATCTATCATTAAACAAGGCGTTTTTGTCAACGACCTCAATGACGACAAACAGGACGGCACGGTCATAATGTAGAAAAGTGTTGATCTTGAATAGCTGTATGTTGAAATAATTACTCTCATTTATGAAAAAAGCGGATTAATAAATTTTAATTTCTCGGGCAAGCAATAAGTCTTAGATCTTAATATGTCGTGTTTGGTGAGTAGTTGTGTTTGTGGGTGCTGTACGGTAAAATTCAAGAAAACACCGATTTACTTGATTTTGTTTCTTTTTCCTATGGAGGAATACTGATGAGTCGTTGTATGGTTTCGGCTGGAATTTTAATCCTCTCATTGGCCACGTTCGCAGTGGCTGACGAGCTTTCGGGTAAGCTCGTGAGAGTCGATCTAGACTATGTCACGGTAGTCGGGAAAGATGATCGAGAGGTCAAACTCAATGTGGACCGCAGTAACAGATCCAAGGCAGCCCCATTCATCGGCATGTGGGTCAAGATTGATACCATGACCGACAATGGCAAGTTAAAAGCACTTGATTTCAAATCCGCACAATAAAAAAACGGCCGGATTATCCGGCCGTTTTTATCTACAGACATCGTCTCGCCACTCGACGTAGTCCGATTTTAGTTCCTACAGGCCACCTTCAACGGGCACGATCTCGTATCCGGAACGGACTTCCTGTCGTCCTGCCAGTTCATACTTCTGAAGCCTCTGCTGCATTTCTTTGAGGCAAGAGCCGTCGGGGCAGACCGTGGAACCCAGCTCGATAGCTTTCTTCTGGTGTTCGGCGGCTTTCAGCGCGTCACCCTGGCGGAAGTATGCTTCGGCAACTGTTTCATGAACCAGACCATCTTTTCCACCGGTCAACTCCAGTGCCTTCTTAGCCAATTCCATGGCCTTGGTGGGATCCTGAAGCTTCTCATCCGGGCAGGTCAACAAGAACCAAGCTTTATCCTGAATCGTCCAGGCATTGTTCGGGCTGAGTTGTTCCACTTTCTTGATATCTTCGGAAGCTTCCTTGCATTTACCCATTCGGTTGAGAATCCAAACTCTCAAGCGATAAGCATCCACAAAGTCCGCCTTGGAGCCAATGGCCTTGTTGATGTCCTGAAGGGCCTTTTCCTGATCTTTTTCGCGGGAATATAGGTCAGCTCTCTGAGCATATGCCCAAGCGAAATTGCTGTTCAGCTTGATTGCTTCGGTGAAATCTTTGAGAGCTTCATCGTTCTTCTTCTGTAGTTTCTTTAGAAGACCTCTTTGAGCGAAAGCCTGCGCAGTTGGGTTCTTCTTAATTGCCGTTTCCACATCGGCGACTGCTTTATCCATGTTGCCGAGCTGAACGTTGGCTTTTGATCTTCCTACTAAAGCCTGAACGTTGTCAGGGTTGGCCTGCAATGTTTTGTCAAAAAATGCTATAGCTTGATTCCATTGTTTCTTGGAGAGTGCGTCAATTCCTGAATTCAGATTTGTGTCCTTGGTAGGCCCTCCCATTTTAGGGAAGTAAAGAATGGAAGCGATTACGACAACCGCTATGATGGCAAAACCAAGGAATGTGTACGCACTTGAACCGCGCTCGTTTCTGATACCTTCGAACGTACCATTGTAGCCCTTCATCTGATTCACCCCTTAAAAAAAGTAAAAATCTCAACCAAACCGTTGTGGTTTGTTCGGCTGGAGCCGTTACCGCGGATGAGCAGCCAAGCCGCTCCTCTGATCTGCATTTTTACGTAAGGTATTGTGGCGTATACCTCGAGTTAATGATCCACTGAGTAGACACCCGCAAAACAAGCCGGGTGATTTCCTGGACCCAAATTTACGGCAACCAAGTTCAAAAGCGATTGAGTCTCCCATGACATGTGGGGGAGTTGACTCGGTGATCGAATTTTTGATTATACTGATCACTTCACAGAAATCAATCAATATGTAAACTTAATTCTAATCTCAATTTGTCTGGATATAATCAAATGCACGAACATCAAATCAAAGCTTTCTTATTCGATTTCGGCGGCGTGATTGCAGAAGAAGGATTTCGCAACGGGCTCATGGCAATAGCCCACTCTGCAGGGATGGATGCAGACTCCTTCTTCGGTGCGGCAAACGAGTCTGTTTACGACTCGGGATATGTCGTCGGAACCGGAAATGAAGAGGATTTCTGGAATATTCTCAAACAGAAAACCGGATTGCAGGGAAACAACGACAATTTACGAAGTGAAATACTGAACAGATTCATCGTCCGGGATTGGATGATTGATGTAGTCGGATATCTACGACGCGAAAAGTTCATCTGCGGCATACTGAGTGATCAAACAAATTGGTTGGACTATTTGGATTCCAAGTATGGCTTTTACAAAGAGTTTGATTGCGTATTCAATTCATTCCATCTTGGTTTCGGAAAGAAGGATCCCAGGATTTTCACGTACGTGGCAGATCAGCTCCATTTGAAGCCTCAGGACTGTTATTTCATCGATGACAATCCAGGAAATATAGAACGTGCGGCATCCGTTGGAATGCCGGGTCATCTGTATGTCGATCGAGACGGATTTATGAAAGCATTGAAACAGCAGCTTCCAAATTTGGCTTCGTAATCTCTAGATTTCGTAACCGGCCTGCCTAATCATCTTCAAGTCGTCATCGACGCATCGTCCAGAGGTGGTAAGGTATCCACCGATGATCATGCCGTTTGCTCCAGAGCGGAGAGCCATGCCTTGAAAATCTCCTAGATTCTGCTCTCTTCCTCCGGCTACTTTGATTGTAGCTTTGGGCAGGGCTAGTCTGAATAGAGCTATGGTTTTGAGAATCTCCATTGGTGCCGGACTGACCGCATTTTCCAAAGGAGTTCCGGGTCTCGGATTGAGAATGTTTATCGGAACACAATCGACACCCAAATCTCGGAGCGTCAGTGCCAGATCCAAGCGTTGACTCATTGTCTCGCCCATTCCAATAATTCCACCACTGCAGGCCGAAATTCCATTTCTTAGGACTGTTTCTACAGTGGTAACCCTGTCCTGAAAATCGTGAGTTGTGCAAATAGAAGGATAGAAGTCTC
>CAZTJA010000061.1:0-18399 GCA_964613745.1 uncultured Syntrophaceae bacterium
GGAAGAACGTTAATTAACACACAGTCTATGATTAGCTATTGGTATAAAAACCGTGAGCGTGATAAGCGTGGGCTTTTTGATACTCTCCCTCCGGCTTTCTTTCGGTTGCTTGAAATGATTACGATTGCACGAAGCCGAAAACAAATAACAGCCGGCTATGCAAGCGCAGGTTTGGGTAAATTCCCCGACAAGAACGTACCCATCACCAAAAACCCTGACATAGATTCGCAGGGCGAACTTTTACATTTTAAGGATACAAACATAATACTCGAAAGTCTTAAAATGGCGGTCTATTCCCCAATGAAGTACATAAAGGGTGAGTACAAGAAACATTACAGCGAAAAATTCCAAACCGTCTACGGCGGCAAGGTTATATTCACACAGGAAAACAGAGAGCTTATCACTACAACTCTTCACCGCTTTAATCTATTCAAGCGGCTTGAAAGTTCTGTTTATGCTTTTGGCGAAACAATCGGACGGCTTATCGACCGAATTGCAAAAGCTATAGAACAGCTCGAAAATGTAGACCAGAACAGAGTTATATCACTTGAGGAAATGGATTCCGAAGATGATTTCCTTGACTACAAATATGAGATAAACGTGGCACACTTGAACGCCGCTGACTTTTTACAAGACCTTTATTACGATAAAGAGATATTGGATTCGCTCAATAATCAGATACAGCGCATTCTCAGCGATGGGCGAGATAAAAAGCTCGGGGAATTGCGTGAATTTTTGCATATGAAAATTTCCACTACACCCTACAACCCAGACAACAGAAAAGTGCTTATCTTTTCTGCATTTGCGGACACAGCGGAGTATCTGTTCTTTCAGCTTGAAAAAGAGTTAAAGGCGCTTGGCGTTAACACCGCTTTTGTCAGCGGTTCACGACCTGCCCGCTCCAACAATATGCTTCAGCAAGAGTACAACAATCTGCTGCGGGCTTTCTCTCCTATGTCTAAAATTAGACAGGAAGTGCCGGACGACCAAAGAATTGATGTCCTTATCGGAACGGATTGTATTTCCGAGGGGCAAAATTTGCAAGACTGCGACTGCGTTGTGAACTACGACATTCAATGGAATCCTGTTTCGCTGATACAGCGCTTCGGGCGTATTGACCGTATCGGTAGCCGCAACGCACAAATACAGATGGTCAACTTCTTTCCGAATGTGGAGCTTAACGAATATCTTAACCTTGAACAACGCGTAAAAGGTAAAATGCTTGCAGTAAACCTTGCTTCCACCGGTGATGAAGATATACTTTCTCCCGAAATGAATGATATACGCTTCCGCAAAAAGCAGCTTGAAAAGCTCAAACAGGAAGTTATAGATATTGATGACGCGAGCGACAACATATCCTTAACCGACCTTAACATGAATGATTATCTGTTTGAGCTTGTGCAGTACATCAAAAAGAATCCCGAAATCAAGAAAGTGCCGAAAGGCATATACTCTGTTGCCGACGGCACAGAAAAAGGTGTTCTGTTCTGCTTTAAGCATAGCAACATAATGGAGAAACCGGCTTCTGACAGTAGTCTATATCCTTATTACCTCATCTACATAGATAACAATGGTGAAGTGATATATGGCAATCTGAAAGCGCGGGAAGCATTGAAGAAATTCCGTTCCCTATGTGCAGGAAAGAACACGGTTGATAGCTTGCGCAACTTTGCGTTCCTGCACCGAACGAATAATGCTACTGATATGAGTTTTTATTCAAGACTGCTTACAAAAGCGGTAGAAAGCATACAAGGTGACGAGTCAAGCAAAGCCGGGGCGAGTATCTTTGACTTCGGCGGCTTCAACAATCCGTTTGCAGGTGAAACCGCAGATGATTTTGAGCTTGTTTCGTTCCTTGTAAGTGAGTAGGTGGTGCTATGTTCAATATACCGCAGAAATACCGCACACAAACAACGGTCGATACAAAACAATTTGTGTCCCGTGACATGAAAAAGCCAGATAAAGACCGTATCAAGGAAAATCTCCTGTCTGTTACGCTTGTGTGGCAGATAGCCGGTGAGGAGATACCGTCGCATATAGACAGCATCTATAAGTGTTCGGTTATTATGGGGCTTGATTGCAAGCTGAAAAACATAAAGGATGCGGCTTTTTTCGCTGAACTTGTGCATTTGTTAGTCAAAGAACCCTGTGTGATACGTTTCTTTGACCGAGAGAGTGAGGTATACTCTTTCGCCCACAAGCGGCTGAACCTTACCGATAACACACAGGTGGTTATTCTTGATAGAGTGGAAACGCCGCCCTGCTCCCTGTCTTTTCCCGATAAGACGGCGGACAAGCTGAAAGAGCACCTTGACTTTGAATATCTAAAATGTAAAAAAGATAAGTTAAGCCTGTATCTCGAAGCCACGGTTAAGGCGTTCATTATCTCGAATATGAACCTTTATAGCGGCATGGAGAACCTTATGGAAAGCAAAGCATGGTATAATCAATCGGAGTTTATTGCGTTGTTCGAGAAGCTCAAAGAGCTTGCAAGGCTGAATAAGGAGCTTGAAGCGACGAAACTACCGGGGGAAAAGGTTAAGTTGATTGGGGTTTTTAAGAAGCTGACGGAGGGAATAGGGTTATGAATAACATTTGGAAACGATATAAAAGAATTATTCTAACTTCAGCAGCAATCGGTATGGGTATTTATTTGGTCATATGGCTATGGTTTATTATAGATGGTTTTATACCAACTGGAAACGGGATTGAGAAACGCGACTGGCTTGCATTTTCTGGCAGCTACCTTTCATTTCTTGGAACGATAGCTTTAGGTGCATTGGCATTATGGCAGAATAAAAAAGCAAATGATGTTAATGCGAAACTTGCTGCATTACAGGTTGCTACTTACTCATCGTTTGTCGATTTGATAAAATCAAATCAAGAGATAAGGAGTAAAGACCACGACAATCATGCATTTACGACCAATACCGCTTCTGTTATATTCCTTGAAGACAGCAACAAGATTAAGTTGTCCGCAAACTTTCCTGCTGATGAGCATTTTCGGTATCATATAGATTGTGTTTTTAATAACAATAGCGACTTTCAAATAGCAGAAGTACAGGCAAGCTGTTCATCGGAAAGCGTTCCAAGCACAACAATGGATACTAAAGAAATTTATGTTGGAAAAAATCAACAGTTTATGTTTCGGTTTAATTTGCCAATAGCCTTAAATAAAGAGCAAGTGACGGAATTGAGAGTGAGGTTTATAAATTGCTATGGTTTTTGCACTGATTACACCATCAAAGTTTCAAACAATTATGATGCTAATAATAGAAGTTGTCTTAACAAAATAGATTATAAGTTGTCAAATGCGACCATCAGAAATAGACTTAAAGGAGGACAAGATAATGTCTGAATACAATAAACTCCCTCAAACCATCTTCAACGCCATATCCGAAAACGTGCAGCAGCTCGCTGCTCTATTCCCCACTGCCGTCAAGGACGGACAAGTGGACTTTGCCGCTTTGCGTGAGGAATTGGGGCAATTCGAGGAAGTAACCGCCGAAAAATACGAACTCACATGGGCGGGCAAGCAGGCGGCGAAAAAAGCTGTTCAGACCGATATTGCCGGACGGACGCTGAAATATGTGCCCGAGGATAGTAAGAATCCCGACACAACAGAGAACCTTTACATTGAGGGCGATAATCTTGAAGTCCTTAAATTGTTGCGCCAAAACTACTACGGTGCGATTAAGATGATATACATAGATCCTCCCTATAATACAGGGAATGACTTTGTGTACCGTGATTATTTCACCCAAAGCAAGGCGCAAAGCGACGAGGACGAGGGTGAAACAGTTGACGGCGAGCGTATGATTGCCAACCAAAAGTCGTCTAACCGCTTCCATGCGACATGGCTTAATATGATGTATCCACGTCTGCGTGTGGCAAAGGATTTGCTGCGTAATGATGGTGTTATCTTCATTAGTATTGATGATAATGAAGTTGCACAATTGCGGAAATTGTGTGATGAGATTTTTGGTGAAATGAACTTTCGCAATTCTATTCAAACGCGAAGGTATGACAAAAATATTAACCGACAATTTATGGATAACGGATTAGGAAGCATGAATGTCGGATTAGAACATATTTTAGTTTACACAAAAAGCCAAGATACACTTTTAACTCCAGTTTTTAGGGAATCAAGCGAAGAACGTGCCACGCATGGATATTGGAAAGGATTTTGGAATAGTGCAGATCGTCCCACAATGCGATATGATGTTTTGGGTGTACTTCCAGCAACAGGGCAATGGAAATGGAAAAAAGAGCTCGCTGATGAAGCACTTAAAAATTATAGCGAATATATGAAAAGCCATGCCAACAAAATGACGATTGAGGAATACTGGGAATCAACGGGGAAAGAAAAGAGATTTTTACGACGCAATCCAAATGGTAAAGGCATGAACATGGGTGTCGAACATTGGGTTGCACCTGCAAGTGGAATTTTACGCACAAGTAACTGGTCGGATTTATTAGCATCAAAGCCAACTGGTGTTGATGTGCCTTTTGATAGTCCAAAGAACACAGAAGTAATTATAGAGTTGTTGCGCCTATCAGGAGCGGAAGACACTGACATTGTTCTCGACTTCTTCTCCGGCTCCGCAACCACCGCTCATGCAGTCATGCAACTTAACGCAGAGGACGGGGGAAATCGTAAATATATAATGGTTCAATACCCAGAAACAACCGATAACGCCGAATATCCTACAATCTGCGAACTCGGCAAAGAACGTATCCGTCGCGCCGGTGAAAAAATAAAAGCTGATATTGAGGATGCTAATAGGCAAGTTAAACTCGGCGAAGAACCCAAAGCTGTACCGGACATCGGCTTCCGTGTATTCCGCACCGCCGATACCAATATTCGATGGACGCATGAAGCTCTGAAAGACGGTCAGATGGAGCTTAACGAGAGTATGCTGTCCGACAAAGAAAAGCTGGACTTTATGCCCGGCTTTACCGACATTGATGTGGTATATGAAGTACTTTTACGGCAGCGGGATATTCCCCTTTCGGCAAAAGTAGAGCGGACAAGCATTGGCACACGCACCTATCTATTTGCGGATGCTTATATAGTATGCCTTGACGACGATGTGACACGGGATATGGTGGAGCAGCTCGCCGCCATAGAGCCGACACCGATTAAGTATGTTTTTCGTGATAGTGCCTTTAACGATGATATTTCATTGAAAGATGAAACTGTCCGGCGGCTTTCTGCTTACATTGCCCGCAATAGCGGAGATAACAAGCGGACTTATACTGTGGAGTTTATTTAAGGGGTGTAACTATGGAAATTATGGATGTAGTTGTAATTATCACTAATATATTATTGGTGTTTGTTGGTTCTTGGGCAATAATAGCATACTATTTAAACATTAAGAACCAAAGGAAAGAAGTAGCTATTACTTTAGTTCTTCAAATTGATGAAATACGTGAGAATATGATAGCTGTAAAGAAAACACTTAGTCCAGACCCAAATAAATTAGATGAACAAGCAATGTTTGAAACAGATCACATCATGATTGAGAATTCATGGAATAAATACAAGCATCTATTGGTAAAAAAAATAGGTGCTTCAGATTCCGCTACTTTGTTTAAATTTTATCGCTGCGTAGAGAGTATTGCTTTGCAACAGAATAACATCAAGAATTTTTCAATGCAATCATTGATAAATAATTCTGTGTTGTATAAGCAGCAATATGCTCAAGTTTATGTTCAACTTTATATGCAACAAACAAATGAAAACACTGAAGCTACAGATCATTCAAGAAAGCAAATGGCATATGAGATCGGGCAACAATGCTTAGCTCCCGTAACATATATGCCATCGCAATTTATATTCACATTAAAAAAATATCTTTCTGAGTATGATGGTATTTCAATAGAGTATGCGTATGCAAAACTAAGAAAAATAGCAGGAATCAAGTGAGGTGATGCATTATGTCCAACAAAATAACCTTCCAATTTGACGATAAACTCCAATATCAACTTGATGCGGTGGACTCCGTTGTCCAGTTGTTCCGTGATCTACCGCAACGGGTGAGCGGTATATATGAGCCTGTCACACGCATTAAGCGTTTGGCAGCTTCCGATCCTGTCCGAAACATAGAAATATCCACCGGTAGCCGGCTTTTAGAAAATCTGCGCGCTGTTCAGCTTGATAACGGGTTGTATCCTGATAGCGATGTGTACGGCAACAACTTCACCATTGAAATGGAAACCGGAACGGGCAAAACCTATGTATATCTACGCACCATTTTAGAGCTTTATAAGGAATATGGCTTTAAGAAGTTTATGATTGTGGTACCGAGTATCGCCATCCGGCTTGGTGTGCAAAAGTCCATCGAGCAGCTTAGCGAACACTTTAAGGCTATGTACGGCATTGACCTTACAAAGCACAGTTTTGTTTATGATTCGGGCAATCCGAGGAATGTCAGCTCCAGTTTTGTGGAAGCGAACGACCTCGCTATTTGCGTTATTAACAAGGATTCGTTTAATAAAGCATCTAATAAACTCCGCACAGAAAACGAATATGGGGAAATTCTTTGGGAGGATATAAAGTATATTCGCCCAATAGTGATTATGGACGAGCCACAAAAAATGCAAGGTACCGGCAAGAAAAAGGCAGAAACCTTAAAAGCCATTGAAGATGTAAATCCCCTGTTTACATTGAGATATTCGGCAACACATAAGCAGCTCTACAATCAGGTGTATAAGCTGAACTCTTATGATGCTTATAAACAGGAGCTTGTTAAACATATCGAGGTTAGAACGGTCAATGGCATTATTCCGAAAGACTTTGCATACATACGTTACTTGGATTTTACAGGCGATTTATATGCAAAGATTGAGATATTCTCACAAAAGCAAGGGCGTGGGATAAAGTTTGAAACCTTTAAGGTTCGCGGCAATGCGTCGCTGTCTGATTTGTCAGGCGGCTTGCCACAGTATGCAGATTTTCGTATTGCGGAAGACCCTCATAAACTAAAACCGCTTAAAATAAACACAAAAGATGAACCGATTGAATTGACGGTCGGTCATAGTACCTATGAGATAACCGAAAACGAAGCCATTCGTATACAAATACGACTTGCCATTGAAAGCCATTTCAAGAAGCAAGCCGAGATTTTGCGTAAAGGACGTAAAATTAAAGTGTTGACGCTGTTTTTTGTGGACAGCGTTTCAAAGGTTCGCGATAACTCCCATGACGATGGGCGTGGTGATTATCTGCGTATTTTTGATGAGGAATACGAAAAGGTTGTCACTGGTCAAAAGTTTAAGAAAATGTTTGAACGCCACAGCGGGCAGCTCTCCATCTTCACCACACCCGACAAAATATCACAAGTACGTGAAGGTTATTTTGCCGTTGATAAACACAAAAACGCCGTTGATATTGAGGATTGGGACAGCACCGTTTCCGACGAGGATATAAAGGTTAAGGCTAAATCCCAAGAGGACATTGACCGTGGTATTGAATTGATACTAAAAAGGAAGGACGAGCTTATTTCCTTTGAAGAACCGCTTTCCTTCATTTTTTCCCATTCCGCTCTGCGTGAGGGGTGGGATAACCCCAATGTCTTTACCATCTGCACCCTTAAAAACGGTGGTAGTGAGATTGCTAAAAAGCAAGAAATCGGGCGCGGTCTGCGTCTGCCGGTTGATACAAGCGGTGTTCGCTGTACCGATTCGGCTATAAACGAGCTGACTGTTATTGCAAATGACCACTTTGCCCACTTTGCAGAGAGCCTACAAAAAGACTTTAACGACTCGATGAACTTCAAAAAGGACGAGGTAACGCCGGATATTTTGGCGGTTACTCTTAAAAAAGCTGGTGTGCCGAACGATAAAATACAGCCACTGCTTATTGATAAACTGCGTGAGGAGCTTTTCTACGCCGGTGTGATTAACGCACAAAATATGCTTACTAAGGAAGCTAACAAGATAGTTGACAACGTGACGTTTAGCGACCCAACGCTAAGCGAACACAGCATTATGATTATGAAAGCGTTTAAGGCAAGTATGGTCGAAAAAGGCACAAGCAAAATCGAAATACGCAACGGCGACAATGAACCCACTGAAAACGGTACTCATTCCTATTTTTCAGAGGAAAGCTTTTTCAAAATCTTCCGTAGCCTTGCAGAAAAACTGTCAAAGCGCACAATTTATAAGCTGGACTTGAATAAGGACACATTTATCACCGAGTGTGCAAAAGAGATTAATGAGCTACTCCAGTACCGCAAGGTAAAAAACCAGTATGAAGTAGGTAAAGCTGGTGTTAAAGCAGACGATAGCGGACGTATTGTTGTTGGCGATGCAAAGACACAGGTTATTAACAGCTACGCCGAGGACGATATTGTAGCAAAAAGCGATTTTGAGCTTGCGGGCATAATTATGTATCATACCAACTTGCCCCGATTTGCCATATTCAAGATTTTATGGGGCATAGAAAAGAAAATCCTGCTATCCAATCAAGATATTTTGGATATGGTTATATCCCGCATTAAGTACAAGCTGAATGAAGCAAAAGCGGCTGCGCTGAACAGTTATGAAGTAATTAACGGATACGAGTTTGATGACAAGGTTATATTTGAAGCCGATAGCATAGATGAAGCAATGCTGGAAGCCGAAAAACGTGTCTACCAATCGAGGGAATCCGAGCGACGCGCCCTAAATCGGTTTTACAGGGTTGACTCTGATGGCGAATATGACTTTGCCGAAAGTCTTGATGACGACCCGAACGTGCTGTTATTCACGAAACTCAAAAAAGGTGGGTTTGTGATTGACACACCTTACGGAAATTACTCTCCCGACTGGGCGGTAGTATATAAGCAAGTCGATGGTGACATTAAGCTGTATTTCATTGTAGAAACAAAGATGGCTAAGGAATGGAACGACCTCAATGATGTAGAAAAGCTCAAAATCAAGTGCGGTTCGTTGCATTTTAAGGCTGTTGCAGCTACAACAAGCGATGTCGTTCGCTTTGATTGGGCGAATAGCTACCAGAATTTCAAGGATAAGATGGGGGTATGGCAATAACACAATACCCATTGACCAGTATTCTGCGGAGCGATTGGTGAAGATACTTTCTCCTGATGGGGTTAGAGATAAGTTTTTGGAACGAGAGAGGAAGGTATCTATTTAGTTTGAAGTAGAGGAGAGCTTTAGGAAGTGCATTGTGGGGTATGAAGGAATTACCAAAAAGCAAGTTATTGAAGTGATAAACAATTCGTTTTTCGCGGTTCTTTTTACCTATCAATGTCGAAATAACTGATAAAATAAGGTTTTTAGGGGAGGCGAAAAAGTGGCATCTTTAACACATATCAGTATTTGGGACGATAGGCACGGTTGGCAGCATACAACAGTGCAATCTGCTTCTGACTTATTCCCATACACAGTTTCGGCTTCTGAAAAAGCTTTTTTATGTGAATTATGTGGTCAGTATGCGACATTAACCAAACAAGGACGCCAGACTTCACCATTGAGGAAACCTACCGATAGACATTTCAGACACACTGTCGGTGAAAAATATTGCGAAGAAAAAACCACATCATACAACAGCTACTACATAACAAACCCACGTGGATTTTCGTTACCGTTGAGAGTTAAAGTCAGCAATGGTGCTATTGATATTTCAATAGGCTTTCTTCCCATTGCTGAAAATTTTATACAAACACTTTCAAAAATTAATGGCAAATTGATTATTAAAGCAAACAACAAAGAGCTACGACAATATAACATTGATGTTTCTCGGTTTTCGGCAGAACATATTGCATATTTGTCTGTTGGCAATAACATCTCCAAAGAGTACCAAATTGTTTATCCAGATATGGTGAAAAGATTAAATATGTTTTGGCCTACTTTGGTAGATGGGATAGACAAACAAGGAACGCTGTTTGATTATGAAAGCGGGAAGCGCTTGCCTCGAAATGCAAATGTAGTCGTTGGCAAGGTGTATTTGCTGTTTCTTGACGGGCGGATGTACCCACCACTGCCAAACGATATTACTATTAATAAAATAGATAACGTAGGAAGTTTTAAAATTTACGAGGTTTGTGCAAAATGCATTTCACATCCTGCCGATGAGTTTTTTAGACGTTATAACTGTAGACTAACCGATAACCCGGCAGTTTTAACTTTGCTTTATCCATTTGCTTTGAAATCATCACACGTTTACACCCATACATCGGACAAGGTGTGGTTTCATAAAACAAACGGCTTTGTTGAAGTTTATCCGCAAAGTTATGTACCAGATACTGATATATTTGCTGTTAACGGCGGACTTCAACAACTGCTTTCGGTTAGTCGATTTGAGAACAATACAAGCGTTTTAAGATATACAATGTTACGCAAGGTGCAATCTATTTCAAGAGAACCCAAAGCAATACATATTTCTGTGTGCAACAATCAAGGAAAAGCAATTGAAGCCGCTGTATATAATGTTTTGCCGCCTAATCGTGAAATTCATATTGTACCTGAATATGATGGGTTTGTTGAAATAGTAAAAAATAGTGATGTAGTTAATAGAACAATCATTAAAAACGGCATAAAATCAATTATTGACGTTGAATATGGCGGCATATACCGTGTTTACCAAGGGTTAGATTGTGTTTACCAAGTTGAGTATACGTATAAAAAGAATAATTGGCTTTTAACTGATGACGAATTGCTTGCAAAATTACAGAGATACAAATATGAGCCGATACCTATAACTCATTCGTTTGTTGTGATTGCAGAGCGAATGAATAACTTTCCAAAAACCAATCTATGGTTACGGAAGCAAATTGCGAACGGTAAAATTAGCCGCTATGCTGAGCGAGTTTTGCACAAACTTATGAGGAGTGAATGAGATGTATAACAATAAAATTGTTTCGCTGTGTGCTTCTGTAATAAATAGTCAAGGAAAAGATATGCTGTTTCGTATTGCCGATTTAAGTGAGTCTAATGAATTGGTGCCATTTTACTTTGACTCCTCGTTGCCGCGGGATGCTGAAAATACTAACTCAATCCACCCGAATCCATGGGAAGTGCAGCCAGAGGGTACTATTACTTTTTGGGAATGGTATGTACAAGATGGTACACAACAGCGTTCATTCTTAAACAAAGATTCAAAACTTATTTGGATAGAACACATTCGCCTTGAAGGTGTTTATTCGCTTGAGCAACTCCGAATCGCCATGTTTGATGGTATCGACGTAGAATTATCATCTGACCACGACTACTTAATTGAATTTTCAAATGATAGTAATGGAATAAGCCACTGTATTTATTGTAAAAGCAATGATTTTACATTGCGAGGCGGTAAATATGTTCTTTGTGATGATATATATCGACTTGACCGTTATGAGATATTAAATAACGATATCCACGAAATTAGGGCACATTTTCTGCCAAAGCTCAACAAGCGATATTATGGATATCGTGAATTGCCACAAAAATGTGGTTCCGTTCTTGTTCGTACTCCGGCTGATACTGTAAAACGAGCCATTCAAAAGCGAATTAAGCGTTGCACGGAAGGATTCTCAAAATCTGATAAAAATATTATTAGCGAGTTTATTAAAACACTCTCGAATGATGATATAGTAAACCATATAGCTAACGAATGTCGTTGTACAATGGATGAAGCAAAAGAATACATAGATGAGTTCGTCAAAACCTGCGAACGCTATTTTGCGGAAGAAGATTTTACTTCTTCGGTTTTGTTGCATCTTGTAGAGTATAGCAGTGATATAGGTAAAAAATATCAGGATGCAGTGAGGTTGGAGTGGGAATTGGAAAATTCCGAGCAAATCGATTGTGCAAACTCCGAATTAGCAAGAGTTAAAGAAAATATCGAAACAGAACGCCGAAAAGCGCAGGAAGAATTGTCTATAGCTAAAAAAAGGCTTGACGATTTATTTATCGAGTGCGAAGAATACGAGGAAATGAGAGCAGAGCTCGAAAGCAAATTGTCTGAAATAAAGAAGGAGTACGATAGTAAGTTAACCATTGCTGACGATATAACAAAACAGGTGCGTAACAAAATCACAGCTGCCAAAAGTGATTTAGCGACTTTCTTTGCGGAATATGCGCTATTTTCGGGTGAACACTCTGTTAATTTAACGCATACAGCGTATTACTGTGATACAGTCATTGGTAAGTCAATAAATGAAAATCCCGATACAATAACGGACTTAAAAGAACTTTTGGAGATTTTGGATGAAAATCTTGAGGCAGTTGGCGTTGACAAATCGCTTTGCTCTGCTTTAAGTGCATATATTTTAGCAGCGTGTTTTGCAAAAATTCCATTAATTATTGCTGGATATGGGGCTGATTCTATAATTAATGCGGTAAGTGCAACATTATATAACAAAGATACGGACATTATTTTTGTTACTTCCAATAAGGTTGTCGGCGAAAAGAGCGAATATGGTGTCGTGGCTATTCACAATGGGTTTTGTAGTATGGGCAATATAATAAATTCGTTGGAGCTATCACATGTTTATTTTGTTTCACAAACATCAGAAGAATTGATGTTAGAACCTCGAAGTGTGTACAATTATGCTTTGCCTATATTCACAGAATATTTTGTAACAGGCAACTCAAACAACAAAATGTATGGAACGATAAGCAATGTCAACTATGGACACAATGGAAAAGAACTAAAACCATTTTTTCCAAAGCATATTCTTCCACCATTGGCATTTAATAACTACAAAAAACTATTGGGCATTGCAAAAGACTTGTATAATGATATTACGCCGTACGAATTTCATTTGCTTACCACGTTGCCGGTAATGCTTTCGCTTGGAAAAAGAGATGATTTGTTGGAGTTACTCTCAACAAGCAAACTTTCGGATAAGGAAAAAGGGCAAATTTACGAACTTATAGGTGAAAAACAATGATAACAAATACTTCGTTTATGGTGGAAGCATCTGAAAAGTTATACATTCCTCAGGAAGTTGACGAAACAGAGCAAGAATGGCATAAGCGTATAGCATACAGTCTAATCGGTGGGCATATGCTTACATCTTTGTATGATTTTGACGATGACCTGCAATTGACAGAGAATAATAAAGATGAAACTGTATCTACGCAACACGTTCTAAAACGTGGTGAGGACTTGGCGAAGGCACTTGGTGTCAATGACTTTAATTGTAATAATCTTAGGGAGCTACTACTTAAAACAGGATATATGCTCCACAAAAATAATCGACTAACTTATCCGTCAAAAACCACTGCCGATGATGGATGCATGTCGTTTGTTCGGGGCATACCCCCGTGGGAAAAAATATGCATTAGTGGCAATGGGTTATATAGTTTTAGTTTATCTCATTCTGGAATATGTGCAGAAAAAATGTTTCAAATTGAGGAGCAAGAAATAAAAGAGTGGTTTGAGAACTTTACCAAGAAAACAAAGTGGGAAGAAGCGGAATATTTACCTCAAAACGTTGATTTCCTTAATATTAACCACGAAGCAAAAAATGGATACTGGCAAACAAAACCGCCTAAACAGGGCATAACCTTGTGCCGTACAAAAGGCAACGTGGAAAAAGAATATACCATTCTTCGGATTTCAAGCATTATCGAAAAATGCCCACTACCTAACTGGCAGACAGAAAATGGTGAATATCGTAGAATAACCATAGCATTACGGATTGCTAATGGTAATATGCCCACTGTAACAGTGTTGTTAAAAAAATACACCGCCCGAATTGTTATGGATTATCTATTGCCTTCATCAGAACAGAGTTTTGTAGAATTGTATAGTTGGCCAACCACAGGCGACAGTCATTGGCGGAGAACCGTTGCAATTGCATTATATCCGACTTTTAAACGTATCTTTAACAGGTTAGGCTTTATAATAAGAGAGGTGCAATGACATGGAAACAGTAAGGTCAATTCATGCAAAACTCCGACAAGAACTCGGAGCATACTTGAAAACCCAGTATATAGGCAAGAATAATTTGTTGTTATCTGCATTGAGTGACAGATTAGATGAACAAGGGGTTCTGTGGCAAACACCTTTTATTGAGCTTCCTGCGGCATATGAGCTTGCCTCAAATGGTTTAGATGGTTTACAACTTGATGAATGGGTAAAAATATTTTTTGCTTCCCTTGCTGATAAAAATCTTGGGGTATTCAAAACTCCATTTACTCACCAAATTGAAGCACTGGAAAATGCGTTTAAAGGTAATGATTTGTTCGTGTCAACAGGTACTGGTTCCGGTAAAACGGAATGTTTTATGTGGCCGTTAATAGCGAAAATCGCCTCAGAGGCGAAAACTTCACCGAGCAGTTGGGATAAACGTGGTATTAGAGCAATTATTATGTATCCGATGAATGCCCTTGTTGCCGACCAAATAAGTCGTTTACGCCGAATAATTGGAACAGACGATTTTGTCGATGTTTTTCGTGGCGTTACCTCAGAAAATTCACGGCGTCCTCAGTTTGGTATGTATACAGGAAGAACACCATATGCAGGAGAAAAACCTGAACGCGAATCTGACAAGGTCCTTGCCAAGTCATTATCTCGTTTACTTCCCACAAGCGGGCTTTCCAAAGAAATTTACGATACGCTTTTAAAAGAAGGCAAGATACCCGCAAAAAAAGACCTCAAAAGCTTTATTGATGGATTGAAAAACAACAAGCATTGCACGGACCCAGAGGATGCGGAGCTTGTTACCCGTTTTGAAATGCAAGTGAACTGCCCTGATATTTTGATTACTAACTACTCGATGCTTGAATATATGCTGCTTCGCCCACGTGAAGATAATGTGTGGAACTCTACAATTGAATGGCTGAGTCTAAGTCCTAAAAATAAGTTGTTATTTATTATTGATGAGGCTCATATGTATCGTGGTGCATCCGGTGGTGAAGTTGCACTATTATTAAGGCGTTTATTTCATCGACTGGGCATCGACCGCAGCAAGGTGCAATTCATTCTTACTACTGCAAGTATGCCAAAAGAAAACGAAGAAGATAGAAAATCTGTCCATAGTTTTTCTGAAGTTCTAACCGCAAGCACGAATGATTCATTCCATTATATTTTTGGAAATGTTGTAAAAAACAATATTAATATAGCGGATAAACAGTTGCAAACGCTATACAACACTTGTTGTGGTAATGCTTGCTCAATTGAAGAAATTGGTGAAGCGGTTTTCCCTGCCGAAAAAGGCGATACTGCAAAGGGCCAAGTTTATGAATTGCTTGATAAAGCAGCAAACGAAGTCAATACCAAAGGGGAACCGTTATTTCCGATAAGGCTTCATATGCTGTTTAGAGGTATAAGAGGGCTTTATTGCTGTACAAACCCAAATTGTTCACATTCGCACTCTTATGACGGTACTACTATAGGCGAAATTTACATAAAAGACAATGTCCTTAGGTGTACAAAATGTGGAAGTGCTGTCTATGAATTGATAAATGATAGACGTTGTGGTGCCTTATTTATTCGAGGGTATGTTAGCGAAACAAGCGGAATGACTTACCTATGGAGACATCCCGGACTATATTTTGGCGAGAATATGAGAGAGATACATCTGTTTATTCCACAAGCTGATAAACAATATAAAAAGAAAGGTGAAAATCCTGCGAAACCCTGTTACCTTGATTCAAAAAGTGGTTTTATATATTTTACCGATGATAAAGTGAGCGGTCGAGAAAATATATTAAGATTATATTATTGCGAACACAAAGATAAGAGTAGTCCCGATATTTTGACTTTTGCTACCTGCCCGCATTGCCAACACGTTCTAAACAAGATGCCATTAACGGATTTCTCGACAAAAGGTAATCAGTCGTTTTATAATATCGTTAAAGCGCAGTTTAATTCACAATCTGCGGTTAGTAGCAAAGAAGATGAACTTAAATTTCCAAACCAAGGGCGCAAGGTGCTTCTTTTTTCAGACAGTCGCCAAAGAGCGGCTCGACTTGCACTTGATATGTCGCAAGCTTCAGATGAAATAGCTGTTATGCAACTATTTATGATTGCCATTGTCGAAATGTCAGAGCTTAACAAGGATTTGTCATTAGATGATTTATATGGCTATTTTATTAAAGCGGCTGTGGAGAGAAATATTCAGCTTTTTCATAATGAAAGTCGTGTAAAATTTACCGAACACTGCTCTGAAACCAATGAAAGTGTCCTTCGCAAGTCAAAACGTGGTAAAACATTTATTCCCAACCGAAAGTTTGATACGGCTCCAGATATGGTGCAAGAACATCTTATTCGATTGTTTTGTGGTGCGCATAACACGCTTTACGATACTGCTTTTGCGTGGCTTGAACCCACTGATAAGGCATTAGAAGAAGTTATGGAGAAATTTGAGGATAATGGTATCGAATTAACGGAAGTAGACTTCATTGCTGCCTTTAATGCTTGGCTAATGTTTATTTTGTCGGACAGTGGCGCATTAGGACATCAAATTAAAAATGAGCGACGTGAGGAAGTGCTTCAAAAATTTAAAAAATTTGGGTTGCCACGTAGTTGGAAATTTTCAAAAAACTTTTTAACCATAGCCAGTTGGACAGAAGGCGATGCCACTTATGAAACTTGGCGAAAGATATTGCATGAAGAATTTCTTGATGGTTCCGATGACAAATACTTTATTCAATTATCGAAAGTAGCCGTTAGAAATGGCATTGACCACCCGTGGCAAAAATGTAAACAATGTTCAGAGATTATGCCATACTCATTTAGAGGTAAATGTCCTACTTGTGGTAGTGACGATGTAGTAAATATGGCAGAATGTGATTATGCTGCTCTTGGATTTTGGCGCAATCCTATTTTTGCTTCATTAAATGGGGAAAAAATAAACGTAATCGACACAGAAGAACATACCGCGCAGCTATCGCATAAAGACCAAAGGGACGATTTGTGGTCAAAGACAGAACAATACGAGATGCGTTTTCAAGACTTATTACGTGAGGGCGAGTACCCTGTTGATGTACTAAGTTGTACAACTACTATGGAAGTCGGTATTGATATTGGTTCTCTTGTGGCGGTTGGACTGCGCAATGTACCCCCTATGCGTGAAAATTATCAACAACGAGCCGGACGTGCCGGGCGGCGTGGAGCGGCGCTGTCCACTATTGTAACTTTTTGTGAAAACGGCGCACATGACAGCAGATATTTCAGTGACCCCGCTCCGATGTTTAGGGGAACACCACGACGACCGTGGATTGATATAAACAGCGAAAAACTACTATGGCGTCATATGAGTATTATTACAATATCAAGCTTTTTGCGCCAAATGGGTGAAAGTCTTGATAAAGTAGAAACGATAGCGTTCTTTGATAAAAAATACGAAGCGTTTTTATCGTTTCTGAACTCCTTTACAAATTGGGATAGAATAGTCTTGCCTATAAACGTTAATGATGCGTTTATAAACTCCCATCGCTGCTATCTAAAAATAGAATTGGAAAAGTTAAACAACAAGCGCATGAAGCATCCCGAATTA
The DNA here is from genome assembly GCA_964613745.1 of uncultured Syntrophaceae bacterium. Classification (GTDB taxonomy): domain Bacteria; phylum Desulfobacterota; class Desulfomonilia; order Desulfomonilales; family Desulfomonilaceae; genus CAZTJA01. The sequence continues at coordinate 17,439 of CAZTJA010000061.1, forward strand.
TATGAACAGACAAATTTTTCGGATGGTAAAAGTCTTTTGGATGCTCTTTACGAAGAAGGTATAATACCGACTTATTCTTTTCCAAAAAATGTTGTAAGTGTTTTCGTAAATGATGCAAATGGAAAACCTGAATATCAAACGGAACGAGGGTTGGAAGTTGCAATTAGCGAATATGCACCCGGACGTTCAATAGTTATTGATAAAAACACATTTCAAATCGGTGGACTTTACTACGGCGGTAGCGAGAAAAGGAGCAGAACTCCTGCGAAAGCGTTTATTGAAGACCCTAACTATGTGAAAGGTGTGCATAAATGTGAAACTTGCGGATGGTTTGGTTTCGATGATGATTTAAATAGCGGCAAATGTCCACTATGCAATGGACCTGCCGTGCTTGATTTACCTATGGTTAGACCATGGGGATTTGCTCCGATTAACGGAAAATCTATTGCACAAGCACAAGTGTTAGAAGTATATTCATCAGCGGAAGCTCCGGAATACTCTGCACTACCGTTGACAAATGATTTGTCTAATGTAGTTGGTTATCAAAACACCAAAATTGCTGTACGCAGTAATCAACGTATTATAATGCGCAACAAGGGGAAGTCCGAAAACGGTTTTATGATTTGCCCAGATTGCGGTGCATCTGTTGCCGGAGATGATATAAAGGCGTTTTACATAAGTGAAAAAGGCTTACACATTGATAAGCCGTATCGTTCAATATATCGTAATGCTTTTCCGTGCAAGCACATCAATGCAAAAAATTATTCCTTGGGTTTTGATTTTATTACCGATATGCTTGTTATAGAAATTACTATTGATGACGAACGTATAAATAAATCTGTTTCCGAAAACCCATGGATAGCAAGAGCAGCTCGCTCTCTTGCCGAAGCATTACGCCTTCAAACAAGCGTATTGCTTGATATTGAATTTACAGAGCTTAATGCAGGTTACCGTCTACGTC
>CAZTJA010000062.1:0-18018 GCA_964613745.1 uncultured Syntrophaceae bacterium
CATTATGATTGAGATGGAGTTCGTGCGAGGATTGCTCTTGATTTCTCTGCAGACATCAAGCCCGTCCACTCCCGGGAGCATTAGATCGAGGAGCATTACATCGGGAATGAGTTCCCCGGCTCTCTTCAGAGCATCCTCACCCGAAGCGACGCAGGTTACCGAATAGCCTTCTTTTGTGAGATTGTATCCTACCAATTCCAGGATGTCTTCTTCATCATCGACAACCAAGATTTTTTCTTTCATCATCTATTTTCCATATGGGGTAAATCTAAATATTTTCTCGCGAACCTGGACGGCCCAAAATTGAGTCGCTAGTCGTTCAATGATTCCGGCATGCCGAGCACGAATTGCTTAATTTCATCTCTGATTCTTCTATATACGACCAGTTTCCGTGATTCTTCCATATCAATTGTGCTGCTTTTTGGATCCTGAAAGGCTTTATGCATGAGCTTGATCCTAAAGGGGAAGAATGGACACGCTTCTCTGGCATTGTCACAAACAGTGATTACATAATCGAATTCGGAAATGCCAAGTTCGTCCAGAGTTTTTGAATGTTGGTTTGAGATATCAATGCCGATTTCCTTCATGACTGAAGCTGCAATAGGGTCCAGGTCGGTAGCTCGAATGCCTGCTGAATATGGATCAAATCTGTCCCCCTTCAACTCCCTTACGAAGCCTTCGCACATCTGGCTTCTACAGGAATTCTCGGTGCAGATGAAAAGGATTGTTTTTTTGGCATGAGTCACTCTTATTCTCCCTATTCGGTTTAGGCAAAATTAGAAATGTATAAACAAAGATTACATTCCGGATCTTTAGGATTTGATTAGCAAAGTGTTAGGATTGAATATTTTTGGTTACGACGGTATACGGAACTATTATTTTTTGCCGACAAGGGTTTTCAAAGTTTCGGCCAAGGTTAAGATTTCGATTGGTTTGTGAAGTATTCTATCCACGCATTTGAGGTTCTCTTCTTGGTGATCGGCGATCTCATCCGCCCACCCGGTTAACAGCACGAAATAAGGCCGCGGCCTGGAATTTAGATTGGACAGTTTTTCTATTTCGCTACACACTTGCCAGCCGTCCATTCCGTCCATTCCCAAATCACATACGATAACGTCGACATGATTCTGCTGGAAAACATTAATGCCGGATTCACCCGATGTTGCTCCGAATACATGAAAGCCATGTTTTTTCAGACCATTTTCCAACATCATAACCAAAGGTTCTAAGTCGTCTATTAACAGCACTCTTATAGATTGGGGCTCAGATTGCGATTGAGTCATAAGTGATTACTTTTACTTAGTGGACTACAAAGTAGCGGATGCCGATAACTCTAACATTGAAAGTCTATTACGATCAACTAACTTATTCACATCGAATCGAAAGGGGTTAATACATTTCGCATGGCCTTTGCACAGCTTGTTAATCCATTCGAGATGAAATATGTTCATGCACATGATGGAAACCCAAAAAACACGAACCAAGCGACCCTCCTTTAAAAAGAAATCGGACAGACCTTCACGCCGGTTTCATGCAAAGCCGGAAATCCGACAAGACGAAGTGAGAAAGGACAGGCCGGTCCAAGTTCATAAAGGTGCGTTGAAGCTGTTGTCTGAAATCGGCAAACCTGAGCCGACTGCTTTCGTACCGGACCCGTTTCAGATTCGATCCGTTGAACTACTCAAAACCCATGACGTTTTGGTAAGTGCTCCCACAGGATCCGGAAAGACCTGGATAGCGGTAGAAGCAATAAAATACTACATTGATTCGGGTAAAATTTGGTACGCCACTCCGCTGAAGGCTCTTTCCAATGCTAAGTACGAAGAATTCAAGGCTCTTTTCGGAGATGATCAGGTCGGAATTCTCACCGGTGACCGAAAAGAGAATTACGATGCGCCTGTAGTTGTGGGCACCACAGAAATACTACGAAACCAACTCTATGACGCAATGCAAACCGGCACGGATTTGGGCGTCGAACTGGTCATTCTGGATGAAGCTCATTATTTGGGTGATCAGGATAGGGGGGTGGTTTGGGAAGAGGTTCTAATATACCTCCCGAGCAGGGTTCGCCTTCTGCTTTTGTCTGCTACCATATCCAACGCCGATAGAATAGCCCAATGGCTCAGTCAGTTGAGAGCTTCGGATTTCAGGGTAGTTCGTTCCGAAGATCGTCCAGTGCCGCTCCATGTACTGTTTCGCGGACCCGGTGGAGATGTAATGCCGTTTTTCAAGAATGGCCGTTTATATCAACCGGTCATTGAATACGTAAAAGAGCAGCGAAGTAAAAGAAGATACGATGATTCTAAGAAGGTCGATTTTGGTGAGTTGATTTCAGATTTAAGGGAACTGAATCTCACCCCCGCAATAATCTTTCTCAAATCCCGTTCGGATTGTGATCGTGCCCTGGAAAATCTGCCGCCTTGTCCCAAACACCCGCTCGAAGACGGTTTTGCGGACCTCGTACGTGAATACGTTGAACCCTATCCGGAGTTGCGCAACCAACGTCAACTTGGAAAACTTCTCTCATGCAGGGCAGGGTCTCATCATGCGGGCCAATTGCCTAGTTGGCGTTTACTCATTGAAAAGACCATGCAGGCAGGTTTTCTCGATGTCATTTTTTCAACCTCCACCGTTGCAGCCGGCGTAAACTTTCCTGCGAGAACCGTTGTTATCCTCCAAAGTGATCGCTTTAACGGCAGCAATTTTGTCGACATTACCGCCACGGATCTCCACCAAATGACAGGTCGGGCCGGAAGGCGCGGTATGGATAATGCCGGTTACGTCCTCATAGTTCCCGGAAAGTTCGTGGACATTCCACTTCTCAAGACGCTCTTTACATCGAAACCTGAGCCTCTGGAATCTAGGATCACCGTCAATTTTTCGATGACCCTGAATCTTTTATTATCCCACGACAGGAAGTCCATAGATGAACTCTTGAGCAGGTCTTTCGCTGCATTTCGGGAAAATCCCAAGAGAGCGAAGCGAGTGACTTTCAATCTTCAGAATGAATTTCAGAAACATGTGAGATTACTTCAGGAATTAGAGTATGTGGATGACAAGGGAATTCCTACCTATGACGGACGCTGGGCCGCTCAGCTTCGACTCGATCACCCGCTTATCATCGCGGAACTCATTCGCGAAGGTCAGTTTGACGGGCTGCAGCCGGATGAATTGGCAGCACTTATTTCACCGTTCGTTATAGACAAGGATAAAGATATAGTCATCAGCAGAGAGGCCTGGGATCGAACTCGCAAACTGTGGAACAAATTTAAGGGAATGATTGCCAAACTCAAGCCCATTGCCCATTACATGGTAGATCAGGGGTTCGATGTTCCTCCTCTGATGTTCTGGCCGGCTACATCGACATTCTTGTGGGCTCAGGATATTGAGTGGGATGAGCTTACGACCCATGTCTCAGCGGATGAAGGCGACTTGGCAATGCTCACGTTGCGAACCGCCGATCATCTGAGGCAGTTGATTTCGCTCGAAAGAGAGAAACCTGAATTGGCTCACACTGCTCGCAAAGCCATTGAATTGATTATGAGAGTGCCCCTGGTAGGCTGATGCTATTTTACTTCGGAGTAGTAATTGCTCAATCCTGAGAATTTCGAATTATCGAAAATCTTGTATTGAGAAATCCCCATTTTTTGCAAACGAAAGCGGAGAGATGTCCACAGCACTCCAAGACCGTACACCACTGACCTCTGGAAGTTGATGGACGAAGCCTCCGGGAAATATCGGGTGGGACATGACACTTCTCCCACTCGGAAATCAAAAAACACGGCCTGAGTCAACATTTCGTTGTCAAAGACAAAATCATCCGAATTCACCTGCAAAGGCAATTCTTCCAGCACTCGCCTCGAAAATGCTCGGAAACCCGTGTGAAATTCAGACAATTTGGAACCAAGCAACATATTTTGTACGAGTGTCAGGCAGCGGTTGAAAAAATATTTGTAGATCGGCATCCCACCTGTTCTGGCCTTGCCGCCTAAGATTCGGGATCCCAACACCACGTCGTACTCTCCCGAAGCGATCATCGCCGCCATAGCGGGTACAAGTTTGGGTGAATATTGGTAATCAGGGTGGAGCATCACCACGATGTCGGCTCCGGTTTTTAGTGCTTCCGTGTAGCACGTTTTCTGATTTCGGCCGTAGCCGTAATTTCTGTCATGTAAGAATGCTCGAATATTCAACTGTTTTGCCAGAGCAACGGTTTCATCTTTGCTGAAATCATCGACCAACAACACTTCGTCAACAACTTGCAAGTCCAATTCACTTACGGTCTTCTCAAGCGTTTGTGCTGCATTGTAAGCGGGCAAAACCACAGCCACCTTTTTGTTATTGAGCATAATTCTCCACCAAAGAAGACCTAAGCAGGGCACATACTCGGTCCCTGTTTGGACAACTTTTTCTTTTCAGTTCTGAATTCTATTAACTGAGCCACTATTGAAATTGCTATCTCTTCGGGAGTTTCGCCGCCGATCGGTAAACCGATGGGAGCTTTCACTCTCTGGATCTCCGAGGCGGTTATACCTTCTTTGAGAAGTGCATCGAATATGAGTGCTGTTTTGCGGCGAGATCCGATCATTCCGATATAACCTGCACTCGTTTTAAGAGCCTTGCCTAAAACGACCTTGTCGTGTGAATGCCCTCTCGTAACTATCACGATATAAGAGTCTTCGTTTATAGCCAACTTATCGAAAATAGAATCGAAATCTTGAGCGATCACGGTATCCGCTTCCGGAACTCTTAGCTCATTTGCGAATTCGGGTCTGTCATCAATGAGAACGGTCTTGAAGTTCACGAATTTTGTTATCTTAGCGACTGCAACACCTACGTGACCGGCTCCGAATATGTATGCGGTTCCCGCAGGATGATAATATTCGAGGAAGACCTCCTTTGAACCGTCAACGGTCAAAAACTGGGCGGAACTCAAATTGGACATTGGAGGAATACATTTTATTGCTGATGCGTCACCTTCGAATGCCCCGACTTTGCCCCCATCTCCATCGAGAAACACATGCGAAAAACAGCCTGACTTTGACTCCCCCACTGGAATATCTATATTCGTGAGCAGATGAGCCGAAATTCTGTTTCGCTTGGGGTCGGCAATTTCCGTCAACAGTATTTCATTTTCAGTGTGCGAAGGGGAAAAGTATTCAACCAATACTTCGGCCTCCCCACCACAGATCATTTCCAATGAATCCGCATCATGGCCTCTAAACGTGAAAAAAACCCGGCTGGAACGACCCGAGCTAAGAGCATCAATGGCGGAATGTACTACTTCCGATTCAAATTTTCCTCCACCTATGGTTCCCACAGTCGTGCCGTCTTTCTTGATGAGAAATCTCGTGCCGACGTGTCGCGGTGTGGAGCCGGCTACCGACAATATGACCGCAAGAACAAAGGGTCTACCACTCTTGAATTCCTCGAAAGCTGCTTTCCAAACAGGTGTCATTTCTTTCCGTCCAAAATGGGATTGTCGGCATTGTAGCAAAAACCCATGGTGTTTGTCTTTTAGATTAGCGACGCGAGATTCCAAATCAGGGCTGAGGATAGTACCTTCGATGGTTCGGCAGTTTTGGTGAATTGTTGATCCGGACAAGCAATTCTTGAGGAGAATGATTTTTCATCCGCAAGTCCGGCTTCACTGTAGTGTTCAAACGTGATGAATAAATTCTGAAACTACAGTTCTCCTATGACCACTTCATATTCAGAATGAGAGCCTATCCAGAACCATACCATCGCATCCTCCACCTTCAAACCTAAAGCACGCCATCCTATGCCTACACGAACAGAGTACACGGGCACACGATTGCCAATAAGCTTGAATTGGACGCTGGGATGGGAAGGATTGTCCTTCCATAGCCGATAATTTTTGCGGGCAAGTCGTTGGATTCGGGCGGGTAGTTTCCGAAGCAAGAAATAAAGGAGGGAATAAGCTGAGACCTCACAGATCGTCAAATCCCATCTCGTGGGTCTTTCCGGATTCATACTCTCGCAGTGCTTTTTCCGCTAACTTCTCCAATTTCCCCTGTGATGATTCTAAAGTATCATCCCATCGGGCTTCCCATTCAATTTCTTCCAGCATCTCTTGTGCGAGTTGATCCTGGAGTTCTTCAGAAAGTTCTGATGCTTTTTCGAATGCGAGCGTGAGAAGTTTAGTCATGAGAAATGTCCTCGTTTAAAGTTTATCGTCGTTCCGAGTTTCTTGCAATCAGTCGAAACGTCGGAATTGGCGAAAATGTGCACCTGGATTATCTTTCGGAAGCCGTGCTGTGGTGACACACCTATGGCACGAAATAGGTAATTTACCGGACCAAGAGCTTCACAATCCAACCACCGGCGACGACGACATCGTCCAGGTAAAACGCCGCCAATTGCCCTGGAGCAATTGCAGATCGAGCTTCTTCCATCTGAAAGATGTAAATTCCATCATCGATGGTCTGCAAAACACATCCCACTTCGCGAGCAGTCGATCGAATTTTCACTTTCAAGTTTGGATTGTGCTCAAGAATTTTGGGATCGTGAACATTCATCATCTTGACCGCCAGCCGATCTCCAAACGTTTCTTCTCGGAACCCAACTACAACCGTATTGGTTTCAGGCTTTATTTCCACCACATACCGCGGTCGTTCACCGCAGATTCCTAAACCCCTTCTTTGTCCTACGGTGTAATGTGAAATTCCTTTATGTGAACCAAGTTTATTTCCTGAAACGTCCACAATACTGCCGGGCAAATCTACGATGTTGTGCTTTCTCAAAAATAATCTGTAATCGCGTTCTGCAACAAAACACAATTCCTGGGATTCACTGCGGTCGTACACGGATAAGCCTCTTCTTCGAGCAACCTCCCGGACTTCCGCTTTCGTCAACTCGCTCAAAGGAAACATCATTTTCTTCAATTCCTCTGATGATAAAAGCGCAAGGAAGTAGGACTGATCTTTGCTCAAATCAATGCCTTTGCGAATCATTAAAGTTGTACCCTGTTCTACAATGCCAGCATAATGACCGGTTGCCACTCTTTCGCATCCGCATTCATGGGCATGCCGCCAAAGCAATCGACTCTTGATGATTTTGTTGCATGAAGGACAAGGTGAAGGTGTAAGTCCCTGCCGGTAGTGAGTCAAAAAGGGGGTAATCACGTGATCCGAAAAGTAGGACCTGAAATCGACGACAGTTAAGGACAAATTCAGCTCATGTGCAGCTTTTTCCGCCTGTTGCACATGTTTTTCGTGGTCGTCATGCAACAGCATATGGATGGGTAGCACTTCACAATTCTGCTCCATGAGGAGTAGGGCGGTGACCGTGCTGTCTACTCCTCCGCTGAATGCTACGGCTATTTTCATGCTCTTATCTAAACGGTGGAAATGTTCGGAAATCAAACGGCAAGAATGGACCTCGGCTTTTATATTGGGAATTTGGACTTTATATTGTCGACTATTCCCCGAACCTCATTCTCAACATCCATTTTCCCCGGCATTTTAGGCATTACCGCCGTTCCTGAAATTCCTATTGCAGCTAACTTTTTACGCTCTCTGTTGAGGATTTTCTTTTTGTCCGTAACACTTTCTTTGAAGAGTTCTTTCAGGCGTTTTTTCAAATCGGATACCAGTGATGTCTGCGTGCCGGTTTGGGCAATTTTTTCCATAACATCGATGTGCTTGAATACTTTTTCATCAGTTGGCAATTCACTAAAAATTACTTCCCAGAGATACTGATTTATGAACGGTCTGTCGTCGGCTAATTCCTGTTCAAGGGACTGCATCGTTTCATCTATTCTGGTGGGATCGCCCAAAAGTCTGAGCCGCAGCCCCGCTGCTTTTTGGCGCAATTCTTTATGTTTTACTTCATTTCGTTCAGCTTCGGACATACGCATGCCACGCGTACGTTCCATCATCAATTCAATGGTGCTCTTGATTTCAGACAATGTGATTGTGCCTTTTCTATTCTCGAATCTGACCTTCACCAAGAACGATGAATTTCGTTGTCGTAAGATCTTCCACTCCCATAGGACCGTAAGAATGTATTTTGGTGGTACTTATTCCGATTTCCGCTCCGAGTCCGTACACATATCCATCGCTCATTCGTGTTGCTGCATTGACAATTACCGAAGACGAATTCACATCTCGAATAAACTGCTGTGAAGCATTGTAATCCTTTGTGATTATAGATTCCGTGTGCATCGATCCGTATTTTCTTATGTGGTCGATTGCTTCATCCATAGTATCTACGATTCTCACTGCCAAAATTAGGTCCAGATATTCCGCATACCAATCTTCTTCGGTTGCAGGTTTCATCGAGTTTACAAGGGATCTTGAACGTTCACATCCTCTCAGTTCGACTCCCGCAGCCATGAGCGCCTCGGCGGCTTTCGGCAAATAATTTGAAGCAATATTCTTGTGCACCAGCAAGGTTTCCATTGCATTACATACGCCCGGCCTTTGAGCCTTGGAGTTAACGGCAAGCTTCACTCCCATTTCGATGTCTGCGGCTTCATCGATGTACATGTGACAGACGCCTTTGTAATGCTTAATAACGGGAATTCTCGAATTTTCCGCCACGAATCGAATAAGTTCCTCGCCGCCCCGAGGAATAATGAGATCAATGTAGTCTTCCAGTTTAAGCATGTGCAAAACTGCATCTCTATCCGTTGTAGGAAGCAAGTTGACCATGTTTTCGTCTACCTGATTTTCACGCAAGACCTTCTTGAAAAGGTCGACTATGGCCAAGCTCGAATTAAATGCTTCGGACCCTCCACGCAAAATTACGGCATTTCCGGATTTCAGGCATAGGGCTCCCGCATCCGCAGTAACGTTCGGTCTGGATTCATAAATGATTCCAACAACACCCAACGGGATTCTCATCTTACCCACCCGCATGCCGTTCGGACGGATCCACATTTTGACTATTTCTCCCACCGGGTCTGGAAATGCGGCTATCTCTTCGATTCCGGAAGCCGTTTGCTCTATCACCTTGTCCGACAAAGTGAGTCTGTCCAGCATTGCCGACGAAAGCCCCTTTTCTTTTCCTGCCTTCAAATCCTTTTCGTTCTCCGCTTGAAGAAGGGCTTTGTTCTCGCGGAGTGCTCGTGCGATATCGAGGAGCATCTTCTCTTTGAGTTTCATGGACATTCTAGAAGCATTATTTGAAGCCGAGCGGGCCAGTTGGGCAATTTGGTTCACTTCATCGTGCATGGTCATGAGGTCACTCCGATTCGATTTTGGGTGCGCGAAAATGTAGCACCTGGAACTTACAGCGTCAATTAATCAACAATATCTATGCCGGAAATCACGAGCAGCCGCTCGTGCCGCCACAGTTCAGGCATTTATAGCATGAACCGTTGCGGACCATTAGGGAACCGCAATCCGAACATGCGGGCGCATCGGTTTGCAACTTGAACAGGGAATTGTGCGAGATTTCAGCCGTTGAGTTATGAGATTTCTTTGAGAAAGCCGTTTCAGTGTCCGAAGCATGATTCAGTTGCAAAAGTCCGGCGATTTCCTGTTGCTCCGGGGAAAGATACTTAATCCCGAGGAATCGGAATATGTAATCGGTTAGTGATTTTGCAATGGGAATATCCGAATTTCCGGTAAAACCGGATGGTTCAAATCGGACATGGCTGAACTTGCTGACGAGTGCTTCAAGAGGAACACCGTATTGCAGAGCAATGGACGTTAAAGTGGCTACCGTGTCCATTAGACCTGAAATGGTGCTGCCTTCCTTGGCTATTCGCACGAAGATCTCTCCGACCTTCTCATCATCGTAAAAGCCCACATGCAAGTAGCCTTTGAGTCCTCCGACATCGAATTTATGCCTGACGCTTTTACAGTTCACGGGCAATCTTCTTCTTACCGGTTCGGGTCTCGGGAGAGTCTCGGTTTCCTCTGAAAGTCCCAATGGTTGCATTGCTTTGCACCCGTCCCGGTATATGGCTACGGATTTTAATCCGAGACGCCACGCAAGCCTGAAAATCTCCTCAATTTGTTCAACCGTTGTATCCGCTGCAACATTCACCGTCTTAGAGATGGCTCCCGAGAGAAAAGGCTGCACTGCCGCCATCATTCGCAAATGACCCTTGACGGAAATACTTCTTTGTCCGTTGAGCGGCTTGAATGAGCAGTCAAAAACAGCCAAATGTTCTTCCTGCACTTCGCCGATACCTTCAATAGTGCCGTTTTCTTCAATTTTTTCGATTATCTGAGGAATCAACATGGGTGGGTATTCAAGCTTTTCCAGTGCTTTTGCCACCGTCCTGTTTACGATTCGTAATCGACCTCCACCGGAGAGATTCTTGAATTTCACCAGAGCGAGTTCAGGTTCGACTCCCGTGGTGTCGCAGTCCATCATGAAGGCAACAGTTCCCGTTGGAGCCAGCACCGTCACCTGACAATTCCTGTAGCCATGAGATTCACCTGAGCGAATTACTTCATCCCACAAATGCGATACTTCGGCCGACAGAGCCTCGGGAATATCGAGCAAAGCAATATGCTGCAAATTTTTGCGATGCATTCGCATAACTCGGAGCATCGCGTCACGGTTCTGGGGATAATCGGCGAAAGTTCCTCGATGGCGTGCTATTCTTGATGACTGAAGATATGCTTCACCCGTCATCATGGCGGTTAATACCGATGCCCATGATCGGCCGGCATCCGAGTCATACGGCAGACCCAATGACATCAGCAAGGCTCCGAGATCGGCAAATCCCAATCCCAAAGCACGTAGGTTGGCGGAGTTTCGGCCAATCTCTTGATTTGGATATCCCGCTTTGTCCACAAGAATTTCCTGAGCTGTGATCATGATGTCTACGGCATGTCTGAAAAGATCGGACCTGAATCCCTGTCCATTGAGAAAAGACGTAAGTTTTAATGAGGAAAGATTACACGCGGAGTTGTCCACGTGCATATATTCCGAACACGGATTCGATGCGTTTATAGGCCCATTTGCCGGGCAGGTATGATACTTGTTAATGGTCGTATGGAATTGGATGCCGGGATCACCGCAGGCATGGGTGGCTTTCGCCATCTCCCGCATAAGTTCACGCGCCTTGTATTCTCCTGATGCTTCACCTGAAATCCGGAAACGAGTATGCCATGGTAAATCTTGGCGATCGGCTTCCATGAATTCGTCGGTGACGCGAACGGAATGATTCGCATTTTGGAAAGCCACCGTTGAATATGCTTCACCATCGAGTGATCCGTCGTAGCCGGCTTTGATGAGGGCATGGGCCTTACGCTCCTCCGTCGCCTTGCATGTGATGAAGGGCAAAATGTCCGGATGATCAATGTCCATTATGACCATCTTTGCCGCTCTTCTCGTTTTTCCCCCGGACTTGATGACACCGGCCGACGCATCTGCGGCCTTCATGAATGAAATGGGTCCGGAAGCTGTTCCTCCTCCGGCCAAAGATTCGTTGGAAGCCCGCAAGCTGGATATGTTAATCCCGGCTCCGGAGCCCCCCTTGAAAATCATTCCCTCCTGAGCATACCAATTGAGAATAGATTCCATAGTGTCTTCTACGTTCAGGATGAAACATGCAGAGCACTGAGGGTTTTCCATCACACCCACATTAAACCAAACGGGACTGTTAAATGATGCCATCTGATGCAGAAGAAGATACGCCAGCTCATCGCTGAAAATTTCAGCCTGTTCCTCGGATTGAAAGTATCGCTGATCTACACCCCAATTTTTTATTGTCAGCACCACCCTGGAGATCAGACCCTTGATGCTGTTTTCTCGGTCCGGAGTCCCCGGAACTCCTCTGAAGTATTTCGATACGACTACATTGATGGCCATGTCCGACCAAAATGACGGGGCTTCAACGTCGTTCTGTTCAAAAATAATCTGTCCTTTATCATTTCTGATCATGGCTGATCGTCGCTGCCATTCGCAATTCTGCAAAGGATCCGTGCCGGCTTTCGTGAAAACTCTTTTAAAAGTTAATCCATCATCTGAGGCAGGATATGTGTCGATCAGGTCGTGCTGTGTTCGCAATGGTCTAATATTTTCAGTCATTTAATAACCCCGTTTGTATGTCGAGTTCATTGTAACTCAGCCCAGAGTCAAATTCAATTGAGCTCAACAAAGCTAATGTTGTATGTTAGAGATTTAGAATAAACTCCTATATAGATTGCAATAACCAGCTACAGTTTGTTATAATGTGCTCGTCCGGGAGATGGCGCATGAAAACAAAGAAATTTGTGATTACGAAGACCGTTAAGTTGATAAACGTGAATAGGATCCTTCACGATCTGAAGAGTGAAGCGGCCGATGAAGACCTCATGGAGAAATATCATCTCTCACTCAAACAGCTCGAGAAAGTTTATATTAAGCTCTACTATGGTGGGCATCTTTCGCGATCGGATATGAGAAAACGTATCAGAATGCGTCTAGGAAAGAGGAATTTTCATATTCCCTTTGCCGAAATGTCGAACGAAGATGGTTTTCTGTGCAGCAAATGCGGCTATATTTCTCACCTCCATTTTAGCAAGTGTCCAAGGTGCGAACAACTGAATGTCAGACGATTGACCAGCGTGTCACAAAGACATGATCACATACCGATTTCCGCCGTTATGTTTGCATCCTGAAGCGAGCACTACTCGCAATGAGATGTCATTCTTGGTTTTCAAAATGTAGATGCCGGGAAATGGAGTCATTTCGCGCCGCCGGTCTTTGCGTCCGGTGATCTCGTTTCATCATCCAAATTCGTAGTCTTCAACGGTTGTCCTGAGTTCAGAATCTCCTTGCCCTGAGTCACGACGATGCTTCCAGGGACGATACCCTCGACGATTTCAGCGTAAACAGGATCGGTATTACCTATTTTGACCCTTGCCAATTCAGCCTTTCCATTCTGATCGACTAAAAAAACGGTATTCGTCTCGTTTTCGCGAACCTGTTCGAGCAAGGCCGCAAGAGGTACACGCGGCACGTCGCGAATCACCTGATATACGATTTTGCCCCGTGCGAACATTCCCTGCAGCAGGCTCATGTCCGGATTATTGAGATAGAATCTTACTTGAAACAGACGCCCTTGATTCGCAATAGGCTGAATGTAGGTGAGTTTCCCTCGATAAACTCGGTCAGGATATGAATCTACCGTGACTTGACCGTCAATTCCCTCGGTAACTATCTTCTGAACATTCAGTTTGCCCACATCGATATCCGACAGGAATGCTTCGAGGTACATTCGTGAATAATCAGAAATCACGAACAATTTACCACCCTCTGCTACCCAGTCTCCCTTTTCCACATGGCGGTTTGCAACGAGGCCGGTTATGGGAGAAAGAACTTGGGTCTTGTTCAAGTCGGTATTCGCTTTGGCGAGTGCTGCTTTATCGGCTTCAACCTGAGCAAGTGCGTTCTGGTAAACCGAGAGTTTCTGATCATACTGAGTTTGACTGATCGCATGGGACTTGAACAATTCGTGATTCTTTTCCCATTCAGTCTTGCTGAACGCGAGAAGTGCCTGATTCTTTTGAAGGTTGGCAAGAGCCTGGTTTGCGGTCTCTCGAATCTTTGTTTCATCGAAAATCAGCAAGGTTTGGCCTTCTTGCACTTTCTGGCCGTCAACCACCTCTATCGATTTTACCTGGGCGGCTACTTCCGATGAAACCGTTGTATTTGCGATGAAACTGAGTCCACCGGAAATATCGAGCGTTTTTTCAATGACCCCTTTCTTGATGGTTACCACTCCAACTTTGATGGGCGGAGGAGGCGGTTTCTTGTCCACTTTTTCAGCGCATCCCCCAATAGACAGTACCAGAATAAGAGAGAGCAAAGCAGGTATGTGGATCGGCATGAAAGCTCCGATTACGGAAACAGTCTAAAAGATGAAGAATTTTAATACATTTATCGATTTAATTACAGAGTAAGAGCGGATTAATGTCCTAATAACACATTTGAAAAATGGTCGATCCGACCTGATACCGGGAACGAAACTCCCTTAGTGCAGTGTCGCCGGCCGGTATGCTATTTTAATGAACCAACGTCAATTCAATGGTATATATGAGGTTCATCGGCACCATCTTTCAGAATTCAATTGAGTTGCATACCTATGAAACTGCAGAAGTTTGTTCACAGATTTGAAGAAATAATAATTGTCTCGCTCATCGTGTTCATGGTCATAGTTGTGGCACTTTCTACGATTGAACTGGGCCTGCTGCTGGTTGCGGATATCGTCAATCCCCCAGGACCCTTGCTGGAAATCGAAGAACTTCTCGAAATATTCGGCATGTTCATGTTGATACTCATCGGGTTGGAACTTCTGGAGACTATTCAAACCTACTATTATGAAAATGTGATCCGGGTCGAAATCGTGGTGCTCGTTGCAATGATAGCTATAGCCCGGAAAATCATCACCATGGATTACAAGAAACTAACCTCGATAACATTGCTTGATATGGGATTGCTCATGCTGGCCCTTGCTCTCGGGTATTTCTTGTTGCGAAAAAGCAACCTCATCGGAATCAAGAAAAATCCCGGCAAAACTTCTGGGGATGTGAATCAAGCTACGGATACGCACAACGGATAAGATCCCAGTACTTTCAGCATTGCAGTTTTTTTAGAAACCACTTCTAAGCACCGTTCTATGTTTTCATCTTGACGATGCCCCTCAAAGTCCAGAAAAAAGGCATATTTCCACAAAAGCGCACCCTTGTCCGGTCTTGATTCAATCCGAGTCAAGTTGATATTGCCTTCAGCAAATTCCTTGAGAATGGAATAGAGAGCCCCCGGTCTATCATCCGTCCAGAATACAATCGAAGTTTTGTCATTTCCGGTTTTTGGAGCGTCAAGGCTGCTCAGCATGAAAAAACGAGTGAAATTGTCGGCCCGGTCCTGTACGTTTTTTCGTATCGGAATTAAACCCAACATTTTGCCCAATGACTCGCTGCCTATTACCGCGATGGTGGGATCATCCAGCGCTTTTCTGCCTGCAACAGCAGTGCTTTCCGATTCGATTTGAGGAATTCCGGGGAAAAATCCGGCAAGCGTTTTCCTACATTGAGCCAGTGCTTGCGGATGAGACGTGATACGGGAAATTGTATCCGATTTCCCTGTCTTACTCATCAGATCGTGCGAAATCTTAATCATGAATTCGCCGCAAATTTGAGCTGAAGAATTCATTAGGGAGTCCATGGTTTCCCTCACGGATCCCTCTATGCTGTTTTCAATGGGAACGATCCCATAGGTTACCGCATCCTGGGACACCAACAAGAACACATCTTCTATGGAATTGCAGGCGACCAGATCAGATGAATCGCCGAATTTCACCGTTGCCGCGTGATGTGAAAATGTTCCGGCAGGCCCGAGATAGGCAACTTTAATCGGCCGCTGCAGCGATCGTGAACCGGAGAAGATTTCTCGATAGATGGCCTTCAGGGTAGTATTCAAGAGCGGACCATTGTTCTTGTTGATCAAATGATTAAGAACCGCTTCTTCTCTACAGGCATCAAGTGTTTCTCGTTTTTCCCGTTTCTTGATGTCTCCGATTTCCTGGGAGACGCTCATGCGCTTATTCAACAAGGACAAGAGTTGCAAATCCAGCTCGTCTATATTCATTCGTAACAAAGAAAGTTTGTCGTCGTTCATTGTATCTCCCGAATCAGTCATCCTATGACCATGTTTTCTAAATGGATAAAGAGAGGAATTCAATAGATTGCTCGATGCGGACTAAAACCACTTGACTAAATCCGTCCATGGTGAAACAATACCGCTACTGAGGTTTACTCTTAGA
Organism: uncultured Syntrophaceae bacterium; assembly: GCA_964613745.1. Classification (GTDB taxonomy): domain Bacteria; phylum Desulfobacterota; class Desulfomonilia; order Desulfomonilales; family Desulfomonilaceae; genus CAZTJA01. Next base: position 15,734 of record CAZTJA010000062.1, read on the forward strand.
ATGTTTACAGAAGTTCAGTTCAGCGAAGCCCGTTATTATTTCTGGTATTATTTTAATACCTTGGAAGGGACGCGCTCGCTCTGCTGATCGACTGAACACCATAAAAAAACTTAAGAATGCGGAGCAAGCGCTCCGCATTTTTTTTTGCTTTTTTCCAAGGAGAAACGTGATGGTAGTAGTGATGAAAAGAGAGGCAAAGGAGGGCCAAGTTGCCAAGGTGCTGTCCAAAATTGACAAGCTTGGCCTAAAGGCTCATCTATCCCGAGGCAAAATTCGAACAATAATCGGCGTCGTTGGGGACAACAGTCATGTGGAAACTTCCACATTCGAATCCCTCGAAGGCGTTGAACGAGTTGTCCCTCTGCTCGGGCCTTTTAAACTGGCCAGTCGGGATTTCAAGAAGGATAATACTGTTTTCTCCATAGATGGTTCGCATATTGGTGACAAGAAAATCATCATAATGGCGGGGCCGTGTGCCGTCGAAAGCAGAGAACAGATCATCAAGTCGGCCCTTGCAGTGAAAAAAGCCGGTGCAGTTGCTCTGAGGGGCGGAGCGTTCAAGCCGAGAACTTCACCGTACAGTTTCCAGGGCCTGGGTGAAGAAGGTCTTAAGATGCTTGCCGAAGCCCGTGATATGGCGGGGATGGCCGTTGTCACCGAAGTCACTACTCCTGAACAGGTTTCCATTGTAGCCCAATACGCAGATGTGCTTCAGGTTGGTGCGAGGAACATGCAGAATTTCGCTCTCCTCAATGCGGTGGGTGCATCGCACAAACCGGTGCTGCTCAAACGCGGCCTTTCCAGCACCATAGAAGAATTCCTCAATGCCGCTGAGTACGTCCTAAGCCACAATAATCCCAGAGTCATTCTGTGCGAACGAGGCATACGCACCTTCGAAACGTACACCCGGAACACACTGGACATTAATGCCATTCCTGTTCTGAAATCACTGAGCCACTTGCCTGTAGTAGTGGATCCGAGTCACGGCACCGGCAAGCGAGAGTACGTTGCTGCGGTAAGTAAGGCGGCAATCGCTGCCGGAGCGGACGGTCTCATCATAGAAGTCCATCCCGATCCTGAAAATGCCATGTCCGATGGCGCACAGAGCCTTACCCCTGAAGAGTTTGAGGAACTTATGAATCAGCTCAGGCCCGTTGCCGAAGCGGTTGGAAGAAGCCTGTAGACAAAAATCGAAAAAGAGAAGCAATTATGCTTTTGAAGGACAGCGTAGTCACAATCGTCGGCATGGGACTCATGGGCGGCAGCCTTGGAATGGCTCTTATGCACTCTCGAGCATGCAAACAGGTTCGGGGTCTTGTGAGGAGAAACGAAACCGCCGAATCGGCAATAGAAAAACATGCAGCTCATATCGCCGGTATGGAACCGGGAGAAATATTGCCGAAATCGGATATCGTCGTTTTCGCCGTGCCTGTTCTCAGCATCGAGGACCGGATTGAGCAGTACAAAAGTTATTACGAACCGCACACCATCGTCACCGATTTGGGCAGCGTAAAAAGAGGCATCGTTAAAGCTATGGAATCCTGTTCGGGGATAACCCGAGCAGTAGGCGGTCATCCAATGTGCGGGAAAGAAAAATCGGGATTAGTCGAAGCGGATGAAAATCTGTATCGAAACAGATCTTGGGTAGTGGTTCCCACCACAAAATGTGACGAAGATTCCGTGGATACCGTTGTACAACTGATCCTTTCCGCAGGAGCAAATCCCGTGTTCATGAATGCTGAAGATCATGATCGTTCGGTCGGTTGCATCAGCCACTTGCCTTACATGATGGCATCAACACTGGTAGCCGTTGCAGATGATACGGGGCATGAATTACCGGAGATTTGGACTCTTGCCGCCGGTGGGTTCCGGGATACGAGTAGGGTTGCCGCAGGTGATCTGGACATGATGATGGACATTCTTGTTGCCAACAGAGATAACATTCTCGGCATGCTGTCAGTAGCGGAGACAAAGATGAAACGGCTATCCACCCTGCTTGAATCCAAAGATTACGACGAGCTGAGGATCATGCTTTCGGGAATCAAGAGCTGTCGCAGTAAACTAAATTGATGGGAGAGCCACCCTCATTGAGATCATCAACGTTGAAAGTAAGACCTACAAAAAAGTTGAGTGGATCCGTCATTCTCCCGGGAGATAAGTCCCTCTCGCATAGAGTCTTGCTGTTTGCTTCTCTGGCCGAAGGAAAATCCGTCATCAGGAATTTTCTCGATGCGAACGTGACCGCTGCAATGATCGAATGCCTGCACAGGTTGGGAATTGTCGTA